>JAWOAS010000166.1:0-11039 GCA_046498405.1 Egibacteraceae bacterium
TGGCGACGCACGTCGGCGGCGGCGGCGCTGCCCTCAGCGGCGACGAGGCCGACGCGCAGCGGGGCCGGCGGTAGGGCGTGCCGGGCGTTGTGGCGGGTGAGCCCCTCGGCGGCGATGCGCTCGAGGACCTCGCGGCGGCGACGGGCGATGACCCCCAGCGTGTAGGCGGGGTCGACGCGCAGGGCCTCGAGGCGCAGCTGCCCTCCCTTGCCCCAGAAGGTCACCGGCCCGGACACGAGGACGTCCATGCCGCCCTCGAGGTCGAGGCCCGCCGCGGCGAGGTCGGCGTCGAAGCCGCGGCGCTGCCACGACAGCACGGCCACGGGCAGCTTGGCCACCGTCGTGCCGCCGGCGTCGGTCTCGACGAGGTCGAAGTAGGTGTTGCCCCGGCCCTGGCGCACACCGTTGACCTCCCCGCGCACCCACACCTGGGCGGGCAGGTGCCACTCGAGGGCGGCGCTGATCGCGCGGGTGGCCTCGCCCACCGAGAGCACCTCGCGCTGCTCCTCCACGCTCACCACTCCCCTCGCTCGCCGGCCGATGCGACCGCCGCCGGTCCCCCCTGGCCCCGGCGGGGCCGCGGTCGACGGCGCGCGACCACCGTGCCACATCCCTGCGACGCCCCGGTCCCGCCGGCGCCGCGAGCCCGCCGGCCGCCGCGGCGGTGGGGCCGCGCCGCGGGGGCCCGCGCGCGGCTAGCGGAAGAGCCGCCCGAGGCCGCGGCCGGTGACGCGCCCGGCGTAGCGCCGGGCGACGCGCTGGCCGACACGGCCGCGCTTGACGGCGTTGACGTCCCCCATGATCCGGGCGATCGTGTAGAGCATCGAGCGCATCACAGCCGCCTTCCCGCGTCGTCGGTCGCGCGCCGGGCGCGCCAGCGCGCTTCATCACGTCTGGGCGCATTCTGACAGACCGCTGTGACCTCGCCGCGCCACCGGGCACGGGGCCACCGCCGCCCCGGGCCGCGCTCAGTCGTCGAGGCGCAGGAGTCCGCGCTGCAGCGCGGTGGTCACCGCCGCGGTGCGGTCGTCGACGCCGAGCTTGGCGTAGGCGTGGACGAGGTGGGTCTTGACGGTGGCCTCACTGAGGTGGAGCTGCCGAGCGATCGCCCGGTTCGTCGACCCCTTCGCGACGAGCGCGAGCACCTCGCGCTCACGGGCGGTGAGCGCCTCGCCCTCGGGCTCGCGGCCGAGGCCGCGCATGAGCTTGGCGGCCACCGACGGCGCGAGGGTCGTCTCACCGCGGGCCGCGGCGCGCACCGCCGCGAAGAGGTCCTCGCGCGGGGCGTCCTTGAGGAGGTAGCCGGTCGCGCCGGCCTCGACGGCGCGGAGGATGTCGGCGTCGTCGTCGTAGGTCGTGAGCACGAGCACCCCGACCTCGGGATGCTCGTCGCGCAGGCGACGCGTGGCCTCGACCCCGTCGAGCTCGGGCATGCGCAGGTCCATGAGCACGACGTCGGGGGCCTCGCGGGCCACCGCGGCGAGCGCCTGATGGCCGTTGGCGGCCTCACCAAGCACCTCGAGGTCGGCTTGGGCGGCGAGCATGCCGCGCAGCCCGTCGCGCACGACGGGATGGTCGTCGACGATGAGCACGCGCACGGTCACGGCGGTCTCCTGTCGTCGGTCATGGCGCCGGCACCTCGGCGATGACGCGGGTGCCCGCGCCGGGGGCGCTGTCGACGGCGAGCGTCCCGCCGAGCGCGGCGACCCGCTCGCGCAGGCCGGCGAGCCCCGCCCCACCGCGGGCGCCGGCCCCGCCCTCGAAGCCGACCCCGTCGTCGGTGACGGTGACGACGACGCGGTCGGGCTCGTAGGCCAGGCGCAGCGCGGCGTGACCCGCACGGGCGTGCTGGGCGACGTTGGCGAGGCACTCCTGGGCGGTGCGCAGCAGCGCGACCTCGACCTCGGCGGGCAGCGGCCGCGGGGTGCCGTCGACGAGCGCGGGCGCAGGTACGCCGGTGTCACGCGACCACCGTCGCGCGAGACGCTCGAGCGCCTCGGCGAGGTCGCTGCCCTCGAGGTCGCCCGGGCGCAGCGCGTGGACGGTGCCGCGCAGCTCCCCGAGGCTCTCGCGGGCGGCCTGGCGGGCGCGCGCGAGGTGCGCCGCCGCGGCGCCGCGATCGGCCTCGAGGGCCTGCTCGGCGGCCTCGAGCTGCATGACGATGCCGGTGAAGCCCTGCGCGATCGTGTCGTGGAGGTCGCGGGCGAGGCGCTCGCGCTCGGCGAGCACCCCCGCCCGGCGGGAGGCCTCGGCGAGCTCGGCGCGGGTGGCGGCGAGCGCGTCCATCGCCTCCTCCCGGGCGGCGGTCTGGCGCACGAGGGCATTGACGAAGAAGCCGACGAGCAGGGCCAGCAGCACCGACCCGCCGATGCCGAGCACCTGGCTTGGCACCGGCTCGCTCGTGAGCAGGCCGGTGCCCCCGAAGACCACGACGACGAGCGCGACGACCCCGGGCACCGTCCAGCGCCCGAGACGCGAGAAGAGCTGCGGGTAGAGCCCGTAGACGAGGAAGACGTAGCTCTCGTGGCGGCCGAGCAGCGCCCAGGTCAGCACGAGCACGCCCGCGAGCCACAGCAGCATCGGCCAGCGCTCCGACCACGCGGGGTGACGCAGGGCCGTCAGCCAGTGCCAGGCGGCGAGCCCGACGGCGAGCGCCGCGGTGACCGTGGCGTGGGCCGCCGAGGGCGCGGTGGCCAGCGCGATGACCGTCGGCACGAGCAGGGTGACCCCGGCCAGGGCCTCCCACAGCCAGTCCCACCGCTGCTCCGCCGAGGGGGCGCGGCGGGTCGCCACCTCCTCGGCGGGGGTCGTGTTCGCCTTGACCATCGTCACGAGTATCGGGGCTCCCAGCGGAACGCGCGCAACCCGAGGGCGACGGCGAGCAGCGTCGTGCCGGCGAGCACCGCCAAGGCGGTGGCATCGAGGCCGCCGGCGGTCCAGGCCTCCCGGATCGCCTCGACGCCGTAGGTGAACGGCAGGGCCTGGCTCACCCGTGCGGCGAGGTCGGGCAGGACCTCGGCGGGCATGACGACCCCGGAGAGGAAGATCGCCGGGAAGTAGATCGCCGCGCCGGCGGCCTGGGTCGTCCGCGTCGTCGGCGCGACCGCGGCGAGGGCGAAGCCCAGTGCGACGACCATGACGGCGCTGGCCGCCAGCGCGGCGACCGCGGCGGGCCACGAGGCCGGCGGGGTGAGGTCGAAGGCTGCGGTGGCGAGCCCGACGACGAGCACGAGGCCGAGCGCGACGACGGCGAGGTGGGTCAGCGCGTGTGACCCGAGGATCTGCCAGGGGCGCAGCGGGCTGACCCGCAGCCGGCGCAGGAACCCGCGCTCGCGGTAGCCCGCGAGGGTCTCGGGCAGCTGCATGAGCCCGCTCGTGCACATCACGAGCAGCAGCAGCCCGGGCACGAGGGCGTCGACGAGGCCGACGCCGCCGAAGAACGCCTGCGGCTCGTTGCCCCCCGATCCGCCGTTGAGGGCGAGCAGGAGCAGGGGCAGGGCCAGGACGAAGAAGAGCGCGGCGGGCTCGCGCAGCAGCAGCGCGATCTCGATGCGGGTCATCGTGGCGAGGGTGCGCATCAGACGGTCACCTCCAGGGACGCGTCGGTGAGGGCGAGGTAGGCCTCCTCGAGGCTCGAATGGCCACCGGTGACCTCGGCGGGGGTCCCCGCGGCGGCGAGGCGCCCGCCGACGATGACCGCGAGGCGGTCGCACAGCGCCGCGGCCTCGTCCATCGCGTGGGTGACGAGCAGCACCGTCGTGCCGGCCTCGCGCAGGCGGCGCACGAGCGCCCAGGTGTCGCGGCGGGCGGCGGGATCGAGCCCGGTCGTGAGCTCGTCGAGCACGACGATCTCGGGATCGCCGAGCAGCGCGAGGGCGATGAAGAGCCGCTGGCGCTGCCCGCCCGACAGCGTCGCGAACGCCGCGCGGCGCTTGTCGGCGAGGCCCCAGTCGGCCAGCAGGCCGTCGACCTGGTCGCGGCGACCGTAGGCGCTGGCGAAGACCCGCAGGGCCTCGCCGACGCGCAGGCGGTCGGGCAGCGCAGCCTGCTGGAGCTGGACGCCCACCACCGCGCGCACCCCCGCGGCGTCGGCGGCGGGGTCGAGGCCGAGGACGCGCACCCGCCCGCCGTCGGGGCTGCGCAGCCCGGCGATGCACTCGACCGTCGTCGTCTTGCCGGCACCGTTGGGTCCGAGGACCCCGTAGACCTCGCCACGCGCCACCGACAGGCTCACCCCGTCGACGGCGCGGAGGTCGCCGTAGCGCTTCTCGAGGCCCTCGACCTCGACCACCGTGTCCATGTCCGCTCCTCGTCTCGTTCGTGGCGTACGAGGACAGCGTGCGCGGGGCCAGCGTCGGCGCCCTCCGACGTTCGGCTCCTCCTGGCTCATCCGATCGGTTGACCTCCTGGCACACGAGGCCGCGGCCGGCGTCGAGACGGTGGGCCACCTGCGTGCCCAAGGGGGGCCGAGGGTCCCTGTGGGCGGGGGTGGCCGCGGGTGACGCTTTCCCGAGCGAGTGAGCGACGGTCGCGGCCCCCGGAGCCTGCGACACGGCGCTGGCCGTGGCTCGCGAGGCGCTGTGGCCACGCCGGTTCGCGCGACGCGGGAGACGGTTGGTCGCTCTTCGGGAAGGAGCACGAGCGATGGAACTCTTCGAGGTCTTCGGCTGGACCTGCGTCGGCCTGTCCTGCGTCATCCTCCTCGTCGCTGTCGTGATCTTCGCCGTCGGCTTCATCCTCACGCTCTTCGAGCTCATCAGGCGCACCCTGCGCGCGAAGAACGGCGAGGGTTCCGAGACGGGGCGCGAGAACCACGAGGAGCCCGCCGACCGCTAGGCCCCACAAGGCGACCGCAGACCCGCCCGAGGGCCTGCCGAGGGCGGAGGACGCGCCGGGCACCCAGGGGTCTGCCGCCATGGGTCACCCCCAGCGACGGCGACGCTCCCGGCGGCAACGCACGGTTGGCACCCCGCCGCGGCTGCCGACGGTGGCGCCCTGCCCGATCCTTGCCTCCCGTGCTGGCGCGAGAGCGCGCCGCCAAGGAGACAGGAGCGAGCGATGAGCACCGCCCAGGAGGTCGTCCCACCGGGCCACGTCGTCGACGGGGCGTGGCTCGAGGCCCGACTCGGCCACCCCCGCCTGCGGGTCATCGACGCCACCGTCGTGCTCGACCCCGAGACCTGGGGGGCGAGCTCGGGCCGGCAGCGCTACGAGGCCGGTCACGTGCCCGGCTCGACCTTCGCCGACCTCGTCGGCGAGTTGTCCGACCCCGAGGGCGACGCCGGGCTGCCCGACGGCGTCCACGCCTACCGGCTCCCACCGACGACGCAGTTCGAGGAGGCGATCGCCCGCCACGGGGTGGGCAACGACTCGGTCGTGGTGGCCTACGACACCTCCGCGGGCATGTGGGCGGCGCGCCTGTGGTGGATGCTCAGGGTCTTCGGCCACGACCGCGTCGCCGTCCTCGACGGCGGCTGGCAGCGCTGGGTCGCCGAGCGACGCCCCGTGTCGACCGAGACCGTCGCCCCCGAGCCAGGGTCGTTCACCGCGGGCTGGCGCCCCGAGCTCCTCGCGGGCAAGGACGAGGTCGCCGCCCGCATCGGCGATCCCGACGCGGTGCTCGTCAACGCACTCTGGCCCGCGCAGTTCCGCGGCGAGCAGCCGCTGCCGATCGGGCGCTCCGGGCGGATCCCCGGGTCGGTCAACGTCCCGCTCACCGACACCCTCGACGAGCACGGCTGCCTGCGTGACCGTCAGGCGCTGTCGCAGCGCTTCGCTGACGAGGGCGTGACCGATGGTCAGCGGGTCATCACCTACTGCGGCGGGGGCATCGCCGCCTCGCTCGACGCGCTCGCGCTCGCCGAGGTCGGCATCGACGCGGCGGTCTACGACGGCTCGCTCGTCGAGTGGGGCAGCGATCCCGACGCCCCGCTCGAGACCGGCTAGGACCGCGTGCGGGGCGCGGAGGCCGACGACGGCGACCCGCCGCGGCCGACCCGGCCGGGCGCCGGCGTGGCGCGCTGGGCGGGGCGCGCCGCGCTCGGCCTCGTGCTCCTCGCCGCGCTCGCCGCGCCGCTGCTCGCCGGCGGTCCGGTCGGACGCGGCGGTGTGGCGCTGACGACGTGGCTGCAGGACCACGCGGGCTGGCTGACCCCGGCGATGCGGGCGGTGACCTTCCTCGGTGACGAGGCGTTCGCCGTGCTCGGCTTCCCGCTGCTCTACTGGGCGGTGAGCCGGCGGCTGGCCCTGCGGGTCGGCGTCGTGCTCCTGCTGTCGACGGGACTCAACGAGGCCGCGAAGCTCGCCGGGCACACGCCCCGTCCGCCGTTCCTCGACCCGTCGCTCGGGCTCGCCGAGGAGACGACGTTCGGCGCGCCGTCGGGGCACGCCCAGCACGGGCTCGTCGTCTGGGGCGCGCTCGCCGCCGAGCTGCGGCGCCGCTGGGCGTGGGTGGCCGCCCTGGCGCTGGCCGCGCTCCTCGGGCTCTCACGGCTCCACCTCGGCGTCCACTACCCCGGCGACCTCGCCGCCGGCTGGGCGCTCGGCGCCGCGTTGCTGCTCGGGTACGTGCGCTGGCGCGCGGCGGTGGCGTCATGGCTGGCCTCGCGCTCGCCGCAGGCGACGGTGGCGCTGGCGCTGGCCGCGTCGTTGGGGCTCGTCGCCCTCGCCGTGGCCGCGCGGCTGTCCGTGCCCGACTGGCAGCCGCCGGCATCGTGGGTCGGCGTCGACGCCGAGCACTGGCCGATGTCGCTGAGCCACGCGGTGACCCCCGCGGGCGCGCTCTTCGGCATCGGGCTCGGCTCGGTGTGGCTGGCCTCGAAGGGTGGCTTCCGCGTCGACGGGCCGCTGTGGCAGCGGGCGCTGCGCTACCTCGTCGGTCTCGCCGGCGTGCTCGCGCTGTGGCAGGGCCTCGGGGCGCTCCTGCCCGACGGGCAGGAGCCCGTCGCGCTCGCCTGCCGCTGGCTGCGCTACGCCGCGGTCGGCGCCTGGGTCGCGGGCCTGGGACCCCTGCTCTTCGTCCGCCTTGGCCTCGCCGAGGCGGACGACGCCGCGGGACGGCCACCGCGCAAGGGCGCGTAGCCGCCCGGTGGGGACCTCACCTCGCGGCGGGGCGGAACCGTCCCGGGCGGGCCGGCTTGAGGTCGAGGACCGGGGTGCCGTCGACCGCTTCGAGTCCGGCCACCCGCAGCCGGCTGGCCTGGACCTCGAGCACCTCGACGGGGTGCAGGCCGATGGGGTTGGGCCGGTCCGGCGAGCGGGTGGAGAAGACCCCGCGCAGGGGGTTGGCCTCGTCCCCGCGCGGATGGACCTGCAGCACCTCGCGGGAGGCGAGATGCAGCCACGTGAGCACGACGAGGTCGTCGCCGGGCTCGATGCCCTCGAGGCCCGCGAGGAACCCCTCGTCGAGCACGAGCCAGGCCTCGGGCGCGCCCTCGTCGCCCTGCAGTGGCGCCTCGTCGGGATCGACGAGCGCCGAGGCGACGGTGCCGATCGGTCGCAGCACGATGGGTGGTGGGGACACGGTGGGCTCCTCGAGCGGGATGCCAGGCCGCAGGGTGCCAGGCGCCAGGGCTGCCCGCTGCATCCTCCCGGCGACCGTGCCGCTCAGGGTGCCGAGCCCCGAGGGCATCCGGGTGGCGGTCTGCGGGCCGTCGGCGATCGGCTCAACCGTCAACGGGCGGGGGCCCTCGATGATCCAGGGTCCAAGGACCGGCCTCGGCACCGCAGCGGTGGTCCCATGGGCGTCCGCGGCGGCTCACCCTCGCCCGGGCAGGCGATCCGGCGCGACGAGACCGAGCTCGCCGAGCCGCCGTGTCACCCACGCGCGCAGGCTCTGTGAGCCGACGCAGGCGCGCACGAAGGCCTCGGCGCTCGGCCACCGCTCGTCGACGTCGAGCCGCCGGCGCAGCAGATCGATGAGCGCGCGCTGGGGCATCGGCGGGGCCGGAGCGGCGCCGTCGAGCGAGAGCAGGCCGTGGCGGCTGCGGTAGAGCTCGGTGCCGGCCAGGCGGCGGCCGCAGCGCAGGGTGACGGTGCAGGCCTTGGGCAGGGGCTGGCGGACGTAGCTCGGCTCGGTCTCGTCGACGGCCCGCCGCTGCGCCTCGTCGAGCCACAGCACGAGGAGCCGGGCGCGAGCGGCCCGGTCGGCGAAGGGCGCCGCGGGGACGTAGCCGGCCCGGGCCACGTGCGCGGAGTGGCCGACGCCGAGCCCGGCGACCCGTGCCTGCAGCGCCGGGACCACGACCGGCGCTCCCCACCTGAGGAGCTTGGCCCGCAGTTGCGCGGGCGCGGCGTTCGAGCCAACGGCGACCATCGGCGCGCGAGCCCGCAGCGGCGTGGCGTGCAGCGACGACAGCGCGGCGTCGAGGTCCCCGGCGCCCGCCAGGCGGGCGGCGCAGACCGCGTCCTCGCCCGCCGCGACGATGGGCTGGCCCCGCGCCTCGCCGAGGGTGATGAGGCGGTCGTCGACGAGCAGGAAGGATCCCCCGGCGTGGCGGCCGGGGTAGGAAAGCGGCTCCTCGAGCGGGGTGACCGCGAGTCCCAGGGTCTCGAGCGTGGCCACGAAGAGCTCCTCTGCGCCGGCGCCGGCGGCCCCCGGCGGTCTAGAGCTCCCGCTGGCCGAGGCGGCGCGCGGCGAGGGCGAGCAGCGCCGCGGTGGCCGCGAGGCTCACGCCCGTCGAGCGCAGGAACGCGCTGGCGGGCTCGCCCTCGACGAGTGCGATGACCGCGGTGGCCAACCGGCTCGGCATCCACACCGCGACCGCGTCGACGACGCCGACGGCGGGCAGCAGCAGCAGCGCGCCGAGCGCGCCGAGCACCGTGGCCGCTTGGCTGCGGGTGAAGCCCGCCACGAAGGCGACGACGGCGAGGACGAAGGCGAGGAACACCGCGCCGAGCAGCGTGCCGAGGAGCACCGGCCCGGCGGGCAGCGGCCCGATGAGGGCCTCGGTGAGCACCCAGGTGACCCCGGTGCCGAGGGCGAGCGCGGCGACCGACGCGAGCAGCGTGACGACGTAGGCCGGCAGCAGCAGCACGACGGGGCGCGAGACCTTCGTGCGCAGGAACGCGGCGAGCTCGGGCTTGGCGTCGAGGGTCAGCGCCGCGGCCGCGACGACGACGACCGCGAGGATCCCGAGCTGGGTGCCGTTGCTCACGAACTGGATGAGCCCGTCGACGGGCTGCGGCTCGGGCGCGACGACCGTCATCTCGCCGCCGAAGCGCTCGATGATCTCGTTGAGGTAGCGGGCGCCGACTGCGCCGAGGACCCCGAGGAAGGCGTAGACCCCGGCGAGGAGGAGCCACCGGTGGGTGCGCACGAGCCGGGCGCGCTCGAGCCGCCACAGCGTCATCGGGGGCCGGCGGTCTGCCGCAGTGGGAGCGCTCATGTGGTCAGCTCCAGGAACGCGGTCTCGAGGTCGGTGGCGGGGTTGAAGGCCACGAGCTGGGCGTCCCGCTCGGCGAGGAGGTGAGGGATCGTCGCCTCTGCGGCGGCGGCATCGGAGACGACGAGGCGGATGCGCCCCGGGGCCTGCTCGACGGCGTCGTCGACCCAGGGCTGGGTCGCCAGCGCCACGACGAGGCCGTCGGCGGGTGGGCGCACCTGCAGGGAGTAGACGGCGCTGGTCCGGGCGAGCAGGTCGGTCAGCGGCCCCTGGAAGCGCAGCCGCCCCTCGTCGATGACGCCGACGACGTCGGCGACCTGCTGGACGTCGGAGAGGATGTGGGTGGACAGGACGACGGTCTTGGTGTGGGCGAGCCGGCCGACGAGGTCGAGGACCTCGCGACGCCCGGAGGGGTCGAGCGCCGAGGACGGCTCGTCGAGCAGGAGCACCTCGGGGTCGCCGACGAGGCAGGCGGCGAGACCGAGGCGCTGGAGCATGCCGCGGGAGAACCCCCCGACGCGGCGGTCTGCGGCCTCGCCGAGGCCGACCTCGCCGAGGACCTCACCGACGCGGGCCCGGTCCATCCCCGGGGCGGTGAGATGCCGGGAGAGGTCGACGACCTCCCAGGCGGAAAGCCACGGCTCGAACTGCGGGGTGTCGACGAGGACGCCGAGCGCGGCGCGGGGCACGGCGAGCTCGATGCTGCCCGACGTCGGCCGGCGCAGGCCGGCGAGGAGCGACAGCATCGTCGTCTTGCCCGCCCCGTTGGGGCCGATGAGCCCGTAGATCACCCCGCGCGGGACCGCGAGGTCGACGGCCTCGAGCGCGACGGTGCCGCCGTAGGCCTTGCCGAGCCCGCGCGTGGCCACGGCGAGCTCACGGTGCTCGACCGCTCGCGCGACCTGCCCCTCCTCGAGGCGCAGCGGCCGTGCGTCGGCGGCCGCGGCGGTGGCCGGCGCGTCGTCGGCCGCAGGCGCCTGCCCCGGCGGGACACGACCGAGGACGAGGTAGAGCAACGCCCCGAGGGGGAAGCTCACGAGGACGATCACGAGCGCCCACGCCCACTTCGGCAGGTGGCGCACGTCCCGGCGGAGGAGGTCGACGAGGGCGGCGAGCATCCCGAGCACGGCGACCGCCCCGACGATGAGTAGCGCCAGCGGCACCTCGTCTCCCAGGACGTCCACGGCTCGGACTCCTCACCGTCGCGACGGGCCCGCTCGTCTGCGGGCGGTGCGGGCGATCGGGGCGGCCGGGTGGCGTGGTCGCGCGGGGCCTGCCCGCACGCCAGCATCGCCGCCGGCTCTCCCCCGTCCCAGGCCCTCCGGCTCACGCGCCACGGGACCATGGCCCCGGCACCCTCGGCGGGGGCGGTCGTCAGCCCCCGCCGAGGAGCTCGCGCAGGCGCGCCGCCTGGCGGGGCGCGTGGCCGTCGGCGTCGTTGTTGAAGCAGACGTCGACCTCGCGGCCCTCCGGCGCCGGCGGGGGCCGGTCGGTGATCGTCGCGGCGTCCGCGGGCTGCCCGCCGTCGCGCCAGCGCCGCAGCCGCTCCGCCCAACCGCTGAGCGCCTCCTCGTCGTAGGCGCTGGCGTAGAGCTCGTCGGGGCCGTGCAGGCGGACGTAGACGAGATCGGCGGTGACCTCCTCGGCCAGGGGCCA
>JAWOAS010000153.1:0-3264 GCA_046498405.1 Egibacteraceae bacterium
TAATGAATATGAGTCAAGAAGAACGTGTTGAATGGGAGAAAGATCATGGATTCAAATCGTTCCACACCAAATGTGAAGAGGTTTATGCCATGATGCAGTCAATTCCATTGGTAAGCAAATAGAAGTCATCGAGGAGTTTCAATGTCGCAGGTCACGGTTACACAATTGGCGGACGTGCTCGGGGTCACCCCCGATCGCCTGCTGGCGCAGAGGCCGACCGCGGGGTCGTCGTAGACGTCGCTGCCCGACAGCGCGACGTCGACGAAGGCCTCGCCGTCGCCGGCGGGACGGCCGCCGAGGCCGTCGCCGACGAGCAGCTCGGTCCCGGCCTGCCCGGTGCCCGCCGCGGCGTGCTCGTGGGTGACCGCGAGGCGGGCGCTGCGCGGCCGCGGTGGCAGCCCCGCGCCGTCGACGAGGCGCGCGGCGGCGCCGAGCAGCCCGCAGGCCCAGGTCGCCACGAGGCCGCTCCAGTGCCCCGCGGTGGCCACGGCGACGACGTCGCCGGGCTCGACGCCCTCCTCGGCGAGGGCGTCGGCGGCCTTGCTCGCCCAGTTCTCGAACGTCGCGTACCCGAGCTCGGTGCGCTCTCCGCTCACGACGTCACGGTACGTGAGATACGGGCGGTCCCCGCCCCGGGCCCGCGCGGCCGACAGCACCTCCCGAGCCGACGCCGGCGCCGGCCCGTCCGCCTGTGAGCCCATGCCCCCACCCCCGCCGATCGCTGGCCGCCAACGTGGCTCCAGGGTAGGCGATCGGCCAGTGGGGAGGAACGGAGGCGGACGCCGGAAGTGCTAAGGTCACGCTCCGACCCCACCGTGGCGTGGTCCCCGTGGCGCGCCCCCGCAGGCCACGCGGGCCTGTGCGGTGCGGTCACGGCCGGACACGACGCGGATCACCCAGCGGAGCCACCACCCGGTGCCATCTCCCCCGCCCCCACCTCCGGGCGGCCCCCCGTCAGGGGGTCGGCCCCACCGCGTCACGCCCGCGGGCCCGCGTGGGGGGCGCAACGCCAAGCGGGGGCGCCACGCCACCGCCGGCCGCCGCCGGACCGTCGGGCGCGTCGGACTCGTCGCCCTCGCCGGCCTGCTCGTCTTCGGTGTCGGCATGGCCGCCACCGCCGGCGCGCTCCTGCTCGCGGGCCAGCGCAGCCTCGAGACCACCGACGTCGAGGGCATCCGGGACGCCGACGAGGAGCCAGCCGAGGAGGAGGGTGACGAGGAGGAGGGTGACGAGGAGGACGAGGACGAGGTCGACGTCGAGGAGGTCACCGACGTCCTCCACGTCCTCGTCGTCGGCTCGGACCGCCGCGACAACCTGAGCTCCGAGGAGCAGTCCGAGCTCGGCACCGGCGACGAGGACGGCGACCGCACCGACACGATCATGCTCCTGCGCGTCGACCCGACCAGCGACGAGGTCCACCTGCTGTCGTTCCCCCGCGACCTCCTCGTGACCCGGTGCGATGGCACGCAGGGCAAGATCAACGCCGCCTACCACATCGGCGAGCTCCAGGGCATCGGCGGGCCCTCCTGCCTCGTGCAGACGATCGGCGACATGTCCGGCATCGAGATCGACCACTACGTCGAGGTCGACTTCGCCGGGTTCATGGACGTCGTCGACGTCGTCGACGGTGTCGGGGTCTACCTCGAGCACGACGTCGACGACTGGCGCGCCAACCTCCACCTCGAGGCCGGCTGCCACGAGCTCAGCGGCGTCGAGGCCCTCGGCTTCGTGCGCACCCGCAAGTACGACTCGGACTACGGGCGCATCGCCCGCCAGCAGCGCTTCATCACCCAGCTCGTCGAGGAGGCCTCGAGCCTGTCGACGGTGCTCAACCTGCCGCGGATGCTCTCCCTCGTCGAGACCGCCGCCAGCGCGGTGACCACCGACCAGAACCTCACGCTCGACAAGATGCGCCGCATCGCCTTCAGCCTCCGCGACCTCGGCGGCGACCACGTCGTCGCGCGCACCGTGCCGGCGGAG
Organism: Egibacteraceae bacterium; assembly: GCA_046498405.1. Taxonomy (GTDB): domain Bacteria; phylum Actinomycetota; class Nitriliruptoria; order Euzebyales; family Egibacteraceae; genus T1Sed10-49. The sequence goes on from JAWOAS010000153.1 coordinate 1,981, forward strand.
TTCCAGATGATGGACGAGGTCGCCTACGAGATCCCGTACGAGTCGCAAGCCCGGCAGCTCTACCGTGCCTTCGAGAGCGGCGGGCTCACCGTCGCCGACGACGACGAGGACCCCGAGCCCGAGCAGCCCGAGGTCGAGGTCGCCGACGTGCCGTCCTTCGCCGTGCTCAACACGAGCAACGTGGACGGCCTCGCCGCCTCCTTCAGCGAGGCCCTCGGCGCGGAGGGCTTCGCCGTCACCGCCGTCGACAACGCCGACGCGACGGTGCGCGGCGCCGGTGAGGTCCGCCACCCGCCGCACCTGACCGCCGAGGCCGAGCTGCTCGCCTCCTACCTGCCCGACATCGAGGCCTTCCCGATCGAGGGTCTCGAGGACATCGAGCTGCTCATCGGCGGCGAGGCCGACCCCGCCTTCGTGGCCCCGCCGGCCGAAGACGACGGCGGGCAGGTCGCCGAGGGCGAGGGTGACGACCCTGGCGATGACGGGCAGGGCGCCGAGGGCGGCGACGCCGGGGCCGAGGACGACGACGACGCCGGGGCCGAGGACGACGAGGGCGCAGGCGGCGGTGAGCGCGTCGAGGCCCCGCCACCCCTCAGCGACGAGGACTACGTCGGCGCGCAGGAGCCCCCGCCCTCCTGCGGGTTCTAGACCGATGGCGTCCCGCCCACCCCTCGGCGCGACCCCCTCGGTGGCGGTCGTCATGCCGGTGCGCGACGAGGCCGCCCACCTCGCCGAGTCCGTCGGGGCGGTCCTCGCCCAGCGCTACGGCGGGCCGCTCGAGGTCTGCCTCGCCGTCGGCCCGTCGGGCGACGGCACCGAGCGGCTCGCCGCCGACCTCGCCGCCGACCCGAGGGTCCGGGTCGTGGCCAACCCCGAGGGCACGACGCCGGCGGGCCTCAACGCCGCGATCACCGCGACCTCCGGACAGGTGGTCGTGCGCGTCGACGGCCACGCCGTCCTTCCTGCCGACTACGTCGCCCGCGCCGTCGAGCTGCTCGCCGAGACCGGCGCCGACAACGTCGGCGGGGTCATGGCCGCCGTCGGTGACACCCCGTTCACCCGGGCGGTCGCCACGGCGATGACCTCGCGGTTCGGCACCGGCGACGCGCGCTTCCACACCGGCGGGCCGCCCGGGCCGGTCGACACCGTCTACCTCGGGGTGTTCCGCCGTGACGCCCTCGAGCGCGTCGGCCTCTACGACCCCTCCCTCGTGCGCGCGCAGGACGCCGAGCTCAACCACCGCATCCGCGCCGCCGGGGGCACCGTCTACTTCCACCCCGACCT
>JAWOAS010000036.1:0-4049 GCA_046498405.1 Egibacteraceae bacterium
CGCCACCCTCGCCCCCGAGGAGCGCTACGCCGCAGCCAAGGAGCACCGCGCGCCGATCGACCTCATCGAGGAGGTCGCCGAGCTCGGGCGCCTGCCGGTCGTGCTCTTCACCGCCGGTGGGGTCGCCACGCCCGCCGACGCGGCGTTCATGATGCAGCTCGGCGCCGACGGCGTCTTCGTCGGCTCGGGGATCTTCAAGTCCGGCGACCCCGCGCGCCGTGCCCGCGCGATCGTCGCGGCGACGACCTCCTACGACGACCCCGACGTCGTCGCCAAGGTCAGCCGCGACCTCGGAGAGGCCATGGTCGGCCGCAACGTCGACGGGCTCGAGCACGGCGAGCGGCTCGCCGGCCGCGGCTGGTAGCCGCGCGTCGCCCGGCGCCGCCGACGACGACCGGGGCCTCGGGGTCCGGTCAGCGCCGGCGGCGACGAGTCGCGCCCCCGGCGGGGCCACCCCGGGCGACGACGGTGAGCGCAGGCTCCTGGCATCCTCGGCGACGGTGCTGGGTCCGCGCACGGCTCAAGGTCCGGCCTGGGATGACGATGACATGAGGGGAGGCGTCGCCTCGACGCCCGCGCCGGGCGTCGGGCAGGTCGTCGGCCCGCAGCGAAGCCAGGAGGCGATGATGCAGCGTCGAGGTCGACGGCTCACCGGCGTGGTCCTGCTCACACTCGTCCTCGGCGCGGGGCTCGTGCTCCCTGCGGTCGCTGACGAGGGGGACGCTCCCGACCGCGCAGTCGGCGAGGACGAGGGCCCGCCGCGGTGGGCGGACGCTCCGAATCGCGCGCCCGGCCTGGCGTGGGCGCTGGGGCCGCCGCCGCTCGTCGTCGAGCTGCGTGCGCACCTCGCTGAGCGCGTACCGGCGGGGCCGCCTGAGGATGCGGGGCCGCCTGAGGATGCGGGGCCGCCTGAGGATGCGGGGCCGCCTGAGGACGCCGGGCCGCCTGAGGACGCCGGGCCGCCTGAGGATGCGGGGCCGCCTGCGCACGCCGGGCCGCCCGAGGACGCGGGGCCGCCTGCGCACGCCGGCCCACCCGAGCACGCGGGCGGTGACGCGGCCGAGGGAGCCGATGAGCGTCGCGGCCCGCCCGAGCACGCCGGCCCACCCGAGCACGCCGGCCCGCGCGTACGCGGTGGCGCCGGCGACTAGATCCCCCCGGTGCTCCACCGGGGCGTGCCTCGCGACGCCCACGGTCACCGGCAGCCCGGTCGCTACGCTTGCCCGGTGATGACGACGCCACGAACCCGTGTGCCCGGCGAGGCCCTGCTCGACGACCGCGGCCCGCACGCCGGGCGCCGGACGGGCAATGGCCCCCGTATCGGCGTCCTCGCCCTGCAGGGCGACGTGCTCGAGCACCTTCGCCTGCTCACCGAGGCCGGCGCGACGGGCAGCACGGTCCGCGCCGTCGCCGACCTCGAGGCGCTCGACGGGCTCATCCTGCCGGGTGGTGAGTCGACGACGATCGGCAAGCTCCTCGACCTCAAGGGCCTGACCGCGCCACTGCGCGAGCGCATCGCCGACGGCCTGCCGGTGCTCGGCACCTGCGCTGGGGCGATCCTGCTCGCCCGCGAGGCGCTCACCCACGATGGTCGCCCGAGCCCCCAGCCGCTGCTCGGCGGGATGGACACCGTCGTGCGGCGCAACGCCTTCGGGCGGCAGGTCGCGAGCTTCGAGACCGACCTCGCCGTCGAGGGCGTCGAGGGGACGATGCACGCGGTCTTCATTCGCGCGCCGTGGATCGAGGAGGTCGGCGCCGACGTCGAGGTCCTCGCCCGGGTCGACACCCCCCTCGGTGCTAGAGTCGTTGTCGCGCGTCAGGGGCCGCTGCTGGCTTCGGCGTTCCATCCCGAGCTCGCCGGCGAGGCTGGGCTGCACCGCCTCTTCGCGGCTACCGTGCGCGAGCGCAGCCGTCTCTAGGAGGGGCCGTGTCCGGTCACAGCAAGTGGTCAACGATCAAGCGCAAGAAGGGCGCGCTCGATGCCAAGCGCGGCAAGCTCTTCGCCCGGCTCATCCGCGCGATCGAGGCCGCGGCCAAGGAGGGTGGCCCCGACCCCGAGGCCAACCCGACGCTGGCGACGGCGATCCAGAAGGCCCGTGACAACTCCGTGCCGAAGGACAACATCGATCGTGCGCTCAAGCGCGCGGCCGGTAAGGAGTCCGGTGCCGTCGAGTACGAGCAGGTCTTCTACGAGGGCTACGCCCCAGGCGGCGTCGCGGTCTACGTCGAGTGCCTCACCGACAACCGCAACCGCGCCGCCAATGACGTCCGCAGCGCCTTCAACAAGAACGGCGGCTCCCTTGCCGACGCCGGCTCGGTCGGCTACCTCTTCTCCCGCACCGGGGTGATCGTCGTCTCGGCCGCCGAGGCCGGCGAGGACGACGTCCTCGCCGCGGCGATCGACGCCGGCATCGAGGACGTCGAGGTCGACGCCGAGACGATCACGGTGAAGACCGACGCCTCGGACCTCCAGGACGTCCGCCGCGCCCTCGAGGACGCCGGCGTGCCGGTGCAGTCCTCCGAGGTGACGATGCTGCCGAGCGTCAACGTGCCCGTCGAGGACGAGGGCCGCGCCAAGCAGGTGCTGCGCCTCATCGACGCGCTCGAGGACTGCGACGACGTGCAGAACGTCTATGCGAACTTCGACATCCCCGACACCGTCCTCGAGGCCGTCGCCTAGCGCTTCCTCCGCACGCCGCGCCGCGACCTCGGCGGCTCATGAGCCTGCCCTCGCCGCCGAGTGGCGGATCGGGGTCGTGTGGATGCGCGGAGTCGCCACTCGTCGCGTGTGTCGCGTGCGTCGCCCGGCGCCCGGTGACCTCGGCCGCCCCGCTCCCGCCCCGGCCGCCACACGCCGTGGCGCGACCATCCACAGCTCTCGACGCTGGATCCGCGCCCGCGGTTGCCCTGGCGGGGCATCGTCGCGGCGATGGACTCCTCGGTGTGGCGTCGAGCGAACCTGCGGGCCAGCCGCCGTCACGGCGTGCTCACGATCACCGACGCCGAGGCGCTCGGGGTGACGTGGCGCAGCCTGCGCACCCGGGTGCTCGCCTCGGGCGGGCTCGCGCTGCAGCCAGGGGTGGTCGGGCTCGCCGGGTTGACCACCTACGCCTCCCGCTGCCTCGCGGCCGCGAGCGCGGCTGGCCCGGCGGCCCTCGTCGCCGGGCGCAGCGCGGCGCACTGTTGGGGGCTGACGACCGGGCGCGACTGGCCGATCCGGCTTGTCGTCCCGGGCGGTGGGCCGCGGCCGGAGCTCGCCGGGGTCACGGCGATGCGCGTCGCCTTGAGCGCCGAGGACCGCGCGGTGGTCGCGGCGATCCCCCTCACCGCGGTGCCACGGACCCTCCTCGACGTCGCGAAGGTCGCCGCCGTCGCCGAGCTCGAGGAGCTCGCCGCCCGCGCGGTGCAGGCTCGCCATGTCACGATCGACGAGCTGCACGCCTACGTCGCCGATCATGCCGGCATCCCGGGCGTGCGGGGGCTGCGCCGGGTGCTCGCCAGGCTCGACCGCGACGGGCCGACCGACTCCGGTCTCGAGCGCAGGGTGCGTCGGTGGCTCGCCGCTCGCGGGCTGCGCCCCGAGCCGGGCACCTACGAGACGCGCCTGGCCTCGGGCCGTGTCGTCCGGTTCGACATCGTGTTCCTGCCCGAGCGCGTCGCACTCGAGGTCGACAGCGTCCGCTTCCACGGAGGCCCGGCCGACCAGCACGACGACGCCTGGCGCGACCGTGAGGCCAGGGCATCGGGCTGGGTGGTCGAGCGCGTCGGTGAGCGCGACCTCGAGGAGCGGGCGCACGAGCTCGAGGCGCATCTGCGGCGGGTCCTCGAGGGCCGCCCTGCCGAGGGCGGAGGTCGCGGCCCTGCGGGTCCCGACCGAGCTCGCAGCGCGCCGAGTCCACGCCGGTGAGGCCCGGCACGCGCGGGATTGGCGGATCGGTGCGGTGGGGGTGCCGTGAGTCGCCAATCGCCGGTGTGGGGGAGTCAGGTGCGGGCAAGTCGGTGACCGGCTTCGCCCTGATAAATCTGATCAGTAAGCCCGGGTACATTGC
>JAWOAS010000065.1:0-7888 GCA_046498405.1 Egibacteraceae bacterium
GGTGCCGGCCATCACGCCCCGCCCTGGGCCAGCGTCATCTCCACGCCCTGCCGCCACCGGCCGAGCAGCTCGGCGGCCTGCTCGGCGGAGCGCTGGGGCTCGTAGGTCTGCGACGGCGTCCAGTCGTCGATGGCCCCGGCGAGGGAGAGCCCCTCGTCGAGGGCGAGCCGGCCGAGCGCGGCGACGCCGAGGGCGGTGGCGTGCGGCGAGGGGTAGACGTCGACGGGCGCCTGCAGGAGGTCGGCCTGGGCCTGCATGAGGGCCCGCGACTGCGTGAGCCCACCGTCGACGCGCAGCCGCTCGATCGGCCGGCCGAGGTCACCGGCGATGGTGTGGGCGAGGTCGGCGATCTGCGCGGCGATGCCCTCGAGGACGGCACGCACGAGCTGGGGCCCCTCGGTCGACAGCGTGAGGCCGAGCAGCGCCCCGGTCGCGTCGGGCCGCCACCACGGCGCGGCGAGCCCGGCGAGACCGGGCACGAACAACGCCCCGGCGCTGTCGTCGGCGGCGAGGCGGTCGAGGTCGGCCGGCCCGCCGATGACCCCGAGGTCGGTGAGCCAGCGCACCGCCGAGGCGGCGGTGTAGACCTGGCCGTCGAGGTAGTAGCGCGTCTCGCCGCGGGCGCGCCAGGCCACCGAGGTCGTCAGGCCCACCTCCGAGCGCACCGCGTCGGTCCCGGTGTTGCCGAGCAGGAACGCCCCGGTGCCGTAGGTGCACTTCGCCGAGCCCGCGTCGAGACAGCCCTCGGCGACGAGCGCGGCGGGCTGGTCGACGATGAGCCCACCGACGGGGACCTGCCCACCGAAGGCCTCGGTCTCGCCGACGACCTCGTCGCAGGCGACGATGCGCGGCAGCGCCTCGTCGTCGAGGCCGAAGACGCCGAGGAGGTGGTCGTCCCAGACCCCCTCGTCGAGGTCGAGGACGAGCGAGCGGCTGGCCGTGGCGACGTCGGTGACGAACGCGCCGGTCAGCGCGTGGACGAGCCAGCTGTCGGTGGTCGTGACGACGCCCTCGCCGCTGAGGTGGCGGCGGACCCAGGCGAGCTTGGGCGCGGAGAAGTAGGGGTCGAGGACGAGGCCGCTGCGGCGGGCGACCTCCTCGCCGTGCTCGGCGCGCAGCGGCGCGCAGATCTCCTCGGCCCGGCTGTCCTGCCACACGATCGCCTGGGAGTGCGGCGCGCCGGTGTCGGGGTCCCAGGCGAGCACGGTCTCGCCCTGGTTGGCGAGGGCGACGGCCTCGATGCCCCCGCCCGCCTCGGCCACGGCCCGGCCGCCGGCCTCGAGCACCGAGGCGAGCAGCGCCTCGGGGTCCTGCTCGACGGCGCCGCCGCCGAGGTAGACCGGCCGGACCTCCTGCTCGGCGATCGCCACGACGCCCTGCTCGGGATCGACGACGAGGGCCTTCGTGCCCGACGTGCCCTGGTCGATGGCCAGCACCCGCATGAGCCGCCTCCTCACTCGACACGCGCTCCCAGCCAGCGACCCGTCGCCCTGCGGTGGGGCAAAGGCGTCGCGACCGCGACCGCGCCGCTGGTCTCCGCAACGTCGCAGGCGCCCCCGGCGGGGTCAAGCACGAACGCGCCCGCCACCGGGGGTCGCCTCAGGAGCCCTCGGTGGGGACCGCACGGGCGATGCGCTTGGCGAAGGTGTAGACGCGGCGTAGCTGCTCGATCGTCTCGGTGCCGCGGGTGTAGGCCGCGACCCGCTTGGGGGCGTCGGCGCCAAGACGGGTGGCCTGGTGGGCGGCGACCTCGTCGAGCAGCTCGTTGACCTCGGGCTTGGCGTCGAGCACCTGTGCCGCCGCAGCGGGGTCCTCCTCGGCGAACGCCCGCTGGGCGAGCGCGAAGAGATCGGTCATCGTGCGGTGGAAGTCGCTGACCACGCGCAGGCTCTCGTCGCTGAGCGGCACGCCGTCGTCGAGGCGGCGGATGCCGATGCGCACGAGCTCGTGCTGGACGATGTCGCCGACGAGCTCGTAGTTGCTCGCGATGCGCATGAGCCGCGTGAGCCGCTCGCCTTGCTCCTCGGAGAGCGCCTCGTCGTCGATCGCCCGGAGGTACTGCAGGATCGCCTCGTAGAGGCGGTCGATCTCGTCGTCGGCGTCGGCGAGCGCCGCGAGCTCGCGCCGTGAGCCGGTCAGCACCGTCGGGACGCTGCGCTCGACGAGGTCGAGGGCGTGCTGCCCGAGGCGGGCGACCTCGCGGTGGGCGAGGTCGAGCGCGACGGAGGGCGCGTTGAGGACGCCCTCGTCGAGGTAGCGGGGCTCGGCGCGCTGCTCGGAGGGCCGCACCGGCACGATCCGCTCGACGAGCCCGGCCAGCTGTCGGGTGAAGCCGAGGAAGCCGACGACCATGCCGGCCTTGGCCAGGGTGTAGGCGTTGGCGATCTGCCGCGGGGCCTCCGCGGCGAGGCGGGCCTGGCCCTCGAGCCCCTCGGCCGACGGCGACACGAGCGCGGCGAGGTCGGCGAGCGGGCCGACGAGCAGGAGCATGACTCCGACGCCGACGACGTTGAAGACGACGTGGACGAGCCCGGCGCGCAGGGCGACCGGCGGGCGGCCGATCGTCGCGATCATCGTCGTCACCGCGGTGCCGAGCGAGGCGCCGAGGGCGATGGCGATGCCCGTCTCGAGCGGCACGAGACCCTGGCTGGCCATGACGATGACGATGCCGATCGTCGCCGAGGAGGACTGGATGAGCGCGGTGAACCCCGCGCCGATGAGCAGCCCTGGCAGCGGGCCGCGATCGGCGGCCATGAGCTCGAGGAACGGCTCGGAGTCGCGCAGCGGCGCGACGGCCTCCTGCATGAAGCCCATGCCGAGGAAGAGGATCCCGAGGCCGGTGAGGGCACGGCCGAGCTCGCGGACGCGGCCCCCGCGGCTGCCGAACTGCGCGACCACCCCGACGGCGACCATGCCGAGGGCGTAGCGCACGACGTCGAAGGCGATGATCTGCGCGGTGATCGTCGTGCCGACGTTCGCGCCGATGATGACCCCCACCGACTGGGTCAGCGTGAGCAGCCCCGAGGACAGGAAGCCGATGACGAGGACCATCGTCACCGTCGAGGACTGGATCGTGGCGGTGAGCAGCATCCCGGTGCCCAGGCCGGCGAAGCGGTTCGACGACAGCCGGGCGAGCACGTCGCTCAGGCGCGTGCCGGCCAGCCCCTTGAGACCGGCGGTCACCCCGTCCATGCCGTGGAGGAAGAGCGCGAGGCCACCGGCGAACGCCATCGCCATGAGCCCCACCGAGACCTCGTCGGTGGCGAGGATCTCGCTCATCGGGCCCCTTCCGCGTCCCCGGGGTGGCGCCCCTGGCCCCGTCTCGACCGGGGGCTGCGTCGCGCAGCCGTCGTGGCTGGCACGCTAGGGCATCGGCCGCGCGATCGCCCGGCCGTCCCCCGCGCCGGGGGCCTCAGCGCAGCGCCGCGGGCACGCTGAGCAGGGCCCGGTCGACGACCGCGCGGTTGCGCCCGGAGGCCTTCGCCTCGTACATCGCGGCGTCGGCGCGGCGCAGGACCTCCGCGGCGGTGCAGTCGGTGGCCGAGACCGCCACGGTGCCGAGGCTCGCGGTCACCGGCGCCGCCGCGTCGGCGAACGCGCGCTCGAGCACCCCGACGAGGCGGTTGGCGAGCAGGTCGGCGTCGTCGGGCGAGGAGATCGCCCCGGTGAGCACGACGAACTCGTCGCCGCCGAGGCGGGCGATCGTGTCAGCGGCGCGCACCGTCCTCGTGAGACGCTCGGCGACCTCGACGAGCAGCGCATCGCCGACCGCGTGCCCACGGGTGTCGTTGACGGCCTTGAAGCCGTCGAGGTCGAGGAGGTGGACGGCGAAGACCTCGCCGGTGCGCTCGCTGGCGCGCAGCATCTGCTCGAGGCGGTCGTCGAGCAGCGCCCGGTTCGCGAGCCCCGTCAAGGGGTCGTGCAGGGCCTGGAACGCGAGCCGCTCCTCGTGCACCTTGCGTGCGGTGATGTCGCGGACGCTGACGACGGTCAGCTCTCCGCGCGACACCGCGGCGGTGGCCACGGACAGCTCCACGGGGATCCGTCGACCGTCGCGGTGCAGGGCCGTGGCCTCGCGCGTGGCCTCGCCGTGCGCGGCCGTGGGAGCCTCGTCCACCGCCGGTCGCGTCGGGGCGAGACGGTCACGGCCGTCCTCGCCCTCGGCGACCTCGGCGAGCAGCGTCGCGCTCTCGCAGCCGATGAGCTCGTCGCGTCCGTAGCCGAAGAGCTCGCAGGCGACCTCGTTGGCGCTCGTCACCCGACCGTCCTCGCCGAGGGTGAGCAGGCCGTCGGGGGCGGCGGCGAAGATCGCCCGCAGCTCCTGCTCGCGCTCGGCGAGGCGCTCGCGCGCGGCGACGAGCTCGTCGACGGCCTCGAGGGAGCCGACGATGTCGTCGAAGGCCGCCTCGCCCCCGACCACCCGCCGCCGCACCGCGCGCAGCTGCACCCACGTCGACTCGCCTTCGGCGCCCATGCGCAGGAGCATCGACGCCTCGTCCTGGCGGCCGGCGACGAGCGCGTCCCAACTGCGCTCGGCCTCGCCCCGATCGCGCTCGTGCACCGCGGCGCGCCAGCCATCACCGACGAGCTCCTCGAAGGGGCGCCCGGCAAGCGTCGCGGCGTGCCTGCTCGCGTAGGTCCAGCGACCCGCGGTGTCGGCGTGGAACACCCCGACCGGCGAGGTCGCGGCGAGGAGCTGGAGCTGCTCGACGACGTCGGTCTTGACCGCGAGGAAATGACTGATCCGCCCGTCCTCGTCGTAGAGCGGCGTGATCGTCTGCCGGTCGGTGTAGCGCTCGCCGGACTTGCGCCGGTTGACGACCTCGCCGTGCCACGTCCGACCGGCGAGGATCGTCGCCCACATCTCGGCGTAGAAGGCCTCGTCGTGCGCACCGGACGCCAGCAGGCGCGGGTTGTCGCCGATCGCCTCCTCGGCGGTGTAGCCGGTCACGCGGGTGAAGGCGGCGTTGACGTAGACGATCCGCCCCGACCGGTCGGTGACGACGACGGGGGACGTGACCGCCTCGAGGATCTGCGGGGCGTAGCTCGTCCACGGAAACTGCGTGCGCATCATCGTCCTCGTCCTCGGCCCTCGCCCCGGTGGCTGCTGCCCAAGCCGCCCGCGCCGCCCGCCATCACCTGGCCTGCCATCGGTCCCTGTCGGTGTCGATCGACCGCGCTGGCGTGGAGTTAACCGCCGGGGCCGGGCGACCTCGCCGACGACCCCTGCGCCGGGGCCACCCGGCAGCGGTCGCGCCGATGGGAGGCGCGACGCGCTCGGCGGGCCCGGCTGCGACGCGCTAGGCGAGCAGGGCCGCGACGCGCTCGGCGATGGCCCGCCCGAGCGCGACGTTGTTCTCCGGGGTGAAGTGCACCCCGTCGACGCCGTCGGTCGAGGTGACCTCGCCGGCGTCGAGGAAGGCCGCGCCGAAGGTCCCCGCCACGCCGGCGTAGAGCGCGGGCAGCGCCTCGGTCTTGGCCTTGCCGCCGCGGAAGACCTCGCGGTGCCACGGGTCGGACAGCTCGCCCAACGGTGGGGGCGCGACGACGAGGGCTGCGGGGGCGGGGTAGGCCGTGCCGACGCCGCCGGCCGAGCCGGCCACCGCGCCGAGGAGGTCGGCCAGGCCCACGGCGATGTCGAACGGCTCCCGGGCGAAGTACCGCTTCGTGTCGTTCGTGCCGAGCAGGATGACGACGAGGTCGAGCGGCAGGTGCGTGGCGAGCGCCGCCGGCAGGTACGCCGCCCCGTTGAGACGGCCGTCGAGCGGGTCGTCGACGTTGGTCGTGCGGCCGCTCAAGCCCTCCTCGACGACCTCGTAGCCGCCGCCGAGGGCCTCGAGCATCACCCCCGTCCACCGCTGGGGCAGGGGGTAGCGGGTGGTGGGGACGAAGTCGTCGCTGGGCACCCACCCCCACGTCAGCGAGTCACCGAACGCGAGGATGCGCTTGTCATCGGCCATGCCGGACCTCCTTGGGGTGGGGGCGCGCCGAGGGCAGCAGCCGACCCGGCGCCGGTCGACGCTACGGCGAGCGTCGAGGCGGCGTCAACGGGCGGACCGCGGCCCTCCTGCCGCCTACATGCAGTCCGACTCGGTCGAGCCGGGCACCTCCTCGTACTCCTCGGTGCCGTCGGGCAGGTAGCGCACGCAGACGCACGCGCCCCCGACGGGGATGATCTCGTCGCAGGCCATCCCGGCGTCGGGCGCCGGCGCGGGGCCGGGGACGTCGCCGCAGTGGCACTCGTGCTCGCCGGGGCCGTAGGCGTCGCGGATGAACTCCCCGCCGGGGCAGCCCACCTCCGCGCAGAAGGCCTCGGCCTCGGAGATCGGGTCCGGACTCGGCTCAGGCTCGGGACTCGGCTCAGGCTCGGGCTCGGGCTCGCCGTCGCCCAGGGTCAGCGTCCACGTCTCGGTGTCGCCGGGGTCGGCGAGGCGTCCGGTGACGTCGATCTCGCGGACGCCGTCGACGAGGACCTCGAGGGTGAACTCGTGGGGTCCGTCATCGTCGCAACGGCTGAAGTACGTGACCTCGACGACGTACTCGCCCCCCGGCGCCACGCCCTCGGGCCAGTAGACGTTCTCGACCCGCGCCCGCTCGGGCTCGCCGCAGGGGATGACGTCGTGGTCGAGCTCCCCGCCGCTAGGCGCGGTCCGGCTCGCGAAGCTCACCCGGGAGCCCTCGGGGTCGGTCACCGCGAGATCGAGGTCGGCATCGGAGGTCCAGCGCAGCGTCGCCTGGAGGTCGCCGGTGCCGAGCTCGGGCTCGTCAGCGACGAGGCGGTCACAGGCGGGGTCGTCGGGGAAGAGCTCGCAGAGCTCGGCGTCGGCCACGGTCGTGTCGCCCTCGCCGGTCGTGCCGACCGGGCGGTTGAACGGCGCGCCCCCGTCGAGGTCGACGGTGACGAAGACGTCGATGCGCGTCTCGACGGTGACGGTGACGAGCTGGTCGTAGCGCCAGCCGGCCCACGGGTCGCCGTCGAAGCCGACGGTGACCTCACGCGGGATCGTGGCGGGGGGCAGCAGCGGGTTGCCGCAGGCGCACTTGACCCGCGGCACGCCGCGGTCGTCGACGAGGACCGCGGTGCCGGCCTGCAGCACCGCCTGGACGCGGGTGGCCTCGCCGCCGGCGAAGCCGTGGTTGGTGACCCGCGTGTCACGCGTGAGCACGACGGGGGTGAGGGTGTCGACGAAGCCGCGGATCTGCGAGGGGCCGATCTCGAAGACCCCCGCCCAGGCCGCGGCCTTGTCGGGGTTGGCCTCGAGGAAGCGCACGAGCCGCTCGGGATCGCAGCTGCCGGTCTCGCGGGTCCCGCCGTAGAGGCCCGGCAACGATCCGGCCACCGCCTGGGACCTCGGCGGCGCGCCGGTGTGCTCGATGGGGTCCCCACCTCGTGGCGGCAGGGCGTCCTGGGTGGACACGGGCATGAGGATCTCGTCGGGCAGGGGCTTCTCGTCGACCGCGACGCTGTCGGTGAAGGCGTCGGGGACGACGGCGGCGACCGGCTCGAGGCGGACCTCGAGGTCGGGGCCGCCGCGCAGCAGGAGCACGCCGACGGTGACGAGCGCGACGACGGCGAGGACGCCGACGCCGACGAGCGCGGCCACGAGGCCACGGCGACCGCCGGCGCCCCGGCGTCCACCCGGTCCCGTAGGTGGCTGGCCCCCGGGCGGGGGCGGCGCCCCAGGCGGCGGCGCCCCAGGCGGCGGCGCCCCAGGCGGCGGGGCTCCCGGCGGCGGCACCCCCGGCGGCGGGGGGACTCCGGCAGGCGGCTGGCCGGGCGGCGGTGGAGGCGCACCAGGCGGTGGATGGTCGCTCACGACGCACCCCCTCGAGGGTCCAGGAGGGTCCCACCGACCCTCCTCCGGGGGCTCCCACCGGCCCCATGGGC
>JAWOAS010000105.1:0-10858 GCA_046498405.1 Egibacteraceae bacterium
CCGAGCAGCGCGCCGATCCCGACGATCGAGCCGAAGAAGAGCGCGAAGGAGATGAGCGTCCCGAGCAGCCGCGGGATGCCGAGTCGACGGAACCCGGAGACGACGGGGTTGAGGAGGTAGACGAGGAGGAGCGCGACGAGCAGCGGCGGGACGAGCACCGCGAAGGGTCGGGCCAGGACGTAGAAGGCGACGGCACCGAGCACGAGCAGCCCGACGGCCAGCCACACGCGGTAGGTGACCCGCTGCAGTCGCGTCAGCTCGGGCGCGCTCATCGCTGCGATGGTACTCCTGCGACACGCCGGGGCCTCGGGTCCGTCCCCGGGCGCCTGGCGCGGCCGGACACACTGTCCCCGCGGGCTCGGCCCCGGTGCCAGCGACCCCGCCGTCGCGCCGGTGACAGCGACCCGGCCGCCGCGCCGCTGACAGCACCGCTGCGGAGGGCCTACGCTGCGGGCGCGCCGGGATAGCTCAGCTGGCAGAGCAGCCGCCTTGTAAGCGGCAGGTCAGGGGTTCGATTCCCCTTCCCGGCTCTGGCGACCGCTACGCCGCGGCGTCGGGCGCGACCGCTCCGGTGCCATCGCGGGGCTCGGCCAGCCCTGCGGCGGCGAGCTCGGCGGTCGCCCACGCCCCGAGGCCGCGCGCACGGCACGCGGCGAGCGCCTCGGCCAGCCGCCAGGCCTCGGGCGCCTTGCCGAACGGCGCGCTGGCGGCACGGACCTCGGCGAGCAGCGCCCCACGCAGGCTGTCCTCGCTGGCGGCCGCGAGCTCGGACGCCAGGCGCGCGCGCTCACGGTGGACGAAGCCATCAACGATTGCGGTCATGCTCTGAGTATGGGTCGCCTGGCCCGGGCCCAACCGGCGGGCGGCCTTGGCCATCGGGGCATGCCGCGGCACGGTGACCTGGCGGTGGCCCTCCGTCGACCGCTGCGCGGGTGCCGCAGCGCGGCCGGGTGGGCCGCTCACACCGCCGCGATGCGGCGACGCAGCGCCTCGAGGCCCCCGATGGCCACGAGCAGGGCGATGGCCCCGACGAGCTGAGCGGTCGCGGTGCCGGTGCGCGCGTCGACCCCGGCGTCGAGCACGAGGCGGTAGCTCGCGCTCGTCTGCGCCCCCTCCGGCGCGCCGACGACGAGCGCATCCTCCTCGGCGCGCCGCTCGAGCGCGCCGAGGGTCGCGAGGTCGAGCGAGGTCGCCTCGCTGGCGTCGTCGACCTGGACGACGAGCGGGGCGACGCCCTCCTCACGCAAGCTCCGCACGCCACCGGTGAGCTCCGCGCCGCCCTCGGCCGCGCCGTCGAGGCCCCCGGCGAGCTCCCGCGAGCCGCCGGTGGCCTCGAAGAGCCCGCCGGCGAGCTCCTCGCCGCCGGCGGCGAGCTCATCGGTGCCGGCCCCGAGCTCCTCGGCGCCCGCCGCGCTCTGCGTCGTGCCCTCGGCAACGCCGCTCGCGCCCTCGGCGAGCCCCTCGGCTCCGGTGGCGAGCTCACCGAGCGCGGTGTCGAGCTCGGCGAGGCCGGCGGCGCCACTGGCGATCTCGTCGACCGCCTCCTGCGCCCCGACGGAGAGCTCCTCGGCGCCGGCGGCGACCTCCCCGACCCCGCCGGCCAGCCCCTCGATGGCCGCGGGCAGCTCGGCGAGCCCGCCGGGCCCGGCCTCGACCTCGGCGAGGCCCTCGGCGACCTCCGCGAGCCCGAGCGCGAGCTCGCCGAGCTGCCCGACGGTGTCGTCGAGGACCGCGGCGATCCCCTCGCTGTTGGCCGCGACGCCCTGCTGCGCGCCGGCGATGGTCTCCCGTGCCCCGCGCAGCGCCGCGAGGGTGGCCTCGTCGGCGCCGGCAGCCTCGAGCTCGGCGATCGTCGCGTCGAGCTCGGCCGTGGCGGCGCCGAGCTCCGCGGCGAGGGCGTCGAGCCCGTCGGTGAGGCCCTCCTCGTCGGTGCCGGCAAGCGCGCCGCCGATGACCTCGAGCGCCTCGGCGCTCTCCTCGAGCGCTGCGGTGGCCTCGGCGAGCGCCGAGAGGTCGAGCTCCTCGATGGCCTCGCCGGTCTCGTCGGCGAGCGTCTGCGCACCGGCCTCGAGATCGCGGGCGCCGGCAGCGAGCCCGTCGAGCGCCGTGGGCAGCTGCGCCAACCCGCCGGTCAGCTCATCGGGATCGGGCAGGTCGGCCTGCTCGTCGACCTCGGCGACGCCGGCGGCGTACTCGGCGCTGCCGTCGGCGAGGTCGCGGGAGCCTCCGGCGAGCTCGGCGAGCCCGTCGGCGAGCCCGTCGACGCCCGCCCCGAGCTCGCCGAGACCCCCGGCCAGTCCCGAGGCCCCCTCGGCTGCCTCGGCGACGCCGCCAGCGAGCTCGCGCGCCCCCTCCTCGAGCTCCTCGAGGCCGCCGGTGAGCTCGCCGAGGCCCTCGCGCAGGCCGACGAGCCCGTCGGTGACCCCGGCGAGGCCGAAGGCGAGGAGCGCGTCGTCGCGCTGACGGTCGTCGAGGAGCTCGGTGAGATGGGCGAGCTCCGAACCATCGCCCCGGTGCAGCGGGGCGGCCTCGACGACGATCGTCGGCACGGCCGCGTCGTCGACGACGCCGCGGATCTCGATCTCGGCTTCACCGGCGGTCAAGGGCTCGAGCAGCGTCCCCGACCACGTCGCGAGCGTGCCCGCGCGGCCCTGCGGGGCCACGCTGCCGCCGACGACCTCGACCTCGGACCAGCTGCCATCGAGCTCGGCGGCCAGGCGCGCGGCCACGGGCACCGCGAGGTCGCGCTCGGCGATGATCGGCCGCTCCTCGACGGTATGGACGAGGGGCGTGGCCTCGGCGGTGAGGTCGCGGAGCTGCACGCGGATGACCGCCTCGCCGGAGGCCCCCGCGAGGTCCCCGGCGCTGACCGGGCGCCCATCGAGCTCGTAGCGGGCGCGCAGCAGCAGCGGCAGCTCCTCGGCACCGACCTCGGCGACGAGGTCGCGGCGCACGGGCTCGGTGAGGTCGAGGGCCAGGCGCGCGCCGTCGTCGACGGGCTCGGGCTGGGCGAAGCCGTCGATGCGGCGCACGCCCTGCCCGGTCGGCAGCTCGAGGGTGACCTCGCCGTGGCCGACGACGTCGAGCGCCGTGCGCACCGTGGCCTCGCGCAGCTCGCCGTCCGGGTCGAACGTCGCCTCGAGGGCCTCGTGGACGGCCACCGCGTCGACGCGGCCGCCGTCGTGCTCGGCGCCGGCGGCCACCGGCTGAAACGACGTCGCCAGCATGAGCGCGAGCAGCGCGGCAGCGACGCCGCCGGCGCGCAGCCTGCCGGTCACGTGCCCGCCTCCTCGCTGTCGTCCGCAGGACCTGCCGGCTGTGCGGCGTCGGCTTGCTCCTCGACGCTCGGCGGCGGCGCGGCGTCGGCGCGCTCCTCGACGCTCGGCGGCTGCGCAGCGTCGGCTCGGGCACTGAGCACCGCGCCGACGCCGGCGAGCAGGAGCCCGGTGGCCAGGCCGAGCGCCGCGTCGGCGACGTCGGCGAAGCGCGGTGCGGCCACGCCGACCGCCGCGTCGGGTCGCGCGGCCGCGAGCGCGGCGAGCCCCGCCAGCCAGGTCCACAGGGGCACCCGGCCTCGCGTGGCGGCGGCCAGCAGCGTCGCGGCGAGCACGGCGAGCCCCGCGGCCAGGGCATCGCCGACGGGCGTGGCGGGAGCGAGCGCCGCTGCGGCCAGCGCGCCGCCCCAGCCGACGACGAGGCCGCCGACGAGGCCGAGTCCCCGCGTGGCGACGGTGCCACCGGGGGCGAGGCCGACCGCGGCCCCGAGCAGCAGCGGCCACGAGCGCTCGACGGACACGAGCGGCCCTCCGAGGGCGAGGAGGGCCACGGCCAGGGCCACGGCGCTGCCGACGGCCAGGGTCCGTCCCGTGCGCCTCATGCCCCCGCCCCCTTGGCGTCGGGCACGGGCTCGCTGCGGTGCGCCGAGCCGACGGCGACCTCGGGGGAGGCCTCGGGGCCCCCAAGGGTCTCCCCCGGCGTCGGGCCGTGCCGCTTGCGGTGGTGGCGGTCCCACACCACGAGCCCTGCGGCCTCGGCGAGCACCGCCGCGACGAGGGCGTAGAGGATCGTCACCGAGGTCACGCCACCGAACTGGCGGATCGGCTCGAGCCCGCTGAAGACGAGGACCCCGAAGCCCGAGGCGGTGGTGATCGCCGAGCCGACGAGGGCCGCCCCGGTGTGGCGGATCGTCTCCCGTGCGACCTGCGCCGGCGTGCCGCCGCGCTCGCGCTGCTCGAGGTAGCGGTTCGTGAGGTGGATGCCGTAGGGCACCCCGATGCCGACGGCGATCGAGGCCACCGTGGCGGTGAGGGCGTTGAAGGCGAGGCCGGCCACGCGCATCGAGCCGAGGATGAGCGGGACGGCGAGGAACGGCGGGATCATCGTGACGACGCCGAGCATCGGGCGCCGGGCGGTCACGCCGTAGTACACGACGAGGAGGAGTAGCGCAGCCCCGAGGCTGATGACGATCGCCCCGATCTGAGCGTCGGCGAGCTCGTCGAGGGTCTCGATGATGACGAGCTGCTCGCTGGCCACCGCGGTCGTGGCCCCCGCGGCCTCGACGCCGGCGAGCCGGTCGGTGAGCGCGGCGGCGAGGGCCTCGGCGCCCTGCTCGCCGGCCTGTGAGCCGACGATGAGCAGCCCGCTCTGCCCGTCGTCGCCGAGCACCGCGTCGAGGTCACCGCCGGTGACCGCGCGCACCTCCTCGTAGATCGCCTCGACGTCGGCATCGGCGTCGAAGCGCTCCCCGTCCCAGCCCAGCTCCGCGATCCTCTCGGCGGCGTCGAGGAGGTCGAGGGCGTCGTCGGGCAGTTCGTCGTCGGGCCAGTCGGCCTCCTCGAGGGCCGCGCGGTCGATCTCCTCGGCCTCGAGCGCGGCGAGCTCGGCGAGCGCCTCGTCGCCCACGCCGTCGGGCGCCTCCTCCTCGAGCTGCTCCACGGCGCCCTCGCGCACCGTCGCCACGAGCTCGGCGCCCGGCAGCGCCGACAGCAGCGCCTCGACGGCGGAGATCCCCTCGGGCAGGCGTCGCTCGAGCGCGTCGAGGTCACCGTCGTCGAGGGGGATGTCCTCGGCGGCGGCCTCGTCGAGAAACGCCGCCGGAAGGTCCTCGACGGTGAGGGTCTCGGGCAGCGGAAGGCCCTGCGCGGCCTCGTCGGGGTCGTCGAGCAGCGCGAACTGCGCCGAGAGCTGCAGGCGCACCGCCTCGACGGTGCGCTCGAGGCCGGCCACGACCGTCGGGGGCGACTGCACGTCGGCCTGCCCGTCGGCGGTGACGATGTCGTCGACCTCGTCGAGGTCCTCGGTGGCCTCGAGGATCTCGTTGAGCAGACCCGGGTCGGTGAGGTCGCCCTCGACGAGGACGAAGGTCTGCTCGGAGACGTCGCCGCCGAAGAGGAGATCCATGCGGTCGAGCAGCGCCGCGGCGTTGGACTGCTCGGGGATGAACTCCTCCTGGCTGAAGCTCGTGTCGAGGTCGGTGGCCCCCCAGCCACCGAGCCCGGCGAGCGCGGCGAACGCCGCGAGCACGAGCCAGGGGGCGCGCGCCGGCGCCGACGCGAGTCGGGCCATGGGCCCGGCCGGCGCGTCGCCCTCCGAGGCCGCCCCGGCCACGCGCGGCAGGGGCGGCCGGCGCCGCCGGTCGATGAGGTTGCGGGCCGAGGGGATGAGCAGCCCCATGACGACGAACGCCGAGGCGATGCCGGCGGCGGCGAAGGCGCCGAAGTCCGCGATGGGCGGCAGGGGCGTGGCGAGGTTGGACAGGAAGCCGATGACCGTCGTGACCGTGGCGAGCAGGAGGGCGACCCCGACGGTGCGCACCGCCGTGGCCGCGGCGCGGGGCGCGTCGGAGCCCGCCGTGCGCTCCTCGCGGTAGCGGGCGTTGAGGTGGACGCTGTAGTCGATGCCGAGCCCGACGAGCAGCACCGGCACCGCGACGGCGATCTGGTTGAAGGGCCCGGTCAGGCCGAGCAGGTCCGGGCCGAGCAGGACCGCGAGGCCGTTCATCCAGACGATCGTGAGGACGAGGCCCACGACGCCGAAGGCCACGTCGGCGAACGAGCGGAAGAGCACCGCGAGGATGAGGATGATGAGCGCGAACGACAGCCCCATGAGCAGCGGCAGGTCGTCGAGCAGGCCCTCCTCGATGTCGACGGTGAGGATCGCGAAGCTGAAGGGCTCGACGTCGAACCATCCGGTCTCCCGCTCGGCGAGCGCGTCCTGCAGGGCGGTGCTCGCCTCGGTGGCCTGCCCCTCCTCGAGGTCGGCGGAGAGCTGGAGGACGACGAGCCCGCCGCGCGCCTCGGCCTCGTCGAGGTCGGCGTCCTCGGCGACGAGGCCCTCGAGGTCGCCCGCGCCCTGGCCGTCGACGACCGAGCGCACCACCGAGGCGGCGAGCGGGTCGCTGAGGTCCTCGAGGTCGACGCCGAGCTGGGCGACCTGCGGGAGGATCGGCGTGGCGTAGGACACGACCGCCGGCGAGCGGTCGGTGCCCTCGCGCAGCGCGGCGTCGACCTCGTCGACGTCGCCGGCGAGCTCGACGAGCTCGTCGGCGAGGCGCAGGCCGTCGGCGGAGAGCACGTTGCCGCCCTGCCCGGCGTCGACGATGATCTGGATCGACCCGCCGCGCGCGCCGAACGCGTCCTCGATGCGGTCGAAGACCTCGGTGAGCTCCGACTCGGCGGAGAACTCCGTGATGTCGGTCTCGACCTCCTGCTGCAGGCCGAGCAGGCCGAGCACGACGGTGGCCACGGCGAGCGCGGCGAGCACGAGCGCCGGTCGTCGCGACACCGCGCGCGCCATGAGCTCGAGGAGCCGCTGCACCGTCCCCGCCTACCCCTCAGCCTTGAGCGCGGCGCGCGCGAACGCGACGAGCTCGGGCTCGACGACGTCGAGGGTGAGGGGCTCGTCGCGCAGCAGGCGGGACCCGACGACGGCCTCGACCTGGCCGATGAGCGCGGCCGCGGCGATGCGGGGATCGCAGCGGCGCAGCTCACCGCGCTCGACGCCCTCGGCGATGCGGGCGGCGAGGGGCCCGACGACGGCCTCCTCGAGACGGGCTGCGAGACGACCCGGCTCCTCGGGCAGCGCCCACAGCTCGGTGACGAGCAGCCGCACGAGCCCGGCGTGCTCGGCGAAGTAGCGCACCGCCGCGGCGACGACCTGCTCGACGGGGGCGCCGTCGTCGATCGTCCCGGTCACCGCCCCGGCGAGGCCGTCGACGCCGTCGAGCACGAGGGCCTCGAGCAGCGCCTCGCGGGAGCGGAAGTGGTAGTAGAGCGTCGCGCGCGAGACCCCCGCCGCGGCGGCGACGTCCTCCATGCGCGCCGAGCGCACCCCCTGCTCGACGAAGACGCGCAGGGCGGCGTCGAGCAGGGCCCGGGCCGTGGCGTCGGCAGGGGTCGCGGTCGTGGCCATGCCGCTACCCTACGCCACGCCTGACACCGCGTCAGGACATCCTGTCAAAGGCGGCGGACGACCCCCGCGGGCGCCCGTCTGGGACCAGACAGACGAAGGGCCCCTGCGGCGGGAAGCAGGGGCCCTCGTCGGGCGGAGTGGACCCCCTAGCATGCCCTCGTTGAGCCCTCCGGTCAAGGATCCTCTCCCCGCCGGGCCGCGTCGGGCCCTTCGCCCGCGACGCCCCGGCCCGCGACGGCCCCCACGACGGGGTGCACCGGAAGTGACTAGTCCAATCGGGCCAGGCACCAACCCCCCTCACGGAGGACCCCGCGGCCAAGGGAAACACTCCAAACGTGTGATGGCGCGCCGTACTACGCTCCGTGATCATCATGTGACAAGGGTGTCGAGCGCCGTGACGCCCGCGACGGGCGGCCGCGCCTCCCTGCCCCGGCGGGATGGGCAGGGAGGCCGAGCGGAGCGCTCGGCCCGGCCGGCGCCCGGCGCGGCGCCTCGCCCCCGGCCGCGACGGTGGTGATGATGGGGGCATGGTCCGCACCACCGCCCTGGCCCTCCTCACGCTCGCGCTCGCGACCCTGGGCGCCTGCGCCATGCCGGCAGAGCCTGCGGGGCCCGGGCCGGAGGAGGACGCCGCGGAACCCCAGCCGGAGGCCGACGCCGCGGAACCCGAGCCGGAGGCCGACGCCGCGGAACCCGAGCCGGAGGAGGACGCCGCGGGGTTCGGGCCGCCGAGCGTCCTCGGGCGCTTCGACGCCACCGAGGTCCCCGGTGCCTCGGGGCTGGCGGCGAGCGCGCGCAACCCCGGATGGCGCTACCTCCTCGACGACCGCCCCGGCACCGACGGCGTCTGGCTCCTCGACCGCGAGGCCCGCCTGCACGGACCGCTGCGCATCGCCGGCCTCGACGCCGTCGACACCGAGTCGCTCGAGGTCGCCCCCTGCGGACCCGACGACGCGCGCTCCTGCCTCTACGTCGGCGACATCGGCGACAACCTCCGCTCCCGCGAGCACGTCGAGATCCACCGCATCGTCGAGCCGGACCTCGACGCGCCTGCGCCCACCGAGCCCCTGCCCGCCGAGACCGCACGACTCGCCTACCCCGACGGCCCGCACGACGCCGAGGCGCTGCTCGTCGACCCCGACGGCCGGCCCTTCCTCGTGACGAAGGCCCCCTTCGACGCCGAGCGCGGCGAGACCGGACCGACGCGGCTCTACGCCGCGCCGGCCTTTTCCGACGGCGTCCTCGAGGAGGCTGGCGAGATCGTCCTGCCGGCGCCGCAGCGTCGCGTCCTCGGGCTCGTGGTCGGCGAGGTCGTCACCGGTGGCTCGGTGGCCGCCGACGGGCGGGCGCTGCTGCGCACCTACGACCACGTCGTGCTGTTGACCCCGCCGGAGCCCGCGGCGGACCTCGCGACGCTACCGGCGTGGGAGGCCGGGGAGGTCCCCGGTCCCCTGCTGCCCCAGGGCGAGGCGGTGGCCTGGGACGCCGACGGCTGCGGCTACGCCCTCGTCAGCGAGCGCGTCGGCGGCCTCTGGCACGTGCCGTGCGTCACGGGATGACGAGCTCCTCGCCAACCTGCAGGAGGTCGGGGTCGTCGATGTCGTTGGCCTCGATGAGGTCGTCGAGCTCGACGCCGAACTCCTCGGCGATGCTGAGGAGCGTGTCGCCCGACTGCACCTCGTAGGTCTCCTCACCTTCACCCTCGCCCTCGCCCTCCTCCTCGGGCTCCTCGGTGGGCTCGGGCTCCTCGGTGGGCTCGGGCTCCTCGGTGGGCTCGGGCTCCTCGGTGGGCTCGGGGTCGAGGAGGTCGGCGCCGAGGTCCTCGTCCTCCTCCTCGCCCTCGCCGCCGCAGGCGGCGAGCAGGCCCGCGAGCGCGAGCGCCGCGATCGTGCGTCCTCCGGGCATGGTCTCCTCCAGTTCGGGACCCCATGAAAGCACGCGTGAGCCTCGCGCGGGCGCAGGCTCCCCCGCACCGGCGCGCCGGCACGGAGACGAGCGCTGGGCTCGGGTACGGTGCACGGGCCTCGACAGGAGCGATGATGGCCGACGACACCTCGACCGAGCCCCACCCGGGCCCAGGCCCCGACGTCACCCACGAGGCGCCGAGGATCGCCAGTCTCATCCCCGCGGGCACCGACCTCGTGGTCGCCCTCGGCCTCGAGGCGCAGCTCGTCGGGGTCTCCCACGAGTGCGACCACCCCGCGGCCGACGGCAAGCCCGTGCTCACCGCGAGCACGCTGCCCTCGGCGCCACAGCAGCAGGTCGCCACGCCCCCGGCCCAGATCGACCGGGAGGTCGTCGACGCCGTGCTCAGCGGCACACCGCTGTACCGCACCGACGCCGAGGGGCTCGCGCGGCTGGCCCCCGATCTCGTCATCGCCCAGGAGGTCTGCGACGTCTGCGCCGTCGACAGCCGTGACGTCGTCGCCGCGCTGCCGGCCGGTGCCGAGCTCGTCGCGCTCGAGGCGACCTCGGTGGCGAGCCTCGGCGAGGACCTCCGCGCGCTCGGCAGGGCGCTCGGCCGCGAGCAGGAGGCCGACGAGGTCATCGCGGGCATCGCCGCCCGCCACGGGCAGGTCAGCGACCGCGTCGCCGAGCTGCCACGACCGACGGTGCTCACCCTCGAGTGGGGCGACCCGCCCTTCGTCGGCGGCCACTGGGTCCCCGAGCTCGTCGAGATCGCCGGGGGCCGCCACGCCCTCATCGGGCCCGGGGAGCCCTCGGCCCGCACCGACTGGGACGTCGTCGCCGATCACGACCCCGACATCGTCGTCGCGATGCCCTGTGGCTACGGGCTCGAGGCCACGATCGCCGAGAGCCGCGAGCTCCTCGGCCGCCCGGAGGTCGCCGGCCTGCGGGCGGTCCGGCAGGGCCGCTGGTGGGCCACCGACGCCACGGCCCTCTTCAGCCGCGCCACCCCCGCGATGGCGCGCGCCGCGGAGGTCCTCGCGGGGATCGTCCACGGCGGGGCCATGCCCGAGCCCGAGCCCCACGAGGCGGTGCGCGTCGCCGGGTCGTGACGACCGACCTCCGATGGGTGTCGGAGGCTCGCACGGTGGAACGCTCATGAGCGCTTACCAACCGGGAGGAGACCCCATGCCGCACCGCCGCCTGCTGCTGCTCATCGCCGCGCTCGCCCTCCTCGTCGCCGCCTGCGCCGACGAGGCCGACGAGGCCGAGGAACCGACCGACGACGAGGTCGAGGAGACCGACGAGACCGACGAGACCGACGAGACCGACGAGACCGACGAGGCCCAGGAGGCCGACGAGGCCGACCTCATGGTCGCCGACAGCCCGCTCGGCGAGCACCTCGTCAGCGCGGCCGTGGCGCCGTACGGCCTGCCACCCTGCTCATCGGGGACCGTCCCTAGGGGAGCCAGGCGAAATATAGATCACGATTTTCTGATCCCGTCTACCGAGTTCTGGGGACCCTGCCTAGACTCATTGG
>JAWOAS010000194.1:0-27718 GCA_046498405.1 Egibacteraceae bacterium
TCGGGGCTCATCACCCGGTGGCCGAGCTCGCAGCAGCCGTCGGCGTCGAGGGTGACCGCGACGTGGCAGTACCGGCACCACGGGCGCCCGTCGTCGGTGGTCGTGGTGGTGCGGCGCTTGAGCAACGGCATCGGGCTCTCTCTCCTGTCGTGCCTTCCGCCCGCAGCATCGGCAACCCCACTGAGGGCCTTGAGGCCGTCGCGAACCGGGGACGCCGCGTGGACGTCGGTCGAGTGCCGCCCCGGGCTCCGTGCCTCCATGGTCGCGTGCTGCGAGCGGTTCCGCTGGGGGAGCCTGCCACCGCTGCCTGGCCGGGCGGCCCACCCCGGCCGCCCTTGCGGCTGTGGAGGTGGTGCACTGAGCGCGCGATCGGGGCTCGACTCCGGGTTGCCGAGGCGCCCCGCCGATCGGTGGTCAGCGTTCCGTGGGCTCAGGCGCGCCGTTGGCGCACCACCCCCGGGACGGCGGACCGTGCGAGTGCGTCCTGGTGGGGGTTCGGCGGGCTGGACCACGCCGTTGGCTCACCACGAGGGTGCGGCAGGTCCGGTTGGCGCGTGGGTGGAGCGAGTCCGGCGGGCGGTGGCGCGCCGTTCGCCCACCACCGCCACGACGGGCGTGGGGCCGGGGCCCTTAGCGCGCCGTTGGCGCACCACCTGCGCGCCGTTGGCGCACCACCTGCGCGCCGTTGATGCACCACCTGCGCGCCGCGGGGCGCTCGACGTCTCCTCCGCGCCGTTGGCGCACCACCTCCGCGCCGTTGATGCACCACCTGCGCGCGGCGGGCGCCAAGCGGGGTGTCGCGCGCGCGGGAGGCAGCCGCGGCGGGGATGCGGGGTGGCGGCGTGGGGCGGCAGCCTCGGCAGGGGTCCCGTGAGGGGGGTACCGTCGCGCCATGACCGGGACCGATCCCCTGACCGCCGAGCCCGCGATGGTGGCTGGCGCCGACGGTGCGCTGCCCGACCCGCACTCGGGGCCGCAGAAGGACGCCGCGCTCGTCCAGCAGATGTTCGACCGGGTGGCGCCGCGCTACGACCTCGCCAACGCCGTGCTCTCGCTCGGGCAGGACCGCCACTGGCGGCGCGTCGCCGTCGCCGCGGTCGACCCCAGGCCGGGGGAGCTGCTGCTCGACGTCGCGGCCGGCACCGGGCCGCTGTCGCACGAGCTCGCCGCGGCCAGTGGGGACGGCGCCCGCGTGCTCGCGCTCGACTTCAGCTACCCGATGCTCGCCGCCGGCACCCAGCGCGAGGCGCGCGGCGTCCCCCGGGCCTCAGGGCTCACCTGGATCAACGCCGACGGCACCCGCCTGCCGCTACCCGACGCCAGCGTCGACGCGGTGACGATCGCCTTCGGGCTGCGCAACCTGCCCGACGTCGCCGCGGGGCTGGGCGAGCTCGCGCGCGTGACGAAGCCCGGCGGGCGCCTCGCGGTCCTCGAGTTCAGCCATCCCACGTGGAGGCCCTTCGCCGAGGTCTACGAGCGCTACCTCATCGGCGCGCTGCCGGCGATCGCGAAGGTCGTCTCGAGCGCGCCGGCGGCCTACCGCTACCTCGCCGAGTCGATCCGGCTGTGGCCCGACCAGCGCGAGCTCGCGGCGACGATCGCCCGGCAGGGCTGGAGCGGGGTCCGCTGGAAGAGCCTCACCGGGGGGATCGTCGCGCTGCACCACGCGCGCCGCTGAGCCCGGGACGCCCGGGGCGCTCGGGTGGGCGCGGTCGCGCCGTCGGCCCGGGTGCGCGCGCTCGCCTGCCGCGCCGGGGGCGCTGAGGGCGCCGCGACCGAGCCCGGGACGCGCGCGACCGCGGGCATGTGACCGCGGTCACGAGCCCGTCAGCGCTGGTAGCCTTGCGCCCGTGAGGCTCACGTCGAGCCGGGGGAGGGGTGCGGCGACCGCGCGTCGCCGCGGGACCGCCTCTGCAGGTCGACACCCGCGCACCGTCGGCGAGGAGCGAACGTGACGCACACCCCGGTCAGCCCCGCGCAGGTCATCCACGCCGACGCCGTGGTCATCGGCGCGGGCCCGGCAGGCTCGGCCACCGCGACGTTCCTCGCGCAGGCCGGCCACGATGTCGTCCTCCTCGAGAAGGCGGCCTTCCCCCGCGACAAGGTCTGCGGCGACGCGCTGACCCCGCGCGCCGTCAAGGCGCTGGCCTCGCTCGGCATGACCGAGGAGGCCGAGGGGACCCCGCCGGGCTGGGACCGCCAGGAGGGCCTGCGGATGTACGGGGGCAAGGTCGTCCTCGAGCTGCCCTGGCCCGAGCTCGAGGACTACCCGAGCCACTCGGTGACCGCGACGCGCTACCTCTTCGACCACGCCCTGGCGCGCAACGCCGCGAAGGCCGGCGCGCACCTCATGGAGCGCACCGAGGCGATCGCGCCGGTCTACCTCTCCTCCTCGCACGGCCGGGTCGCCGGGGTGCGCTACCGCCGCACCGAGCCCGACGGCGCGCACAGCGAGGGGGTCGTGCGCGCCCCGGTCGTGCTGGCCTGCGACGGCGGGTCCTCGCGCTTCGCCGTCGCGCTCGGGCTGGGCCGCGACGAGGCCCGGCCGATGGGCGTGGCGATCCGCGCCTACTACGACAGCCCCCGCTCCGAGATGGACATGATGGAGGGCTTCCTCGAGATGCGGGCGCCGGCGGACCCCGCCACGGGTGAGCGCGGCGAGCTCCTGCCCGGCTACGGCTGGGTCTTCCCCCTCGACGACGGCAAGGTCAACGTCGGCTGGGGGCTGCTGTCCTCCTCGGAGCACTTCCGCACGACGAGCTACCGCAAGGTCCTCGAGGAGTGGGTGGCCGGCTTCCCGCCGGAGTGGCAGATCACCCCCGAGACGATGGACGGCAAGCCGCGCAGCGCGGGGTTGCCGATGGCCCACAACCGCAAGCCCTTCGTGCACCGCGGCGTCGTCCTCGTCGGCGACGCCGGCGGCATGGTCAACCCCTTCAACGGCGAGGGCATCAGCTACGCCATCGAGGCGGGCGAGATGGCCGCGGCCGCCGCGCACGAGGCGATCGTGCGCCGCTCCGACCAGCCGCTCGAGGCCTACCCCGCGGCGGTCACCGAGGCGTGGGGTGGCTACTACACCCTCGGGCGGGCGTTCGTCTGGGCCTTCGGCAGCCCGACGGTGATGCGCCTGGCGCGCGACTACGGCATGCCGCGGCGGCACCTCATGGACTTCGTCTTCCGCACGATGGCCCACCTCGTCAACCACCGCTCGAAGGACGCCACCGACGTCCTGCTCAACACGCTGTCGCGGGCGGTGCCGGCGGCATGAGGGCCGGCCAGGGGTTTGTCGGACCGTCGCGGCTGCCCGTAGGGTGTGCGCCGGCACCCGTGCCGGCCGCGCCCGCGCTGCGCCGAGGCCGGTCGACCTCCCGAGGATGGTGACGATGCTCGACGAGTACCTGCCGCTCCTGCTGCTCTTCATCATCGCGTTCGGGTTCGTCGCGGTCTCGCTCGCCGCGTCGTCGTTCCTCGGCCCGAAGAACCCCAACCCCACCAAGCGCGCGGCCTACGAGTCGGGGATCATCCCCGGCGACGAGACCGATCCCCGCCTCGGTCGGTTCAGCGTGAAGTTCTACCTCGTGGCGATGCTCTTCATCATCTTCGACATCGAGGCGATCTTCCTGCACCCGTGGGCCACGGTGCTGCGCGACCTCGGGTGGTTCGCCTTCTGGGCGATGGCGATCTTCGTCGCGCTGCTCTTCGAGTCGTACTACTACATCCTCCGTCGAGGAGGTCTGGAATGGGAGTAGAGACCCAACTGCCCAGCGGCATCCTGCTGACCAACGTCGAGAAGTTCGTCGGCTGGGGTCGCTCGGGGTCGCTGTGGCCGGCGACGTTCGGCCTCGCCTGCTGCGCGATCGAGATGATGTCGACCGGAGGGGCGCACTACGACCTCTCGCGCTTCGGCCAGGAGGTCTTCCGCGCGAGCCCGCGGCAGGCCGACCTCATGATCGTCGCCGGGCGGGTGAGCCAGAAGATGGCGCCGGTCCTGCGCAACATCTACGACCAGATGGCCGACCCCAAGTGGGTGCTGTCGATGGGGGTGTGCGCCTCCTCGGGCGGGATGTTCAACAACTACGCGATCGTGCAGGGCGTCGACCACGTCGTGCCCGTCGACATGTACGTCCCCGGCTGCCCGCCACGCCCGGAGATGCTCATGGACGGCATCCTCAAGCTCCACGACAAGATCAAGAACGAGCAGCTGCGCGAGCGCCCGCGCAAGGGCGAGTCGATCGAGGAGTTCCGCGCCCGCACCGGCTGGGCCGGCCCCGACGAGGCGACGCTGCCCGACCAGGCCAGCACCCAGCCGACGGCCAAGAGCGGCGGGCGCGCGCATGTGGGCCACTACGCCCGCGGCACCGGCCAGTCCACCCCGAGCGAGTCGAGCCAATGAGCGAGGGCACCGAGCGCGACGTCGTCGATGACGGGGCCGACGAGCACGACATCACCGACGTCGACCAGCCGGGCGAGGAGGCCGGGCAGTTCCGCAAGGGCGGCCCGGGCAGCGCGAACCCGAACATGGCCGGTGGGGAGGCCACCCGCCTGCGGGAGCGCACGCGACCGGAGCGCCCGCTGTCCGACGAGCTCGCCGCGCTGCGCGACCACATCGTCGCGGCGTTCGGCGAGGGCGAGGGCGGCCTGGCCGTCGACGCCTTCCGCGGTGAGCTCACCCTGCTCGTGGCCCCCGAGCGCTACCACGAACTCGTCGCCTTCTGCCGCGACGACCCCGACGTGCGCTGCGAGATGCTCGCCGACCTCTCCGGGGTGCACTGGCCCGGCGGCAAGCGCGTGGAGAAGGCCGCGGAGACGACCGGCTGGCCGACCTACGAGGTCGAGGACGTCGGGCGCATCGAGGTCGACGCGATCCTGCGCTCGATCACCCACAACCACTGGCTCCGCGTGCGCACGACCGTGCCCGACGACGACGGCGCGGTCCTGCCGACCCTCACCGACCTCTACGCCACGGCGAACTTCTTCGAGCGCGAGGTCTACGACATGTTCGGGGTCGTCTTCACCGACCACCCCAACCTCACGCGCATCCTCATGCCCGACGAGTGGGAGGGCCACCCGCACCGCAAGGACTACCCGCTCGGCGGCGTCGACGTGCAGTACAAGGGCGGCGTGATCCCGCCGCCGGACCAGCGCAGCTACTAGCGGCCGAAAGCGAGCCATGACCGACACGCAGCGCCCCGACCGCCGCCACGGCTCCGAGGTCGAGCCCTCGAGCGAGTTCACCGTCGTCTCCGGGGAGTGGCAAGACCTCCCCGATGCCGTCGAGGACGACCTCATGGTCATCAACATGGGGCCGCAGCACCCCTCGACCCACGGCGTGCTGCGGATGCGGCTCACCCTCGACGGCGAGACCGTCGTCGACAACGAGCCGATCATCGGCTACCTCCACACCGGCATCGAGAAGAACACCGAGTACCGCCCGTGGGTGCAGGGCGTGACGTTCGTCACGCGCATGGACTACCTCGCGCCGCTGCACAACGAGCTCGCCTACTGCCTCGCCGTCGAGAAGATCCTCGGCATCACCGACGAGGTCCCCGAGCGCGCGCAGGCGCTGCGGGTCATCCTCACCGAGCTCAACCGCGTCTCGAGCCACCTCGTGTGGATCGCCACCGGCGGCATGGAGCTCGGCTCGACGACGGCGATGATCTTCGGCTTCCGCGAGCGCGAGTCGATCCTCGACATCCTCGAGTTCGTGAGCGGCCTGCGGATGAACCACGCCTTCATCCGCCCCGGGGGGCTGGCCCAGGACGTCCCCGACGAGTTCGACGCGCGGGTGCGCCAGGTCTGCGCCGAGATGCGCGACCGCATCGGCGAGATCGAGGACCTCCTCACCGAGAACCCGATCTGGGTCGAGCGCAACAAGGGCGTCGGGGTCATGGACGCCGAGACCTGCCTGTCCTACGGGGTGACCGGCCCGCCGCTGCGCTCGGCCGGCATCGCCCAGGACCTGCGCAAGTCCCAGCCCTACTGCGGCATCGAGCAGTACGACTTCGACGTGCCGATCACCGACACCGCCGACGCCTACGGGCGCTACCTCATCCGCATCCAGGAGATCTACGAGTCGCTGCGCATCGTCGAGCAGGCGCTCGACCGCCTGCCCGGCGGCCCGGTGATGGTCGAGGACCACAAGATCGCCTGGCCCGCCCAGCTCGCGCTCGGCCCCGACGGCATCGGCAACGCCAACAGCTACATCTCGCGGATCATGGGCCAGTCGATGGAGGCCCTCATCCACCACTTCAAGCTCGTCACCGAGGGCTTCACCGCCCCGGCGGGGCAGGTCTACCAGGCCATCGAGTCCCCCCGCGGCGAACTCGGCTACCACGTGACCTCCAACGGCACGAACAAGCCCTACCGCGTGAAGGTGCGCGACCCCTCCTTCGTCCACATCGGCGCGCTGCCGGGCCTGTCCAAGGGCCTCGGGGTCGCCGACATCATCGTCGCCGTGGCCTCGGTCGACCCCGTCATGGGCGGAGTCGACCGGTGAGGCGCGCCCCCCTGCGTCGTGGGGCGAGGAAGGACCGAGACGACCGTGTTCAGTGAGGAGCTGCGGGGCCGGGCCGAGGCCCTCGTCGACCGCTACCCCCAGAAGCGCTCGGCGCTGCTGCCGCTGCTGCACCTCGTGCAGCACGCCGACGGGCACATCTCCGAGGACGGCGTCGCCGAGTGCGCCGAGCTCCTCGAGCTCACGAAGGCCGAGGTCGGCGCGGTCGCGACGTTCTACACGATGTACAAGCGCGAGGAGATGGGCCGCCACCTCGTGAGCGTCTGCACGTCGTTCTCCTGCGCGGTGCGCGGCGGGGCGGAGGTCTACGAGCGCCTGAAGGCCAAGCTCGGCCTCGCCCAGAACGAGACGAGCGCCGACGGGTCGGTCACCCTCGAGCACGCCGAGTGCCTCGGCAACTGCGAGGGCGCGCCGCTGGTGACCGTCGACTACCTCAACTACGAGTGCCAGTCGGTCGCCGACGCCGAGGCGCTCGTCGACGCGATCCTCGCCGGCGAGCCGCTGCCGGCGCCGACCCGCGGGCCGCTGCCGCCGGGCATCCGCGAGGCCTCCTACCGCCTTGCCGGGCTCGGGCCGGTCGAGGACCCCGACGGGCCGCTGGCCCAGGCCGCGGCCAAGGCCCGGGGCCACCACGGCGGGCCGACCCCGGCGGCCACCGCGCCGTCGGGTCCGGGCTGGCAGGCGCCCGAGGTCATCCCGACGTTCAGCGAGGCCGAGATCGCCGAGCGCGAGGCGGCCAAGGAGGCGGTGCGCGGCGCCGGCTTCGACCCCGACGACGTCGCCGGAGCCGGTGGCGCCTCGGCGCGCGAGTTCCCCAGCCGCGATCCCGACTTCGAGGCGCAGGAGCCCGGCACCGCCCCCGGCGAGAAGCCCGGGCGCTCGGGGGCCGGCGTCCCCGGCACCGGTCCGGGCCCCGAGGAGGACCCGCGCGCCGCAGACCAGGTCGAGGCGGAGGCAGACGAGGAGAGCACCGATGGCTGAGCCGATCGCCGTCCTGTCGTCGCGCTACGACGTCCCCGACGTCCACACCCTCGAGGGCTACCGGCGCGAGGGCGGCTACACCGCCCTGCCCCAGGCCCTCGAGATCGCCCCCGCCGACCTCGTCGGCATGGTCAAGGAGGCCGGCCTGCGCGGCCGCGGCGGCGCGGGCTTCCCCACCGGGGTCAAGTGGAGCTTCATGCCCAAGGGCACCGGCAAGCCCACCTACCTCGTCGTCAACGCCGACGAGTCCGAGCCGGGGACCTTCAAGGACCGCGAGCTCATGGAGCGCGACCCCTTCCAACTGCTCGAGGGCATCGCGATCGCCTGCCACGCCCTCGAGTCCGAGCGCGCGTTCATCTACATCCGCGGGGAGTACCTCTTCCCCGGCATGCGCCTCGAGGAGGCGATGGCCGAGGCCTACGCCGCCGGCTACCTCGGCGACGACATCCTCGGCAGCGGCCTCAACGTCCACGTCACGCTGCACTACGGCGCCGGCGCCTACATCTGCGGCGAGGAGACCGCGCTGCTCGACTCCCTCGAGGGTCGGCGGGGCCAGCCGCGGCTGCGCCCGCCGTTCCCCGCCGTGGCCGGGCTCTACGCCTCGCCGACGGCGGTCAACAACGTCGAGTCGATCGCGAACGTGCCGTGGATCGTCGAGCGCGGCGTCGACTGGTACAAGTCGCTCGGCACCGAGAAGTCCGCCGGCACGAAGCTCGTCTGCGTCTCCGGTGAGGTCAGCCGCCCCGGCAACTACGAGTGGCCGATGGGCGCGACGTTCCGCGAGATCATCGAGCACTCCGCCGGCGGGATGCTCGACGGCCGCGAGGTCCGCTTCTTCGCCCCGGGCGGCTCGTCGACGCCGCTGCTGACCGCCGAGCACCTCGACGTCCCGCTCGACTTCGACGCCGTGGCCGCCGCCGGCAGCCTCCTCGGCACCGCCGCGCTCATGGTCTACAGCGACAAGACCAGCGTCGTCGAGGCGGCGTCGAACTGGACGAAGTTCTACGAGCACGAGTCCTGCGGCAAGTGCACGCCCTGCCGTGAGGGCACGTTCTGGCTGTCGCAGATCTACGACCGCATGCTCGCCGGCGGTGGGCGCCCGCAGGACTTGCGGATCCTCGACGAGGTCTGCGACAACATCTTCGGGCGCTCGTTCTGCGCGCTCGGCGACGCGGCGACGAGCCCCATCAAGTCGTCGCTGAAGTACTTCCGCGACGAGTACGAGCACCTCATCGAGCACGGTCGGCTGCCCGACGGCCTCGAGCCGCACGCCGGGATCATCACCGACAACGCCGCCCGCCACCGCCCGACCGACTTCGCCCAGCCCGCGCCGGTGCGAGCAGGAAGCCTGCGATGAGCGACGACACCATCACGCTGACGATCGACGGTCACGAGCTGTCCGTGCCCAAGGGCACGCTCGTCATCCGCGCCGCCGAGCGGCTCGGGATCACGATCCCGCGCTTCTGCGACCATCCGCTGCTCGACCCCATCGGCGCGTGTCGGCAGTGCATCGTCGAGGTCGAGGGGCTGCCCAAGCCGATGACCTCGTGCACGACGCAGGCCACCGACGGGATGGCGGTGCGCACCCACCTCACCAGCGACATGGCGCGCATCGCCCAGGAGGGCCAGCTCGAGTTCCTCCTCATCAACCACCCGCTCGACTGCCCGATGTGCGACAAGGGCGGCGAGTGCCCGCTGCAGGACCAGACGCTGGCCCACGGCCCGCCCGACAGCCGCTTCATCGACGAGAAGCGCCGCTACGAGAAGCCCGTGCCGATCAGCCCGCAGATCGGCCTCGACCGCGAGCGCTGCGTGCTCTGCGCGCGCTGCACGCGCTTCAGCCAGCAGATCTCCGGCGACGCCTTCATCGAGCTCTTCGAGCGCGGCGCCCTCGAGCAGGTCGCGATCTACGCCGACGAGCCCTACCAGAGCTACTTCAGCGGCAACGTCGTGCAGATCTGCCCCGTCGGGGCGCTGACCGCGGCGAGCTACCGCTTCAAGTCCCGGCCCTTCGACCTGCGCAGCGCCGACGGCATCTGCAACCACTGCTCGGCGGGCTGCAACCTCCGCGTCGACCTGCGCCGCGGGGAGCTCCAGCGCCAGCTCGCGCGCGAGAACGCCGCGGTCAACGAGATGTGGAACTGCGACAAGGGGCGCTTCGGCTTCGAGTACGTCGCCAGCGAGCGGCGGATCACCGAGCCGCGGGTGCGCGACGAGGTCGGCGCGATCGCCCCGACGACCTGGCGGGCGGCCACCCGCGACGTCGCCGGGCGGCTGTCGGCGGCCCTCGAGGCCGGCGGCCCGGAGTCGGTCGGGGTGCTGACCGGCGGGCGGCTGACCGACGAGGACGCCTACGCCGTCGGGCGCTTCGCCCGCGACGTCCTCGGCACCGACCACGTCGACTTCCGCCTGCACCCCCACACCGACGACGAGCGCGAGGTCCTCGCCGCGGTCGCCGGCTCGCAGACCGTCAGCTACGACGACGTCGAGGCCGCCGACACCGTCGTCCTCGCCGGGCTCGACCCCAAGGAGGAGGTGCCGATCCTCTTCCTGCGGCTGCGCAAGGCCTGGCGCCAGCGCCGCCAGCGCATCGTCGTCGTCGGCCCGACCCTCGGGGCGAGCGAGGAGATCGCCTGGCAGTGGGTCGCCACGCCCGCCGGGGGCGAGGCCGAGGTCCTGCGCAGCCTCGCCGGCGACCCCGAGGCCCCCGAGGCCGAGGGCGAGCTCGCCACGGTCAAGGACACCCTCGGGCAGGGCCGCACCGTCGTGCTCGCCGGGGAGCGCCTGGCCCGCTCGCCCGGCGCGCTGCCCGCCGCCGCCGCGCTGGCCCGCGGCCTCGACCCCGACGACCCGGCCTTGGCCTGGGTCGGTCGCCGTGCCGGCGCCCGCGGGGCGGTCGACGCCGGGCTCGTGCCGGGGCTGCTGCCCGGTGGGCGCACCCTCGAGGACCCCGGCCCGGTCGCCGAGGCGTGGGACCGCCTGCCCGCCGCGCCCGGCAAGGACGCCCGGGCGATCCTCGAGGCCGCCGCCGCCGGCGAGCTGCGCGCGCTCTACCTCGTCGGCGTCGACCCCGTCGCCGACTTCGCCGACCCCGCGCTGGCGCGCCGGGCGCTCGAGCGCGTCGACACCCTCATCGTCCAGGACCTCCTCGAGACGCCCTCGACGGTCCACGCCGACGCGCTGCTGCCCGCCGCGGCGGCCCAGGAGCGCACCGGCTCGTTCACGACCTGGGAGGGCCGACGCCAGCCCTTCCCCCAGGCGGTGCCCGCCCCCGGCGTGGCCCTCGAGGACTGGGACATCCTGCGCCAGGTCGCCCGGGCGATGGGCCACGACCTCGGCTGGGAGACCGCGATGGACGTCCGGCGCGAGGCCGCGCCGCTCATGAGCCCCGCGCGGTCACTGGCTGCCGGGCTCGCCGACGTCGCCGTGCCGCGCCCCGAGCGTGCCGAGCGCGACGACGACGCCCTCGAGGCCGTCCTCGTCGACGCGCTGCTCGGCCGCGGCGAGCTCCTCGACGGCGCCAAGGAGCTGCTGGCCAGCGCGCCCGAGCCCGTCGCGACGGTCGCGCCGGGCGAGGCCGAGCGCCTCGGCCTGGCCGCCGGCGAGCGCGTCGCCGTCGTCGGCGACGCCGGGCGCCTCGAGCTCGCCCTCGCCGTCGACGAGCACGTCGTGCCCGGGGTCGTCGTCCTGCCGGCGAACTCGACCGACCCGCGGCCCGCCGAGCTCGCCGCTGACGGCGCGCCGCTGCGGGTGCGCCTCGAGAGCCTCGCCGCCGCGGCGGCCGAGGGGGAGGGGACGGCCTAGATGGACCTCCAGGACTTCCTCGTCACGCTCGCGATCGTCGTCGGCGGGTTCGCCCTGTGGATCCTCGCCACCGCCCTGTTCATCTGGGGCGAGCGGCGCATGGTCGCGAAGATGCAGACCCGCATCGGGCCCAACCGCATCGGCCCGCTCGGGGTGCTGCAGACCGTCGCCGACGGCGCGAAGCTCTTCTTCAAGGAGGACATCCTGCCCAAGGGCGTCGACAAGGTGACGTACTACGTCGCGCCAATCGCCTCGGCGACCGTGGCGATGCTCACCTTCGCCGTCATCCCCTTCGGCGGCAGCTTCACCGTCGGCGACCGCGAGTACACCCTGCAGATCTGGGACCCCGAGATCGGCCTGCTCTGGGTCCTGGCGATGAGCTCGATCGGCGTCTACGGCATCGTCCTGGCCGGCTGGTCGTCGGGCTCGAAGTACCCGCTGCTCGGCGGGGTGCGCTCGACGGCGCAGATGATCTCCTACGAGCTCGCGATGGGGCTCGGCCTCGTGTCGGTCTTCATCTGGGTGGGCTCGCTGCAGGCCTCGGAGATCGTCGCCGCCCAGAGCGGCACGTTCTTCGGCTCGATCCCCGCCTGGAACGTCTTCCCCCAGCTCTTCGCCTTCATCCTCTTCTTCGGCGCGTCGGTCGCCGAGGCCCAGCGCCCGCCCTTCGACCTGCCCGAGGCCGAGGGCGAGCTCGTCGCCGGCTTCATCACCGAGTACTCCGGGGCGAAGTTCGCGATGTTCTTCCTCGGCGAGTTCATGCAGGTCGTGACGATGAGCGCGGTGACGGTCACGCTGTTCTTCGGCGGACCCTCCGGGCCGCTGCTCGGCCTCGAGGGCACCCTCGCCGGCGCGCTGCTCGGCACGTTCTACTTCGCGGTGAAGACCTTCGCCTTCATGTTCATCTTCGTGTGGCTGCGCGGGACGCTGCCGCGGCTGCGCTACGACCGCCTCATGGACCTCGGCTGGAAGGTCTTCCTGCCGCTCGGGCTGCTGTGGGTCATGGCCACGAGCGCGGTCGTGCTCATCCAGGACACCCTCGAGCAGGCGCAGGTCCTCACCGGCGCGGGCATCATCCTCGCCGCGCTCGTCCTCATCCTCATCGTCGGCGCGTTCGTCGACCGCTCCCGCGGCGAGGCCGAGCCGGGGGAGGACGAGGGCGAGGAGGTCGACGACGACGAGCCGCTGGCCCTGCCGAGCTCGGCGGAGACCGCCCGCGAGGGCGCGAGCCGCCACGGCGGCGCGCGCCAGGTCCGCGTCCCCCGGTAGCGCACGAAGGAGACCCGATGTTCAACGCGCTGCGCAAGGGCTTCGCCCTCTCGGGCAAGTCGATGTTCCGCCACCCGGTCACCACCGAGTACCCCGACGTCAAGCGCCAGCCCCAGCCGCGCTTCCACGGTCGGCACGTGCTCAACCGCTACCCCGACGGGCTCGAGAAGTGCATCGGCTGCGAGCTCTGCGCCTGGGCGTGCCCGGCCGACGCGATCTGGGTCGAGGGCGCCGACAACACCGAGGAGGCGCGCTACTCGCCCGGCGAGCGCTACGGGATCATCTACCAGATCAACTACCTGCGCTGCATCTTCTGCGGCCTGTGCATCGAGGCGTGCCCGACGCGCTCGCTGACGATGACCCAGGAGTACGAGATCGCCGCGGACAACCGCGACGACTTCATCTGGACGAAGGACGACCTGCTCGCGCCGCTGCCCGAGGGCGCGAAGCCGCCGCCGCACACCGGATCCGAGGTCCGGGAGCGCGGCATGGTCTACTACCCCGGCCAAGCGGCACAGGACCCCATGGGGCACCGGCGCGCGGACCCCGCCACCGGCGGCAACCGCGCGATGGTCGACCCCGACGGGGTCGTGCGGGAGTCGGTCGAGCTCGAGCACGCCACGCGGGCCAGCAACCTTGAGGAGGGGTCGTGACGCCACTGCTCGCCCAAACGGAGGCGGCGAGCGGCAGCGCGGAGTTCTGGGTCTTCATCGTCATCGGCGCGTTGGCCCTCGGGTCGGCGCTGTCGATGGTGCTGCTGCGCAACGCCGTGCACGCCGCGCTCATGCTCGTCGTGAACTTCTTCGCGATCGCGGTGCTCTACGCCACGCTCGACGCGCAGTTCCTCGCGATCGCGCAGATCATCGTCTACGCCGGCGCGATCGTCGTGCTCTTCCTCTTCGTGCTCATGCTCCTCGGCGTGGCCGGCGAGCAGGCCTTCAGCGGTCGCATCGCGGGGCAGAAGACGACCGCGGTGCTGCTCGGCCTCGCGCTCTTCGGCGTGCTCGCCGCCGGGGTCGCCGCCCCGTTCCTCGGTGAGGGCACCGCCTGCAACGTCCCCGTCGAGGAGCGCCTCGACGCCGAGGGCCCGCCCTGCGAGGGCCTCGGCGCGGCCAACGCCGATGGCAACGTGCGCGGGGTCGGCTTCCTCATCTTCACCGACTACGTCTGGCCCTTCGAGGTCACCAGCGTCCTGCTCGTCGTCGCCGCGATCGGCGCGATCGTCCTCGGCAAGCGCCGCGAGGACCCGGGCGAGCTCACCGACGCGCCCGCCTCGGCGGTGCCGGCGCTGCGCGACGACGAGGACGACGAGGCCGCGACCGACGCCGACGCCGCCGGCGCCGCCGAGCCGGCCCCCACCGGCGCCGGCGAGGACGACGAGGAGGGGACCCGATGACCGCCATGGCCGTCCCCCTCGGCTGGTACCTCGGGCTGGCCGCCGCCCTCTTCGTCATCGGCCTCGTCGGCGTGCTCGTGCGGCGCAGCCTCATCGTGATGTTCATGTCGATCGAGCTCATGCTCAACAGCGTCAACCTCACCCTCGTGGCGTTCAGCCGCTTCCACGGCACGCTCGACGGGCAGGTCATGGCGTTCTTCGTCATGGTCGTGGCCGCCGCGGAGGTCACCGTCGGCCTGGCGATCATCGTCAACCTCTTCCGGCTCAAGGCGTCGAGCGACGCCGACGACGTCGACGTGCTCAAGGCGTAGGAGGCGTCGTGACCACCACCATCGCCACCTACACCGGGATCTACGGCGCGCCGGTGCCGGGCAGCGCCATCGACCTCGCCTGGCTCATCCCCGTCGTGCCGGCGATCAGCGCCGCGCTGCTCATGCTCGTGGGCAAGCGCCTCGGCCGCTACGCCGCCCACGTCGCCGTCCTCGCCGTCGGCTTCTCCGCGGTCGTCTCGACCGTCGCCCTCGTCGAGCTGCTCGGCCTGCCCGAGGAGGCCCGGTCGGTGGTCTCGCCGGTGGCGACCTGGCTCGAGGTCGGCGGCTTCGAGGTCGCCTGGTCGATCCTGCTCGACCCCCTGGCCGCGGTCATGCTCATGCTCGTGACGTGGGTGGGCCTGCTCATCCACGTCTACTCGATCGGCTACATGGAGGGCGACGAGCGCTACAGCCGCTTCTTCGCCTACCTCAACCTCTTCGCCGCGTCGATGCTCGTCCTCGTCCTCGGCGACAGCTTCCTCACGCTCTTCGTCGGCTGGGAGCTCGTGGGGCTGTCGAGCTACCTCCTCATCGGCTTCTGGTTCGAGAAGCGGGCCTACGCCGCCGCCGCGAAGAAGGCCTTCGTCGTCAACCGCATCGGCGACGTCGGCTTCATGATCGCGATGTTCCTCGTCTTCGGCGCGACCGGCTCGCTGGCCTTCGCCGACGTCCTGCCGATGGCGCCCGAGCTCGCCACGGGCACGGCGATCGCCATCGGCCTGCTCCTGCTGCTGGCCGCGGCCGGCAAGTCCGCGCAGATCCCGCTGTTCGTCTGGCTGCCCGACGCGATGGCCGGCCCGACGCCGGTCTCGGCGCTCATCCACGCCGCGACGATGGTCACCGCCGGGGTCTACCTCGTGGCCCGCGTCTCGCCGATCTACGCCACCGTGCCCGGCGTCGGGCTCACCGTGGCCTGGATCGGGGTGGCCACCGCGCTGCTCGGCGCGCTCATCGCCTGCACGCAGAACGACATCAAGAAGATCCTCGCCTACTCGACGGTCAGCCAGCTCGGCTACATGTTCGTCGGCGTCGGCCTCGGCGCCCAGGTCGCCGGGGTCTTCCACCTGCTGACCCATGGGTTCTTCAAGGCGCTGCTCTTCCTCGCCGCGGGCTCGGTCATGCACGCGATGGCCGACGAGACGAACCCGTGGAAGATGGGCGGGCTGCGCAAGGCCCTGCCGATCACCTTCGCGACCTCGCTGCTGGGCTGGCTCGCGATCGCCGGGCTGCCGCCCTTCAGCGGGTTCTTCTCCAAGGAGGAGATCCTCGTCGCCGCACTCGACACCCCCGGGGCGCAGGGCATCTGGATCATCGGCACGATCGTCGCCGGCATCACGGCCTTCTACATGAGCCGCTGGTTCTTCCTCATCTTCCTCGGGCCCAAGCGCTACGAGCAGGAGCTGCCCGAGGCCCACCCCCACGAGGCGCCAGCGTCGATGACCCTGCCCCTCGTCCTGCTCGCCGCCGGCGCGGCCGCCGGCGGGCTGCTCAACGCCACCCCCGCGAGCCTCCTGCGCTTCTGGGACCCTGAGACCTCGTTCCTGTCGAGCTTCCTCGCGCCGTCGATCGTGCCGTACTACGGCGACGCGCCGTTCATCCCCCACGTCCCGGCGGTGGCGATCGTCACCGCCGTGGCGGTGGCCGGCGTGGCCGTGGCCTGGCGGCTCTACCTGCGCGAGGGCGTCGACCACGTCGCGCTGCGCGAGCGCCTCGGCGGCTTCTACGAGCTGTCCTACCGGCGCTTCTACGTCGACGAGCTCTACGAGGCGACCCTCGAGCGGGGCGGGCGGGCCCTGGCCAACGCCTCGGCGGCCTTCGACCGCGTCGTCGTCGACGGGGCCGTCAACGGCATCGGGCGCGGCGTCGCGGGGCTGGCCAGCGCGGGGCGCAAGGTGCAGACCGGCTACGTGCGCAGCTACGCGCTCGCCGTGGCCGCCGGCACCGTGCTCCTCGCGGTGATCTTCCTCGGCGGACTCCTCAACGGGCAGGGCTAGCGACCGATGACCGAGATCCCCATCCTCACGCTGCTCATCGTCATCCCGGCGGCCTTCGCCGCGGTCATCGGGGTCATGCCGCCCGAGAGCCGGCAGTCGATCCGTGCCGTGGCCCTGCTCGGCACGCTCGTGACCTTCGGCGCCTCGCTGGCGGTGCTGCCGGCCTTCGCCGTCGGCGAGCCGGGCTTCCAGCTCGTCGAGGAGGCCCCGTGGATCCCCACCTGGGGCGTGACCTACCTCCTCGGCGTCGACGGGGTCAGCCTGCTGCTCGTCCTGCTCACGACGTTCATCATGCCGCTCGTCGTGCTCGCCGCCTGGGAGCACGAGGAGGGCGCGAAGGGCTTCTTCGCCTCGCTGCTCGGGCTGCAGGCGGCGATGGTCGGCGTCTTCGTCGCCCTCGACCTCATCCTCTTCTACGTCTTCTTCGAGGTCATGCTCGTGCCGATGTACGCCCTCATCGGCATCTGGGGCGGGGCGAACCGGCGCTACGCTGCGGTGAAGTTCTTCCTCTACACCCTCGTCGGCGGGCTGCTCATGCTCGTGGCGATCCTCTACCTCTACTTCGCCGCCGGGGCGCAGTCCTTCGCCTACGAGGCGATCCTCGGCGTCGAGCTGTCGACGGCCGAGCAGACCTGGCTGTTCGCCGCCTTCTTCGCGGCGTTCGCGATCAAGGTGCCGCTCTTCCCCGTCCACACCTGGCTGCCCGACGCCCACACCGAGGCGCCCACCGTCGGCTCGGTCATCCTCGCCGCGGTGCTGCTGAAGATCGGCGGCTACGGCTTCCTGCGCTTCAGCCTGCCGTACTTCCCCGAGGCCTCGACGACGCTGGCCCCGCCCATCCTCGTGCTCGCGATCATCGGCATCCTCTACGGCGCGCTCGTGGCGATGATGCAGTCCGACATCAAGAAGCTCGTCGCCTACTCCTCGGTGGCCCACCTCGGCTTCGTCGTCCTCGGGATCTTCGCCTTCGACGTCACCGCCTCGGCGGGCGCGGTCGTGCAGATGGTCAACCACGGCATCACCACCGGGGCGCTCTTCCTGCTCATCGGCTTCATGTACGACCGCACCCACTCGCGGGCGATCGCCGACTACTCCGGGCTCATGCGGGCCACCCCGGTCTTCGGCGGGCTCTTCCTCGTCACCGCGATGAGCTCGGTGGCGCTGCCGGGCCTCAACGGCTTCGTCGGGGAGTTCCCCATCCTCATCGGCACGTTCCAGACCTACCCGGCCGCGGCGATCGCCGCGGTCCTCGGGGTCATCCTCGCGGCGCTCTATCTCCTCTGGGCCTACCAACGGATGTTCCACGGGCCCATCGAGGGGCGCGCCGAGGGGATGGCCGACCTCAACGCCCGCGAGGTGGGCGTGATGGCCCCGCTCGTGATCCTCATGCTCGCCATCGGCCTCTACCCCCAGCCGCTCTACGAGCGCGTGACCCCGACGGTGGAGGCCATCGTCATCGGCGTCGAGGAGGCTGGCGTCGCCACCGAGGAGCCTGGTGACCTCAGCGCCGAGGCCGCCGCCGAGGAGGACTCGCAGTGATGCCCGTCATCCCTCTCACCGCCCAGGTGCAGTGGAGCATCCCCGATATCCCCTGGGGCGCGATCGCCCCCGAGCTCGTGCTCTTCGGCACCGGCATCCTCGTGCTCCTGCTCGAGACCGCCGGCACGCAGCGCCTGCGGGCCTCGCTCCTGGCCTTCCTCGCCGCCGCCGGTGGCGCCGCCGCCGGCTACGGCCTCGCCGGCGAGGTCACCTGGCCGGCGCTGCTGGCCCTGGCCGGCCTCGCCCAGCTCGCGCTGGCCGCGACGTGG
Organism: Egibacteraceae bacterium; assembly: GCA_046498405.1. Taxonomy (GTDB): domain Bacteria; phylum Actinomycetota; class Nitriliruptoria; order Euzebyales; family Egibacteraceae; genus T1Sed10-49. Next base: position 18,078 of record JAWOAS010000194.1, read on the forward strand.
CGCGACCGCCCGCGCGTGCTCTCGGCGCTGCTGTCGGCGCTCGGGCTCGTCGCCACCCTCGGCGTCGTGGCCTGGCAGTGGCAGACCCTCGCCGGCGGTGAGCTCCTCGCGACCCAGAGCGGGCTGGCCGACATGGTCGCCGTCGACGGCGTCGCGCTCTTCACCCGCGTGACCGTGCTGCTGGCCGCGCTCGTGTCGATCCCCCTGGGCTGGAGCTACCTCGAGGCGCGGCGCATCCACCGCGCCGAGTACTACCCGCTCCTGCTCTTCGCCGCGGTCGGCATGAACCTCCTGGCCTCGAGCCAGGACCTCCTCATGGTCTTCGTCTCCCTCGAGGTGCTCTCGCTCGCGCTCTACGTCCTCACCGGCTTCGCCAAGCGCGACCTCACGAGCCAGGAGGGGGCGCTGAAGTACTTCCTCCTCGGCGCGTTCAGCTCGGCGATCCTGCTCTACGGCATCGCGCTGTCCTACGGCATCGCCGGCACGACGAACATCCCCGCGGTCGGCGCCGCGGTGGCCGCCGCCGACACCCCCGCCGCGCTCGCGGTCATCGCCATGGCGCTGCTCATCGTCGGCTTCGCCTTCAAGACCGCGCTCGTGCCGTTCCACATGTGGACCCCCGACGCCTACCAGGGCGCGCCGACGCCGGTGACCGGCTTCATGGCCGCGGCGACGAAGGCCGCGGCCTTCGCGGCGTTCCTGCGGATCTTCGTCGGCGCGATGGGCGCCTCGCAGTGGTCCTGGATCCCCGCGCTGTGGACCCTCGCGGCGATCACGATGCTCGTCGGCGCGGTGCTGGCCGTCGTCCAGGACGACCTCAAGCGCATGCTCGGCTACTCCGCGGTCGCCCACGCCGGCTACGCCGCGGTCGGGCTCATCGCCGCCACCCGCGACGGCGTCAGCGGCACGCTCTTCTACCTCCTCGTCTACGCGGTGATGTCGCTCGGCGCCTTCGGGGTCTTGAGCATGCTCGAGCGCCGACAGCGCCGGGCGGTCTCGATCGCCGACCTCGCCGGGTTCGGCAAGCGCTTCCCCGTGCCCGCGGGGATGCTCAGCCTCTTCCTGCTGTCGCTGGCGGGGATCCCCGGCACCGCGGGGTTCATGGGCAAGCTCGCGGTGTTCCGCGCCGGGGTCTTCGCCGGGCAGTGGGTCCTCGTCGTCATCGCGGTGCTGTCGAGCATGATCGCGGCGTTCTTCTACATCCGGGTCATCCGCGCGATGTTCATGGACGACGAGCCGCCCGAGCTCGCCAGCGTCGAGCTCGAGCCCACCCCGGGGCTGTCGGCGGGCCTGGCGGCCTCCGCGGCGGTCGTCGTCGTGCTCGGCGTCTGGCCGACCGTCGTCGTCGACCTCGCCGAGCAGGCGGCAGCCTTCGCCGGCTGACGGCACTCTGGGGGGCGGCGAGGGGCCGTCAGCACCATCTACGGAGGAGGGGCTGGAGGCAGGCATGGGCATCTCGCAGGCGGCCATCGACGACCTCGCCAGGCGCGGGGCCGAGCAGGGCGTCGACCTCTCCCCGGGTCTGCGCCTCATCGAGGCGCGCCTGCGCGAGCTCGTGGCCGCCGACCTCCCCCTCGTCGAGGCCACGTCGCGCTACCTCATCGACGCCGGCGGCAAGCGCTTCCGCCCGATGCTCGTCCTGCTCGCCGGCCTGCTCGGCGACGGCGACCCCACCGACCGCGACCTCGTCGACGCCGGCGCGATCGTCGAGCTCGTCCACCTCTCGACGCTCTACCACGATGACGTCATCGACACCGCCGAGGTGCGCCGCGGCGCGCCGGCCGCGCACGTGAAGTGGTCGAACACCACGGCGATCCTCACCGGGGACTTCCTCCTCGCCCGCGCCTCCGAGCTCTCCGCCGAGCTCGGCGTCGAGGTCACCCGCATCATGTCGCGCACGATCGCCGACCTTGCCGCCGGGCAGATCCGCGAGGTCCAGGGCTCGGCGGAGGCCGCCGCGCACGGCATGGCGCCGGTCGTCACCGACCGGGACCACTACCTCACGGTGATCTGGGAGAAGACCGCCTCGCTCATCGCGAGCTCCTGCCGCCTCGGCGCGCTGCTCTCGGGCCAGGACACTGCGGCGATCGAGACGCTGACGACCTACGGGTGGCGGCTCGGCATGGCCTTCCAGCTCGCCGACGACGTCCTCGACCTCGCCAGCGAGGAGACCGCCTCGGGCAAGGTGCCGGGCACCGACCTGCGCGAGGGCGTGCGCACGATGCCGGTGCTGCTCGCGCTCGAGGCCGACGGGCCCGACTCCGAGCTCGCCGCGTTGCTCGAGGCGACCTCCGGGCCCGAGGCCGAGGAGGCCATCGCCAAGGCGCTGCCGCTGCTGCGCGACCACCCGGCGATGGAGCTCGCGCGCGACGCCGCCCGCCTCGAGGCCGCCAAGGCCAAGCGCGCCCTGCGCCCCCTCGAGGAGCACCCCGCCAATGGCCCGGTCCTCGAGGGCCTGCGCTACCTCGCCGACTACGCCGTCGAGCGCTTCGAGTAGGGCGCTGCGGCCGGCGGCATCGTCGCGCGGCGCAGGAGCGGGCACGGCCTCCCACGTCGGCCTGACGTGGGAATGATGTTCATTCCTTTTGCATTCCTTGCAACCGGAAGATTTATCTTGATCCCCCTCGCAACCTCTCCGTAACGTGCCCTCAGCAGCCCGCGTACGGCGAGGACGTCCATGGCGGTGGAGGCAGGGAGGACGCTCAAGACCGCCCGCGCGGTGCTGCGCGTCCTGAGCCTCCTCGAGCAGGCGCCGGCGGGGCTCTCCGTCGCCGACGTCGCCGAGCACCTCGCCCGGAGCACCTCGACGGCCGGCAACCTCCTCAACACGCTCTGCGCCGAGGGGTACGCCGTCCGCGACGAGCGCACGGCGTGCTACTACGCGGTCTACCGCCCGGCCCCGGCGCCGGCGACGACGGCCGAGGCCATCGACCTCGCGGTGCTCGACGAGCTCTACGGGCGCACCGGCGAGCGCGCCTACCTCGCCACCGTCGAGGACGAGGGCATCGTCGTGCAGGACACGCGTGGGCGTCAGGGGCTGCCGATGGTGCCGGGTCTGCGCCCGACGATCCGCGGTGAGGCCCACGCCCTGGCCGTGGGCAAGGCGGTCCTCGCCCACCGCGGCGCCGACGCCTCACGGGCCTACCACGACGCCCACGGCCTGCGGGCGTTCACCGCCCGGACGATCACCGACGTCGAGGCCCTCGAGCGCGACCTCCGCGAGGTCCGCGCGCGCGGCGCCGCCGGGGACGACGAGGAGTACGCCGAGGGCTTCTCCTGCCTCGCCGCGCCCCTGCACGGCGCCGACGGCACCCTCCTCGGCGCCCTCGCGCTCTCGTTGCCCGCCCGGCGCTACGCCGGCCAGCGCGAGCGCCTCACCGCCGACCTCACCCGCCTCGCCGAGGCGGCGCTCGGGTCGGCGCCGACCGCGCCGGACCGTCCCGCGCCGCCGGCGGCCAGCCCCGAGCCCGAGGCCGCGCGCGCCTGAGGAGACCCCACGATGCGCACCGTCCACCCCGGCGTCACCCCGTCCGCCTCGTCACAGGCGCGCTGCACCGTCCGTCCGCTACGAAGGAGCTGACATGAAGGCCGTCCGTCTGCACGCCTACGACCAGTGGCCGAGCGTCGACGAGGTCCCCGACCCCAAGATCGAGGGTCCGCACGACGTCATCGTCAAGATCGGCGGGGCGGGCCTGTGCCGCACCGACCTCCACATCTGGGAGGGCCAGTGGGCCCCCAAGACCGGCATCGAGCTGCCCTACATCATCGGCCACGAGAACGCCGGCTGGGTCCACGAGGTCGGCTCGGCGGTCGACAACGTCAAGCCGGGCGACGCGGTCATCTGCCACCCGCTGACGACCTGTGGCCTGTGCACCCCCTGCCGTGACGGCGACGACATGCACTGCCTCAACCAGACCTTCCCGGGCATCGACACCGACGGCGGCTGGGCGGAGTACCTCAAGACGAGCGCGCGCTCGGTCGTCAAGCTGCCCGACGGCGTCGAGCCCGCCGACGTCGCCGCGCACGCCGACGCCGGCCTCACCGCCTACCACGCGGTGAAGAAGGCCAACCTCGACGGGCAGATGCTGCCCGGCAAGTTCACCGTCATCATCGGGGTCGGCGGTCTCGGCCACATCGGCCTGCAGTCCGCCAAGGCGATGTCGGCGGCGAACATCATCGCCATGGACACCTCCGACGAGGTCCTCGAGCTCGCGCGCGACTGGGGCGCCGACTACACCGTCAAGGTCGACGGCTCGCAGGTCGACAAGGTCCTCGAGATCACCGGTGGTCACGGCGCCGAGGTCGTCCTCGACTTCGTCGGCGAGAAGGGCGCGCTCGAGGCCGGCTGGGCGATGACCCGCCGCCACGGCTTTCACTACGTCATCGGCTACGGCGAGAGCATCAACGTCCCGGCGATCGACATCATCTCGACCGAGCGCAGCTTCATCGGCAACCTCGTCGGCACCTACAACGACCTCGCCGAGCTCATGATCCTCCAGGCGCAGGGCAAGGTCACCCTCCACACGACGAAGTTCTCGCTCGACGAGGCCGTCGACGCGATGAAGGAGCTGCACCACGAGCGCCTGCACGGCCGCGGGATCCTCGTCCCGTAGGACCGCGCGAGGGCTCTTCCTGATGGGGCAGGGGTGGGCTGCGGCCCGCCCCTTTCCCTATCCATCGTCGCGCCCCGGCCATTGGCGGATCGCGGCGCTGTGGCGACGTCGATCCGCCACTCGGCGCCGTGGGCGGTCGGTGGGCCGGGCTGCGTCGGGCGTCGCGTCTCGGCGATTGGCGGATCGCAGCGCTGTGGCGACGTCGATCCGCCACCCGGCGCCGTGGGCGGTCGGTGGTGTGCGGTCCGCGCACAGGTTGGCCGGAGTGGTCAGCCGGCGGGGGTGGTCAGCCGGTGGGGGTGGTCAGCCGGTGAGGGCCGGGACGTGGGCGCACGTGGGGTCGGAGGCGAGCGGGTCGCCGGTCAGCGCGTAGGCCCGCGCGCGGCTGCCGCCGCAGATCCGCGCCCAGTCACAGCGCCCGCAGGCGCCCTTGAGCTGCGCGGGGTCGCGCAGCGCCCGCATGAGCGGCGCCTCGCGGTAGATCTCGCCGAGCGGGGCCTCGCGCACGTGGCCGACGGGGATCGGCAGGAAGCCCGAGGGGTGGACCTCGCCGGTGTGGCTGACGAAGCAGAATCCGCGCCCGTCGTTCGCGCTGCCGGCCGGTGGTGGGGCCAGGCCGAGGTCGTGGCGGATGCGGCGGTACGTCGGGGCCGCGGTCGTGCGCACCCCGAACGGCAGGTCGCCGGAGGCCTCGGCGAGCCAGGTCAGCGCCGCCTCGTGCTCGGCGGCGTCGAGCGTGGCGAGGTCCTCGCCCCGACCCGTCGGCACGAGGAAGAAGAGGTTCCACATCGTCACCGGGTGGTCGGTGAGCAGGGTCGCCAGCGCGGGGAGGTCGCCGACGGTGCCGGTGGTCACCGACGTGCCGATCTGCAGCCGCAGGCCGAGTTCGCCGACCCAGTCGAGCGCGGTGAGGGTCCGGTCGAACGAGCCGTTGACCCCGCGCAGCCCATCGTGGGTCGCCGCGCTCGCCCCGTCGAGGGAGAGGTGGACCGAGGCCACGCCGGCCTCAGCGAGCTCGGCGAGGCGCGCGTAGCGCAGCCGGCCGGTCACCGCGGGGGAGAGCCCGACGTGCAGCCCCTCGGCGTGGCCCCAGGCGACGAGCTCGGCGAGGTCGGGGCGGGCGAGGGGGTCGCCGCCGGTGAGCACGAGCACCCGGGCGCCCGACGCGGCGATGTCGCTGATGAGGCGCTTGCCCTCGTCGGTGCTGAGCTCGGCGGGGTCCCGGCGGGTGATCGCCGAGGCGCGGCAGTGGCGGCAGCGCAGCGCGCAGGCACGGGTCAGCTCCCAGGCCACGGTGATCGGCGCCCGGTCGAGGTCGGGCTTGCCGCCGGGGTGGCCGGCCGGGCCGGGGGCAGGGGCGTGCCCGCCGGGGTGGCCGGGGGCAGAAGCGTGCCCGCCGGGGTGGCCGGGGGCAGGGGCGTGCCCGCCGGGGTGGGCGCCGACCGCCGTGCTCATGCCGCCGGCTCGGCGATCTCGGCGTCGGTGAGGTAGCAGCCGGGGTCGGAGGCCCAGGCGTCGCCGGTGACGGCCTTCGCGCGGGCGCGGAGGTTGCCGCCGCAGACGTCGAGGAAGCGGCAGGAGGCACAGCGTCCCGACAGCCGCGGCAGGCGGTCGCGCAGCTCGCCGAGCAGCCCGGCCTCGTCGCGCCAGATCTCCGAGAAGGGGCGCTCCTTGATCGAGCCGACCTTGCGGCCCCAGCTGAACTGGTCGGGGTGGACGTCGCCGGTGCTCGAGACGTGGGCGATGGCCTTGCCGCTGCGGTTGCCGCCGACGCGGGCGAGGCGGCGGCGCACCTCGGTGGTGTCGCGGCCGCGCTCCTCGAGCCAGGTCAGCACGCGCGCGCCGTCGGCGGCGTTGGTGACGGTGAGGATCTCCGCCTCGGGACGGCGCTCGCGCAGGTCGTCGGCGAAGTCGATGAGCCGGTCGACGACCGCGCGGGTGGTCTGCGGGTCGATCGTCTCGGCGTCGGCCTTGCGCCCGCGGCCGGAGGGCACGAAGTGGTAGAAGCACGCCCGCTCGAAGCCCTCGGCGTCGACGAGCGCGAGGAGGTCCTCGAGGTAGGGCACCGCGGTGGCGGTCAGCGTCATCCGCAGCCCCACGCGCACCCCCCGCTCCATGAGGTTGCGCGCACCGGCCAGCGCGTCGGCGTAGGCGCCTTCGACGCCACGGAAGTCGTCGTGGACGCCCTCGATGCCGTCGAAGGAGATGCCGACGTAGCGGAAGCCGGAGCTCGCGAGGAGGTCGGCGTAGCCGGGGTTGGCCGCGGTCGTGCCGTTGGTCGACAGCGTCACGCGCAGCCCGCCGTCGGCCGCGCGCTTGGCGAGCTCGGGCAGCTGGGGGTGCTGGGTCGGCTCGCCGCCGCTGAGCAGCAGCGCCGAGGCGGGCATCGCCACGAGGTCGTCGACGAAGTCGTCGGCCTGCTCCTCGGTGAGCTCGCCCGGGTAGGGGTGGTTGATCGACGCGGAGTAGCAGTGCCGGCAGGCGAGGTTGCAGCTGCGCGTGACCGTCCAGGCCACCACCGGGCGCGCGGCCCCGGCGGGCTTGTGCGTGCCGTAGCGCACGTCGTCTGCGGCCGGTGGCGCGGGGTCGAGCAGGGTCGTGAGGTTGAGCATCGACGCCCTCCTCGGGGCTCGTGTGGGCCCGGGGTGCGGCCGGACCCGGACGCCGGGACGCGAGCCCACGGCGACCTGGACCAGAGCCTGCGCACTGACGGGGATGCCGGCAGGGTCACGGGTCCCGGCTCCTCGGGACCCCTGGCATCCCTCCGGTCCCGGGGTGTTGGGCGGGCCGGGGCGTGACCGTAGACTGCCCAACGGCGAGCACAGAGGAAAGGGTTGCGGGCGTGGAGGCCTATCTCACGAGCTATGCGACGGTGTTCGCGCTCACCGTCGCCGGCATCCTCCTCGTCGTCGCGGCCTTCGCCGTCAGCCGCCTCGTGCGGCCCGACCGCGACTACGGCTTCAAGCTCTCGAGCTACGAGTGCGGCATCGACCCGGTCGGCACCGGGTGGTCGCACACCCACATCCGCTACTACATGTTCGCCTTCATGTTCGTGGTCTTCGACGTCGAGACGCTCTTCATCTTCCCCTGGGCGGTCGTGCTCGGCACGAGCGAGCACCAGCGCTTCATCTTCGGGGTGATGCTCGTCTTCCTCTTCTTCGTCACGATCACGCTGCCCTACGAGTGGAAGAAGGGCGTGCTCAAGTGGGTCTGATCGACCGCACCGAGGTCCCACAGCCGCTGAAGTTCGTGCTCAACTGGGGGCGCAAGTACAGCCTCTGGGTCATGAACTTCGGCTTGGCGTGCTGCGCCATCGAGTTCATCGCCACGAGCGCGGCGCGTCACGACTTCATGCGCCTGGGGGTCATCCCCTTCGCGCACGGGCCCCGCCAGGCCGACCTCATGGTCGTGGCCGGCACGCTCACCGACAAGATGGCACCGGCGCTCAAGCGCCTCTACGAGCAGATGCCCGAGCCGAAGTACGTCATCAGCTTCGGCTCCTGCTCGAACTGCGGGGGGCCCTACTGGGACAGCTACTCGGTGACCAAGGGCGTCGACCAGATCCTGCCGGTCGACGTCTACGTGCCCGGCTGCCCCCCGCGGGGGGAGGCCCTGCTCGACGGCATCGTCCAACTGCAGGAGCGCATCGGCACCGAGTCGCTCAAGGCCCGCCACGCCGAGCGCTACGGCCCCCGCATCCCCGAGCCGATCGTCGTGGGTGGTGGCGACCCGACCCGCCACCCCGCCGACGACCCGATGTAGGGGCGCGCATGCCGACCGTCCGCTCCTCCGAGACCACCCCGCCGGCCACGCGCCTGTCCCCCGAGGCGATCGGCGCGCTGCTCGCCGAGCGCCTGCCCGAGGCGGTCACCGCCACGACGGTGGCCCACGGCCAGCTCACCGTCGACGTCGTGCCCTCCCACCTGCCCCGCGTCGCCGCGCTCTGCAAGCGCGAGAAGGCGCTCGGCATGGACTTCTTCGACATGATGGCCGGGGTCGACGCCGGCGAGGACGGCTTCGCGGTCGTCACCCGGCTCTACTCCACGCGCCACCGCCACGAGGTGCTCCTGCGGGCGCTCGCCGAGGGCGGGCGCGAGGCGCCGCGGCTGCCGACGCTGACCGCGGTCTACCGCGGCGCGAACTGGCACGAGCGCGAGGCCTACGACATGTACGGCATCACCTTCGAGGGCCATCCCGGCCTCGAGCCGCGCATCCTCACCGTCGAGAACTTCGAGGGCTGGCCGCTGCGCAAGGACTTCCTGCTCACCACCCGGGAGATCAAGCCCTGGCCGGGTGAGAAGGTGCCCAAGGCCAAGGAGGAGCCGGCCAAGGCCGACGACGGCGGCGAGGGCGCTGAGCCGGGCCCCTCCGAGGAGGAGCGGGCCGCGGCCAAGCGGGCCAAGGCCGAGCGCGCCAAGCAGAAGGCCGCGGAGATGCGGGCCAAGAAGCGCGCCCAGCGCGAGGCCGAGGCCGGCGGGGCGCAGAGGACGACCGACGAGGGCCCGCCGCAGGCCGGCGGCACGACCGGCGGCGGAGGCGACGAGCCCGAGGAGGGTGGCACCGCATGAGCGAGACCCTTCCGCACGAGGGTGGCGTGATGCTGCCGGGTGGGCCCGGCGAGGCGATGTCGGTCGAGATCCGCGACGGCGGCCTCGTCACCCAGGACATGAACCTCAACATCGGCCCGCAGCACCCGGCCACCCACGGGGTGCTGCGCGTGGTCATCGACCTCGACGGCGAGGTCATCGTCCGTGCCCGACCGGTCATCGGCTACATGCACCGCGGCTTCGAGAAGCTCGCCGAGGCGCGCGACTACCGCCAGATCATCGCCCTGGTCAACCGCCACGACTGGCTGAGCGCCTTCTGCAACGAGCTCGGCGTCGCCCTGGCCGTCGAGCGGCTCATGGAGCTCGAGGTTCCCGAGCGCGCGCAGTGGATCCGCGTGCTCATGGGCGAGTGGAACCGCATCCTCAACCACCTCATGTTCATCGGCTCGTTCGGCCTCGAGCTCGGCGCGATCACCCCGGT
>JAWOAS010000011.1:0-66548 GCA_046498405.1 Egibacteraceae bacterium
GGACGGGCGGTTCCGGCGTCCGCAGGAGGTGGACGACGGGCGGGCCGACGCCCAGCTCTACCTCAATCGCGAGCTGTCGTGGCTCGAGTTCAACCGGCGGGTGCTGACCCTGGCGACCGACGCGTCGGTGCCGCTGCTCGAGCGCTTCCGGTTCCTCTCGATCTTCCACAGCAACCTCGACGAGTTCTTCATGGTCCGCGTCGCCGGGCTCAAGCAGCAGGTCGCCGCCGGCGTGAGCAAGCGCACCGCCGACGGGCGCACGCCCTCCGAGCAGCTCGAGGCGATCGCCGAGCGCCTCCACCCGATGATCACGACCGCCCAGGAGAACCTCCACGGCCAGCTCCTGCCCCTGCTCGAGCGCGCCGGCATCCGCATCGTCGGCCTCGGTGACCTCGAGGAGTCCCAGCGCATCAGCCTCGACCGCTACTTCGAGGACGAGGTCTTCCCCGTCCTCACCCCCCTCGCCGTCGACCCGGGGCACCCCTTCCCCTACATCTCGAACCTCTCGCTGTCCCTGGCGGTGACGGTCCGCGACCGCCGCACCGACGAGCGGCACTTCGCACGGGTGAAGGTCCCCGGGGTGCTGCCCCGCTTCGTCCAGGTCGACGGCGAGCCGCTGCTCGTGCCGCTCGAGGACCTCGTCGTCGCGCGCCTGGGACGGCTGTTCCCCGGCACCGACGTCATCGACGCCTACGCCTTCCGGGTCACCCGCAACGCCGACCTCGACATCGAGGAGGACGAGGCCGAGGACCTCCTGCTGGCGATCGAGCAGGAGCTGCGCCGGCGGCGCTTCGGGGCGGTCGTGCGCCTCGAGATCGACGAGGCGATGCCGACCTGGCTCGTCGAGCTGCTCAAGGAGGAGCTCGAGCTCAGCGACGACGACGTCTACCCCGTCGAGGGGATGCTCGGCGTCGCCGACGTCGCCGCGCTCGCCGACCTCGACCGCCCCGACCTGCGCTACGAGCCGTGGAATCCCGTGCCCCACCCCGCGCTGCGCAGCGCGCCGGACGGCGAGCCCGCCGACATCTTCTCGGTCATCGACGACGGCGACCTCCTCGTCCACCACCCCTACGACAGCTTCGAGCACACCGTCGGGCGGCTCATCACCACCGCCGCGGAGGACCCCGACGTCCTCGCGATCAAGCAGACCCTCTACCGCACCGCGGGGGACTCCCCGATCGTGCAGGCGCTCATCCGCGCGGCGGACTCCGGCAAGCAGGTCGTAGCCCTCGTCGAGCTCAAGGCGCGCTTCGACGAGGAGGCCAACATCGTCTGGGCCCGCGAGCTCGAGAAGGCGGGCGTCCACGTCGTCTACGGCCTCGTCGGCCTCAAGACCCACACCAAGACCTCGCTCATCGTGCGCCGCGAGGAGGGCGGGATCCGGCGCTACTGCCACATCGGCACCGGCAACTACAACCACAAGACCGCCCGGATCTACACCGACCTCGGGCTGCTCACCGCCGACCCGGCGATCGGCGCGGACCTCACCGACCTCTTCAACTTCCTCACCGGCTACGCGCGCCACGAGAGCTACCGCAAGCTCCTCGTCGCGCCCGTGTCGCTGCGCGACCGGATCACCCGCCTCGTCGAGCGCGAGATCGAGGCGCAGCGCACCGGCCAGCGCCGCGGGGTCATCCGCGCGAAGATGAACTCCCTGCTCGACCCCCGCCTCATCGCCAAGCTCTACGAGGCCAGCCAGGCCGGCGTCCAGGTCGACCTCGTCGTGCGCGGCATCTGCGCGCTGCGCCCCGGGGTGCCCGAGGTCAGCGACCGCATCCGCGTCGTCTCGATCGTCGGCCGCTTCCTCGAGCACGCGCGGATCCTGCAGTTCGGCCCCGACGACGTCTTCATCGGCTCGGCGGACTGGATGCCGCGCAACCTCGACCGCCGCGTCGAGGCGATGACCCCGGTCGAGGACCCCGAGCTGCGCGCCGAGCTGCTGTCGACCCTCGACCGCATGCTCGCCGACAACGCCAACGCCTGGCACCTCGAGGCCGACGGCTCCTGGCGCCGGCGGGTGCCCGAGGACGGCGAGGCGCGCCGCGACAGCCAGGCCGAGCTCATGGCCGCCGCCCAGGACCGCGCCGCGGTCGCCGACGGCTGACCCCGCGCCCGCGCCGCGCCGAGCCCCCGAGCCCCACCGTGTCGACGACGACCCCACCCGCCTTTGAGCGCCGCATCGTGCGGCGCGGCCTCGGTGTGCTCGCCATGGCCGTGCGCACGATGCCGGTGCCGTTCGCGATCGCCGTGGCCGGCTCGACGCTCTACGCCACCGCGACGGTCGGCTCGGCGGTCGCGCTCGGCTGGGTCACCGACACCGTCATCACGCCGGCCTACCGCGAGGGCGCCATCGCCACCTCGACGCTCGCGCTGGCCGCCGCAGCGATCGCCGGCATCGCCGTGGCCAACGCGCTCGGCATCGTCGTGCGTCGCACCGCGGCGTACTGGATGCAGTACGGCCTCCACGCGCACTTCCGCCGCCGCATCGCCGAGCGGCTGACCCGCCTGCCGCTGTCGTGGCACCGGCGACGCTCGACCGGCGAGCTGCTGTCGGCGGCCAACGCCGACGTCGAGGCGACGTTCTGGCCGGTCGCGCCGCTGCCGCTGACCGTCGGCGTCCTCGTCATGCTCGTCCTGACCGGTGGCGTGCTCGTGGCCACCGACCTCTGGCTCGCCCTCGTGGGCCTCCTGCTCATCCCGGCGCTCGTCGCCGTGAACCTCAGCTACAACGCCGCGGTGCGGCGCCCGGCCACGCGCGCCCAGCAGGGCCGCGCCGAGGTCGCCGAGATCGCCCACGAGAGCTTCGACGGCGCGCTCGTCGTCAAGACCCTCGGTCGCGAGGACGAGGAGACCGCGCGCTTCGAGGCCTCATCGCAGCGTCTGCGCGACGAGCTCGTCGCCGTGGGGCGCGTGCGCGCGGTCTTCGAGCCGATCATGGAGGCCCTGCCGAGCCTCGCGATCCTCGCGATCCTCCTCGTCGGCGCGGTCCGTGTCGCCGCCGGCGCGGTCTCGGCCGGCGACATCGTCCGCGTCGGCTACCTCTTCGTCCTCCTCGAGTTCCCGTTGCGGGCGCTCGGCTTCATCCTCATGGAGCTGCCCCGCTCGGTCGTGGGCTGGGAGCGGGTCGAGCGCGTCCTGCGCGCCCGCCCCGACGCCCCGCTGGGCCTTGCCGACCCACCCGCGCCCGAGGGCCCCGCCGCGGTCGACCTCGCCGAGGTCTCCTTCGGCTACGACGACGAGGGCACGCCGGCCCTCGAGGCGATCACCGCGACGATGACGCCCGGACGCACGATCGCCGTGGTCGGGCCGACCGGCTCGGGCAAGTCGACCCTGGCCTCGCTGCTCGTCGGCCTCGCCGCGCCGACCGGCGGGCAGGTCGCCCTCGACGGCCACGACCTGCGGGGCCTGGCCCCGGCGGCGATCACCGCCCAGGCGGCGATCGTCTTCCAGCACTCGTTCCTCTTCGACGCCTCGGTGCGCGAGAACATCACCCTCGGCGTGCCGCTGCCCGAGGAGGAGGTGCGCGCGGCGGCGGCGCTCGCGCAGGCCGACGGCTTCATCACCGCGCTGCCGCAGGGCTACGACACCGTCGTCGGCGAGCGGGGCGCAACGCTGTCGGGCGGGCAGCGCCAGCGCGTCGCGCTCGCACGGGCGCTCGTGCGGCGACCGCGCCTGCTCGTCCTCGACGACGCGACCTCGAGCGTCGACCCGAGCGTCGAGCGGGCGATCCTCGAGGGGCTGCGCGAGGCCGCCCTGCCCTCGACGGTCGTCATCGTCGCCTACCGTCGCGCGACGATCGAGCTCGCCGATGAGGTCATCGTCCTCGACGAGGGCCGTCTCGCCGACCGCGGCACCCACGCCGACCTCCTCGCCCGGCTGCCCGCCTACGCCGAGCTCGTCACCGCCTACGAGCGCAGCCGATGAGCGCTCCCGACACCGCCGAGCTCGGCATCCGCCGCGGCCCCCCCGGGGCCTGGGCCACGCTCGTGCGCGGGCTGCAGCTCAGCCCTGAGCTGCGCGAGGGCCTCGGGCTGACCCTCGCCCTCGCCGTCGTGGCCACCGCGGGCAAGGTCGCGGTGCCCGTGGCGGTGCAGCGCACGATCGACGGCGGCGTCGTCGGCGTCGACGAGCCACGGATCGGCCTCGTCGCCGTCGCGGTGGGCCTGACCGCGCTCATCCTCGTCGCGACGTCCTTCGCCGGCTACGCGATGACCTACCGGCTGGCCAAGGCCAGTGAGACCGCCCTGTCGGCGGTGCGCGTGCGCGCCTTCCGTCGCATCCACGACCTGTCGATCCTCCACCAGGCCGCCGAGCACCGCGGCGCGCTCGTCGCCCGCGTCACGAGCGACATCGACCAGATCAGCCGCTTCATCCAGTGGGGCGGGGTCATCCTCATCGTCCGCGGCGGCCAGGCGCTGCTCGCGCTCGCGGCGATGGCGGCGTACTCCTGGCAGCTCACCCTCGTCGTCCTCGTCGTCGTCGGGCCGATGGTCCCGCTCATCGCCTGGTTCCAGGGGGTGCTCTCACGCGCGTTCGACACCGTGCGCGAGCGCCACGCGGCGATGATGACCGCGGTCAGCGAGAGCGTCGTCGGCGCCGCGACGGTGCGCGCCTACGGCATCGAGGACCGCACCGAGCGGCGCATCGGCGAGCGCATCGACGAGGAGTTCCGGGCGCAGTTCCGGGCGGGTCGGCTCGCCTCGACGATGTTCTCCTCCGCCGAGGTCGTCGCCGGGGTGGCCACCGCCGCGGTCGTCGTCGTCGGCGTGTGGCTCGGCCTCGCCGGTGGGCTCGCCCCGCCCGGCGAGCCGTGGGTCGGCCGGCTCACCGCCTTCCTCTTCCTCGTCACGCTCTTCGTCGGACCGCTGCGCATCGCCACCGAGGTCCTCGAGCAGGCCCAGACGGCGATCTCGGGCTGGCGGCGCGTGCTCGGCGTGCTCGACACCGAGCCGGAGGTCGCCGACCCCGAGGTGGGCACGGCCATCCCCGCGGGCCCGATCGCCGTGCGCTTCGAGGCCGTGCGGTTCCGCTACCCCACCGGCGGCGACGTCCTCACCGACGTCGACCTCGAGATCCCCGCGCAGCGCCGCGTCGCCGTCGTCGGCGAGACCGGCTCGGGCAAGACGACGTTCGCCAAGCTGCTGACCCGCCTCATGGACCCCACCGAGGGGGCGGTGCGCCTGTCGGGCGTGCCCCTGCCCGACGTCGCCTTCGCCGACCTGCGTCGGCGCGTCGTCATGGTGCCCCAGGACGGCTTCCTCTTCGACGGCTCGATCGCCGAGAACGTCCGCTACGGCCGCCCGGGCACCTCCGACGAGCGGGTGCGCCTGGCCTTCGTCGAGCTCGGCCTCGGCGACTGGCTCGAGGCCCTGCCCCAGGCCGAGCGCACCCGCGTCGGCGAGCGCGGCGAGTCCCTGTCGGTCGGCGAGCGCCAGCTCGTCGCGCTGGCCCGCGCCTACGTCGCCGACCCCGACCTCCTCGTCCTCGACGAGGCCACGAGCGCGGTCGACCCCGCCACCGAGGTCCGCATCCAGCGCACCCTCGACAGCGTGACCCGCGGGCGCACGGCGATCGCGATCGCCCACCGCCTGTCGACCGCCGAGGCCGCCGACGAGGTCCTCGTCTTCGACGGCGGGCGCATCGTCGAGCGTGGGCCCCACGCCGCCCTCGTGGCCCGGGGTGGGGTCTACGCTGCGCTGCACGCGAGCTGGATGGCCGGCACGCAGGCCCGCGGCTGAGGAGGCCCCGATGGCGAGCGCCTGGCAGTTCCCCTACCCGTCGCAGCGCATGCCGGTGCTCGCCGAGCAGGTCGTGGCGACCTCGCAGCCGCTGGCCGCCGAGGCCGGCCTCGACGCGCTGCGCCGCGGGGGCACCGCCGTCGACGCGGTCGTCGCCGCCGCGGCGGCGCTGACCGTCGTCGAGCCGACGAGCAACGGCCTGGGCTCGGACGCCTTCGCCCTCGTCTGGGACGGCACGGCGCTGCACGGGCTCAACGCCTCGGGGCGCTCCCCCGCCGGGCTCGACGCCGAGCGCTTCCTCGGGCGGGCGGCGATGCCGACGCGCGGCTGGGATCCGGTGACCGTGCCCGGCGCGGTCTCGGCCTGGGCGGCGCTGGCGACCCGCTTCGGTCGTCTCGGCCTCGACGCGCTCGTCGAGCCGGCGGCGCGCTACGCCGAGCGCGGCTGGCCCGTCGGCCCGATCACCGCCGCGGCCTGGGCGCAGGCCTCCCAGCGCCTCGCCGGCGTCGAGGGCTTCGCCGAGGCCTTCCTGCCGGGCGGGCGCGCGCCACGCCCCGGGGAGCGCTTCGCCCTGCCGGCCCAGGCCGCGACGCTGCGGGCCATCGGACGCAGCGACGGGGAGGCGCTCTACCGCGGGGAGATCGCCGAGCGCCTCCTCGCCGCGGCGAGGGCCGCCGGGGCGCCGTGGGAGGAGGCCGACCTCGCCGGGCACCGCCCCGAGTGGGTCGAGCCCCTCGTGCGCTCGGCCTTCGGCCTCGAGATCGCCGAGCTGCCCCCCAACGGCCAGGGCATCGCCGCCCTGGCCGCCCTCGGCATCCTCGAGCGGACAGGGGCGGCCGACGGCGACCCCGACGACGCCGCGACGATCCACCTCGCGGTCGAGGCGATGCGGCGCGCCTTCGGCGACGCCCACGCCGAGGTCGCCGACCCCACGGCGATGCGCGTCACCGCCACCGAGCTCCTCGACGCCGGGCGCCTGTCGGCCCACGCCGCGGCCATCGACCCCGAGCGCGCGACCGGGCAGGCGCCCGGCTCGCTGCTGCCCGGCGGCACGGTCTACCTCGCCGCCGCCGACGGGCAGGGGCGCATGGCCTCCTACATCCAGTCGAACTACATGGGCTTCGGCTCCGGGGTCGTCGTGCCCGGCACCGGCGTGTCGCTGCAGAACCGCGGCGCGGGCTTCGCCACGACCCGGGGGCATCCCAATGCCGTCGACGGCGGCAAGCGACCGTTCCACACGATCATCCCCGCCTTCGCCTTCGCCGACGGCGAGCCGCGGCTGGCCTTCGGGGTCATGGGCGGGCACATGCAACCGCAGGGCCACCTGCAGATGGCCCTGCGCCTGGGGGCGCACGGCCAGAACCCGCAGGCCGCCGTCGACGCGCCGCGCTGGCGCGTCGACCCCGGCCGGCGCGTGGCCGTCGAGGCCGGCCTCGACGGGGCGGTCGCCGAGGGCCTGCGGCACCGTGGCCACGACGTCGTCGTGAGCCCACCGGGGCTGTCCGACGCGAGCTTCGGCTTCGGCGGCGCCCAGCTCGTCGAGCGCCTCCCCGAGGGGATCTGGCTCGCCGCCTCCGACCCGCGCAAGGAGGGCGGGGCGGTCGGCTTCTGAGTCACTCGGCCAGGTCCCCGTCTGCTAGCCTGCGACCGTAGTAGGAGCCTGCCGCCCCGACGGCTCGTCGCCGCCATGGCGCGGGCGTTGCCGGCAGGCCATGACGAGGGGCACCCACCTGACGGTGCCCGAGGAAGGACGACCGAACATGCGCTCACCACTGAGGGGATCCTGGCGCTGGCTCGTGCTGCTCGCCGCGCTCGCCCTCGTCGTCGCCGCCTGCGCGGAGGACGACGGCGACGAGGCCGAGGACGACGACGTCGACGTCGAGGAGACCGACGAGGACGACGACACCGACGACACCGACGAGGGCGACGAGGGCGACGAGGGCGACGACGAGGCCGGCGAGGCCGAGGGCGGCGAGTTCTCGATGTACCTCTGCGAGCCCGAGCAGCTGCTCTCGCAGGCCTCCAACGAGGTCTGTGGCTCGCAGGTCCTCGAGGAGCTGTTCACCGGCCTCGTGGCCTACGACCCCGAGACGAGCGAGATCGTCGACGGCGGCATGGCGAGCTCGATCGAGACCGAGGACCAGCTGACCTGGACCATCGAGCTCGAGGAGGGCTGGACGTTCCACAACGGCGAGGACGTCACCGCCGACAACTTCGTCAACGCCTGGAACTGGATGGCCGACCCGGCCAACGAGATGGACAACGCCCAGTTCATCGGCACCGCCGGCATCGAGGGCTACGACGCGGTCGCCGACGGCGAGGCCGACGAGCTCTCCGGCGTGACGGTCGTCGACGACTACACCATCGAGGTCACCCTCGAGGAGGCGTTCGGCCCGTTCGAGCTGCTCATCGGCTACACGGGCTTCCACCCGCTGCCCGACGAGTTCTTCGAGATGGACGTCGACGAGTTCGAGAACGCCCCGATCGGCAACGGCCCGTTCCAGATGGACGGCGAGTGGGAGCGCGGCCAGCGCATCACCCTCGAGCGCTTCGACGACTACGGCGGCGAGCCCGCCAAGGCCGAGCGCGCCGAGCTGCGGATCTACGACGACGTCACGACCGCCTACTTCGACTTCGAGGCCGGCGAGCTCGACATCCACGACGGCGTCCCGCCGGAGCTGCGCGAGCAGGCCTTCGCCGACTTCGGCGACCGAGCCTACGACAACGAGGTGTCGAGCTTCGACTACCTCGGCTTCCCGGTCTTCGCCGAGCCCTACGACGACCCGGACCTGCGCCGGGCGATCTCGATGGCGATCGACCGCCAGTCGATCATCGACGTGATCTTCGACGGCTCGCGCACCCCGGCGCGCAGCGTGATCCCGCCGACGCTGCCCTCCCACCGCGATGACGCCTGCGAGTACTGCGAGTACGACCCGGAGGCGGCCGCGGAGCTCTACGAGCAGACCGACGGCGTCGACGACCTCCAGCTCTACTTCAACTCCGGCGCCGGCCACGAGGAGTGGATGGAGTCGGTCGCGCTCCAGCTCGAGGAGAACCTCGGCATCACCGACGTCGAGTTCACGAGCCTCGAGTTCGCCGAGTACCTGCCGCTGCTGGAGAGCGGTGAGAACGAGGGTCCGTTCCGCCTCGGCTGGGTGACCGTCTACCCGAGCCCGCAGTACTCGATGGAGCTCTACACCTCGGAGTCCCCGTCGAACTACACGCAGTGGGACGTCCCCGAGTTCGACGAGCTCTTCGCCGAGGCCAACACCCTCCAGCCCGAGGATGCCGACCCGGTCTACCAGGAGGCCGAGGACATCCTCCTCGACGAGATGCCCGTCGCCCCGATGTGGTACGGCGTCGACACCGTCGTGCACTCCGAGCGCGTCGACAACGTCATCGCCAACACCCGGACCTTCCTCGAGATCTCCGAGGTCGAGGTGGTCGAGTAGCCCACACCAGCACGTGCAGTGACGACGGCGGGCGGTCCCGGTTTGGGGCCGCCCGCCTCGTCGTGCGATGATGCGTCGCGCACAGGGGGGCCACCGCAGGGTCGCCGCACGACCGGCGGGCCCCGTGGTCGAGCCGGCGCACGCCGGCGCGCGCAGCCGCGCGACCGCGGTCGCCCCCGGACCCGAGAGCACGAGAGGAGGCTGCGGTGGGCCGCTACATCCTCCGCCGCCTGCTGCAGATGATCCCGGTGCTCATCGGCACGACGTTCCTCATCTACGCGATGAACTTCGCCCTGCCCGGCGACCCCGTCGCCGCGCTCGGCGGCGACCGACCGCTGCCCCAGGAGGTCCAGGAGCAGATCCGGGACCGCTACAACCTCGACGACCCACTGCTCGTGCAGTACGCGAAGTACATGGGCAACGTCGTCCAGGGCGACTTCGGCGAGAGCCTGTCGGTGCGCCGCGGGCAAGACGTCACCGAGATCGTCGCCGACACCTGGCCGGTGACCGTCCGGCTGGCCCTCGTCGCCTTCGTCTTCGAGCTCATCATCGGCATCGCCGCCGGCGTCGTCGCCGCACTGCGCCGCGGGTCGTTCCTCGACAACCTCGTGCGCGGCAGCACGATCCTCCTCGTCTCGCTGCCGATCTTCGTCACCGCGCTCGTCCTCCAGGTCGCCGTCGGCCTGCGCTTCGAGGCGATCCCTGTGGCCGGCACCCAGCAGGGGCTCGTGAGCTACTTCCTGCCAGGCATCGCGCTCGCGTCGGTCTCGCTGGCCTACCTCGCCCGGCTCACCCGCAACAGCCTCATGGAGAACCTCCGCGCCGACTACGTCCGCACGGCCACGGCCAAGGGACTGCCCCGGTCCCGCGTCGTGGGGCGCCACGCGCTGCGCAACTCGATGATCCCCGTCGTGACCTTCCTCGCCTTCGACATCGGCGTGCTGCTGTCCGGCACGATCGTCACCGAGGGGATCTTCAACCTCAACGGCATCGGTGGCATCGTCTTCGACGCGATCCGCCAGCAGGACGGCACCGTCGTCGTCGGCATCGTGACGATGTTCGTCCTCATCTACCTCTTCGCCAACCTCGTCGTCGACGTCCTCTACGCCGCCCTCGACCCCCGGATCCGCTATGAGTGACCCCCGCACCGGACGCGAGGTCGAGGTCGAGGTCGACGTCACCGACGCGCCCGAGGTCGCGCACCAGCCCGCCGCCGAGGGCGCGGGGCTGTGGAGCGAGGCCTGGCGCGACCTGCGCCGCAGCCCGATCTTCGTCCTCCCCGTCCTCGTCATCGCGCTCTTCGCCCTCGTGGCGTTCTTCCCCGAGTGGTTCACCGACCTCGGGCCCCGCAGCTGCGACCTCTCCCGCTCCGCGGAGCCGCCGCAGGCGGGCCACTGGCTCGGCTTCGACCGTCAGGGCTGCGACCTCTACGCCCGGACCGTCTACTCGACGCGCGCCTCGCTGCTCATCGCGCTCATCGTCACGGTCAGCGCCTTCGTCATCGCCGTCATCCTCGGCTCGGTCGCCGGCTACGCCGGGCGCTGGATCGACACGCTCGCCGCGCGCCTCGCCGACATCGTCTTCGGCATCCCCGTCATCGTCGGGGCGCTCGTCGTCCTCAACGTCGTCACCGACCGCGGCCTGCTCCAGGTCTCAGCGGCCCTGCTGCTCTTCATCTGGCCCCCGATGTTCCGGCTCATGCGCTCGACGGTGCTCAGCGTGCGCGAGACCGACTACGTCCAGGCGGCGCGGGCGCTCGGGGCGAGCAACCTCCGCATCATCGTCCGTCACGTCGTGCCGAACGCGCTCGCCCCGGTCATCGCCTACGCGACCGTCCTCATGGGCGTCATCATCAGCGCGGAGGCGACGATCACCTTCCTCGGCGCGGGGCTGCAGCTGCCGGCGCTGTCGTGGGGCGTGCTCCTGTCGACGCCCCCGCGCACCGAGCTGCTCAACACCCCGCACCTGCTCTTCCCCGCCCTGCCCGTCGCCCTGACCGTGCTGTCGTTCGTCCTGGCCGGCGACGCGCTCCGCGACGCCCTCGACCCGAAGCTGCGATGAGCGAGACCTACAACGCCGCCACCGCCTCGGGACGCTCGTCGCTGCCCCCTGGCGAGCCTGTCCTCGAGGTCAGTGACCTCCACGTCGAGTTCCGCACCCGTCGCGGCACGCTGCACGCCGTCAACGGCGTGAGCTGGTCGCTCGAGCCCGGCGAGACCCTCGCGATCCTCGGGGAGTCCGGGTCGGGCAAGAGCGTGAGCGCCCAGGCGATCATGGGCCTCATCGACTCCCCGCCCGGCTTCATCACCGAGGGCGCGATCCGCTTCCGCGGCGACGACCTCTTCGCCATGAGCGAGGACCGCCGCCGACGCATCCGCGGTGACGGCATCGCGATGGTCTTCCAGGACGCGCTCACCGCGCTCAACCCGGTCTTCAGCGTCGGCTGGCAGATCGCCGAGACCTACCGCGTCCACCGCGGCACGTCGAAGCGCGAGGCCTATGACAAGGCCGCGGCGCTCCTCGACCGGGTCGGCATCCCCTCGGCGCGCGAGCGGCTGCGCAGCTACCCGCACGAGTTCTCCGGCGGCATGCGTCAGCGGGCGATGATCGCGATGGCGCTCGCGCTCGACCCCGAGGTCCTCATCGCCGACGAGCCGACGACCGCGCTCGACGTCACCGTGCAGGCCCAGATCATGGACCTGCTCACCGACCTCCAGGCCGAGCTCGGCATGGGCCTCGTGCTCATCACCCACGATCTCGCCGTCGTCGCCGAGACCGCCGACCGCGTCGCGGTGATGTACGCGGGGCGCATCGTCGAGGAGGGCACGGTGCGCGAGGTCTTCACCGAGCCCGCCCACCCCTACACCCTCGGGCTCATGCACTCGATCCCGCCGGTGCAGCGGCGGGTGGCCTCGCTCAACCCCATCCCCGGGGCGCCACCGAACCCGGCGCAGATCCCCTCGGGCTGTCCCTTCCATCCCCGCTGCGAGTTCGCCCGCGAGCACTGCCGGGAGGTCGACCCGCCGCTCGAGACCGTCAGCGAGGGCCGAGCCAGCGCCTGTCACTACTGGGAGGAGGTCAAGGGTGGCCAGTAGCGCATCCGGCGAGCCGCTCCTGTCGGTGCGGGGGCTGACGAAGCACTTCCCCCTGACCCGCGGGATCGTCTTCCGTCGGCAGATCGGCTCGGTGCAGGCCGTCGACGGGGTGAGCTTCGACCTGCACGCCGGTGAGACGCTCGGCCTCGTCGGCGAGTCCGGCTGCGGCAAGTCGACGACCGCACGGCTGCTCATGCGCCTCATCGAGCCCACCGCTGGCGAGGCGACCTATGGCGGCGAGGACATCTTCCAGATGAGCCGCGCGCGCCTGCGACGGTTGCGGCGCGACATCCAGATCATCTTCCAGGACCCCTACGCCTCGCTCGACCCGCGGATGACCGTGGGCTCGATCATCGGCGAGGGCTGGGAGGTCCACCCCGACCTCGTCCCACGCGGCCAACGACGGGCCGAGGTCGCGCGCCTCCTCGAGCAGGTCGGCCTCGAGCCCGGCCACGCCGACCGCTTCCCCCACCAGTTCAGCGGGGGGCAGCGCCAGCGCATCGGCATCGCCCGCGCGCTCGCGGTGCGCCCCGAGGTGCTCATCCTCGACGAGCCGGTCTCCGCGCTCGACGTCTCGGTGCAGGCCCAGGTCATCAACCTCATCGAGGGACTGCAGGAGGAGTACGGCTTCGCCGCCCTCTTCATCGCCCACGACCTCTCGGTCGTGCGCCACATCTCCAACCGCATCGCCGTGATGTACCTCGGCCGCATCGCCGAGATCGGCGACGCCGACGAGATCTACGAGCGGCCGGCCCACCCCTACACCCAGGCGCTGCTCTCCGCCGTCCCCTCCCCCGACCCCACGATCACCCGGCGCGAGCGCATCCGCCTCGAGGGCGACGTGCCGAGCCCGGCGAACCCGCCGAGCGGCTGCCGCTTCCGCACCCGCTGCTGGAAGGCCGACGAGCGCTGCGCCACCGAGGAGCCCGAGCTCGTCGACCGCTTCGGGCACGGCCATCCCAGCGCCTGCCACTACGCCGAGGTCAGCGACGTCCTCGGCACCGGCGAGCAGGGCTGACGCCACGCTGCGGTCAGTCTCTCCCGCTTGGCCCGCTTTGCCCCGACGGCGCGTCTGCTAACCTCCTACCCAGGTCATAGGAGAGGCGCGACGCGCCGCTCCTCACCAGTCAAACCCGGCGGTCGCGCCGGCTCATCCCTGCGGTTGGCGCAGGCTCGCGACGCACCTGAGCGGGACCTGCGAACTGCGTCCAAGGAGGTCATCACATGCGGTCACCACTCAGCCGGCCCTGGCGCTGGCTCGTGCTCCTCGCCGCGCTCGCCCTCGTCGTCGCCGCCTGCGCGGAGGACGACGCCGAGGAGCCCGAGGACGACGACGTTGACGTCGAGGAGGACGATGGCGACGACGAGGAGGGCGACGACGAGGACGACGACGAGGGCGACGACGAGGAGGCGGCCGAGCCCACCGACGGCGGCACCGTCCTCTTCGGCGACGAGCAGGAGCCGACGATCCTCAACGGCTACCTCCTCGAGGGCAACTCGGTCGTGACCTCGAAGGTCTTCAACAACCAGTTCCTCGGGGCCCACCGGATCACCCCCGACTTCGAGTACGAGCCGGTCCTCGTCGACGGCATGGCCGAGATCTCCGAGGACCCCTTCACCGTGACCTACACGATCAAGGACGAGGCGACCTGGTCCGACGGCGAGCCCATCGACGTCGAGGACTTCGTCTTCACCTGGGAGACGGTGATCGACGAGGACAACGACCAGATGACGAGCCGCGAGGGCTATGAGGACATCGAGGACTACGAGACCGACGGTGACAAGACGATCACCTTCGAGTTCTCCCAGCCCTACGCCCCCTGGGCGCTGCTCTTCGACAACCTCCTGCCCGAGCACGTGCTCGCGGGCGAGGACTTCCAGTCGGTGATGAACGACGAGCTGCCCGACGTCGGCAGCGGCCCGTTCCTCTTCGACTCCTGGGACCAGGGCTCGCAGCTGCGCCTCGTCGCCAACGAGGACTACTGGGACGGCGACGTCGCGCTCGACGAGATCGTCATGCGCTACGTGCCGGACACGACGACGCTGACCCAGCAGATGCGCGGTGGCGAGATCGACATGTACGACCCGCAGCCGCAGATCGAGCTCATCGACCAGCTCGACGAGGTCAGCGACCGGATCAACTCCGAGGTCGGCCTCGGCCCGGTGTGGGAGCACATCGACTTCAACACCCTCGTCGACGGTCTCGACGAGGACTACGTGCGCCAGGCGATCGCCCTGGGCATCGACCGCGAGACGATCGTCGAGACGCTCATCAACCCCGTCGACCCCGACGCGGTCGTGCTGCAGAACCCCATCTACATGGCCAACCAGGAGCAGTACGAGGAGGCCTTCGCCAGCCTCGACCACGACCCCGAGGCCGCACAGGCCCTCCTCGAGGACAACGGCTGCGAGCAGGGTGACGACGGCATCTACGAGTGCGACGGCACCCGCTTGTCGTTCCGCCTCGGCACCACCGGCGGCAACGAGCGCCGTGAGCTCACCCAGCAGCTCATCCAGTCCGACCTCGCCGACGTCGGCATCGAGATCACCATCGAGAACGACGAGGGCGCGGCGTTCTTCGACCGCCTCAACACCCCCGAGGCGTGCGACGGCATCTGCGACTACGACATCGCGATGTTCGCGTGGGTCGGCTCGCCGGACCCCACGGCCAACCGCAACATCTACGCCTGCGACTTCGAGGACGGCGAGGACCCGCAGCCCCGCCCGCAGAACTGGACGGTGTGGTGCGACGAGGAGGCCAGCGCCCTCATGGACGAGGCCGCCCAGACGGTCGACCCCGACGAGCAGGCGGCGCTGTGGAACGAGGTCGCCGAGATCATGTCGGAGGGCGCGCCGATCGTCCCCCTCTTCCAGCAGCCCCAGCTGCTGGCCTGGGACGACGCGATCACCGGCCCGCAGCTCAACGCCACGAACCAGACGCAGTTCTGGAACTCCGACGAGTGGGCGTTGACGGAGTAGCCGACGCGTCGCTGTCATCGGCGTGACGAGGCCGGGGTCCAGGCGCTAGCCTGCACCCGGTGACCACCGCAGCGGTGGTCACCGGACCCCGGCCTCGTTCTCGTGCCGGAGGGGCGTCCTGCGCCCCATGCAGCCCGCGCGCCTACGGCCCGCCCCTGGGGAAGGACCGGCCACGTGTTCCAGTACGCCATCCGGCGCCTGCTCATCTCCATCCCGGTCATCGTGCTCGGGACGTTCATCATCTTCGGCGCGGTGACGATCACCGGCGACCCCCTGCAGGAGCTCCGCCAGCAGCCGAACATCACCCAGGAGCAGATCGACCAGGTCCGCGAGTCCCGCGGGCTCGACGAGCCCTTCTACGTCCAGTACTGGCAGTGGGTCACCGACATCCCCACCGAGGGCTTCGGCGACTACCTCATCTCCCCACGCCCGATCTGGCCGGACCTCCAGCGGGTCATGGGCAACACCCTGCAGCTCGTCATCGCCGCGGAGGTCCTCGCCTTCATCGTCGCGATCGCCCTCGGCACGATCTCGGCGAAGCGGCAGTACAGCGTCTTCGACTACGCCACGACGACGATCAGCTTCTTCGGCTACTCGATGCCGTCGTTCTGGTTCGCCCTCATCCTCCAGCTCATCGTCGTGCAGATCTTCTTCGCCACGGGCGTGCGGATCTTCCCGATCGCGAACCTCTCCTCGGCCGACCCCGGCACGGGGCTCGCGTTCGCGCTCGACCGGATGCACCACCTCGTCCTGCCGGTCATCTCGCTCGCGATCTTCTCCATCGCGAGCTACAGCCGCTACATGCGCGCCTCGATGCTCGAGGTCATCAACTCCGACTACGTGCGCACCGCCCGGGCGAAGGGCCTGCGCGAGGCCAAGATCACGACGCGCCACGCGATGCGCAACGCGCTCATCCCGACGATCACCGTCGCCGCGCTGTCCTTCGGCACGCTGATGTCCGGCGCGATCGTCATCGAGACGGTCTTCGGCCTCGACGGGATGGGGCGCTACTTCATCCTCCAGCTCGGACGACGCGACCCCTATCCGATCATGGCGTGGCTCACCGTCGTCGCGACGATCATCGTGATCTTCAACCTCATCGCCGACCTCGTCTACGGCTACCTCGACCCAAGGATCCGGTATGACTGACGACGTGCGCCAACGGGAGGAGCCCCGGGCGGCCGCCGGCCAGGACGTGCCTCCGGCCGGGGAGAACGTCGAGCAGCCGACGGCCGACGGCTTCGACGCCACCGAGGGCATCACCGTCGAGTCGCGCAGCCAGTGGCAGCTCTTCCGGCGCAAGTTCGTGCGCCACAAGCTCGCGATGGGCAGCCTGCTCTTCCTCCTCGTCGTCACCTTCGCCGCCTTCAACGCCGAGTGGGTCGCGCCCTACGAGTACGACGAGATCAACGTCGTCATGCGCTCGAGCGCCCCGACCCTCGAGCAGAACCACTTCTTCGGCACCGACCAGCTCGGCCGCGACTACTTCAGCCGCGTGCTCTACGGCACGAGGACCTCGCTCATCGCCGCCGGCGTCGCGGGGATCATCGCCGTCATCGTCGGCACGACGATCGGGGCGGTCGCGGGCTTCTACCGTGGCTGGATCGACTCGCTGCTCATGCGCCTGACCGACCTCGTCCTCATCATCCCGCTGCTCGCGATCCTCCTCGTCGCGGCGACGTTCTTCGGGCGGGGCCAACCGTTCCGCGTCGCGGTGATCATCGGCCTGCTCGTGTGGGTCTCGCTCGCGCGCATCGTGCGCGGGGTCTTCCTGTCGCTGCGCGAGAAGGAGTTCGTCCAGGCCGCCCGGGCCTCGGGCGCGACCGACCTGCGGATCATCTTCCGTCACATGCTGCCGAACACCGTCGGGCCGATCGTCGTCAACCTCACGCTCACGCTCGCCGCGGTCATCATCCTCGAGGCCACGCTGGCCTTCCTCGGCCTCGGCGTGAACCCACCCGAGCCCGCCCTCGGCCTGCTCATCGAGGAGGGCCGCAGCGCGATGCAGACGCAGTGGTGGCTCATCCTCATGCCCGGGCTCACGCTCGTGGCGATCGCGCTGGCGATCAACTTCGTCGGCGACGGCCTGCGCGACGCCCTCGACCCGACCCAGCGCGAGAGCTGACGGCGATGTCCCTGCCCCGCCCCTCGACCGCAGAGGTCCGCCCGTGACCGAGCCGCTGCTGTCCATCCGCGACCTCGTGACGGAGTTCGACACCCCCGACGGCGTCGTCTCCGCGGTCAACGGCGTCTCCTACGACGTCTTCCCCGGCGAGACCGTCGGCGTCGTCGGGGAGTCCGGCTCCGGCAAGTCGGTGACGGTCATGACCGTGCTCGGCCTCATCGGCCAGCCTCCCGGCCGCATCGCCGGGGGCGAGATCCTCCTCGAGGGACGCGACCTCCTCACCTTGAGCGCCAAGGCGATGCGCAAGGTGCGGGGCGACGAGATCGCGATGATCTTCCAGGACCCCATGACCTCGCTCAACCCGGTGCTCACGATCGGGGCCCAGATCAGCGAGGCGCTGCTCGTCCACCGCGACATGAGCGAGGACGCGGCCCGCCAGCGGGGCATCGAGCTCCTCGAGCTCGTCGGCGTGCCCAACGCCGAGCAGCGCTACGACCAGTACCCGCACGAGTACTCCGGCGGGATGCGCCAGCGCGCGATGATCGCGATGGCGATCGCCAACCAGCCGAAGGTCCTCATCGCCGACGAGCCCACGACCGCCCTCGACGTCACGATCCAGGCCCAGGTCCTCGAGGTCCTCGAGAGCGCGAAGCGCGAGACGAACGCCGGGACGATCCTCATCACCCACGACCTCGGGCTCATCGCCGAGATGGCCGACCGCGTCGTCGTGATGTACGGCGGCAAGGTCGTCGAGATGGGCACCGTCGACGAGATCTTCCACGCCCCGCGCCATCCCTACACCCTCGGGCTGCTCTCGAGCCTGCCGCGCCTCGACGTCGACCTCGAGCGGCTCGAGCCGATCGTCGGCTCGCCGCCGAGCCTCATCAACCTGCCACCCGGCTGCGCCTTCCACCCCCGCTGCTCGCTGGGGCGGGGCCGCGAGCGCTGCCGCCGCGAGGTGCCCGAGCTCGTCGGCGTCGGCGACGGGCACATCGCGGCCTGCCACTACACCGAGGAGATGGCCGAGGAGATCCGCCGCGTCGAGCGCGAGACCGGCGCGACCTTCGGCGCGGGAGGTGGTGCCGCATGAGCGCCGAGCCCGTCACCGGTACCGCCGCCAGCGCCCCGGTCCCCGCCGAGGAGCTCCACGAGCGCGCCCCGCTCGGCGACGAGATCCTCCGGGTGGAGGCGCTCACGAAGCACTTCCCCATCCGGGGAGGGCTGCTCAGCCGTCAGGTGGGCACCGTCCAAGCCGTCGACGGCGTGAGCTTCGACGTCAAGGCCGGGGAGACCGTCGGCCTCGTCGGGGAGTCCGGCTGCGGCAAGTCGACGACCGGACGCTGCATCGTCCGGCTCCTCGACCCCACCGACGGGCGCATCCTCTTCAAGGGCCACGACCTCGCGGGCCTCTCGAGCAAGCGCATGCGCCAGATGCGCCGCGAGATCCAGATGGTCTTCCAGGACCCCTACGCGAGCCTCAACCCGCGGATGACCGTCAACGAGATCATCGGCGAGCCCCTGCGGATCTACGGCCGCTACCGCGGGGGACGGGGCGTCAACCGCGTCAAGGAGCTCCTCGCCACGGTCGGGCTCAACCCCGAGCACCGCAACCGCTTCCCGCACGAGTTCAGCGGAGGGCAGCGCCAGCGCATCGGCATCGCCCGCGCCCTGGCCCTCGACCCCCAGCTCCTCGTCCTCGACGAGCCGGTCAGCGCCCTCGACGTCTCCATCCAGGCGCAGGTCATCAACCTCCTCGAGGAGCTCCAGGACGAGCTCGGTCTCGCCTACCTCTTCATCGCCCACGACCTCTCGGTCGTCCGGCACATCTCCGACCGCGTCGCGGTGATGTACCTCGGCAAGATCGTCGAGTTCGGCACGAAGCAGCAGATCTTCGACGAGCCCACGCACCCCTACACCCAGGCGCTGCTCTCCGCCGTGCCGATCACCGACCCCTCCCAGCGCGGCAGGCGCGACCGCATCGTCCTCGAGGGCGACGTGCCGAGCCCGTCGAACCCGCCGTCGGGCTGCCGCTTCCGCACGCGCTGCTGGAAGGCCGAGGAGGTCTGCGCCACCGACGAGCCCGCGCTCGTCGACCGCTTCGGCCACGGCCACCCCAGCGCCTGTCACTTCGCCGAGGCCCGCGACGGCGGTCGCTAGCCCTCGACGAGGTCGACCCGCTCGAGGTCGCTGCGGCCGGTGGGATCGACGACGAGGCCCTCGACGCGCTCGGCCACGACGAGGCGGTGGGTGGGGAACAGCAGCGGGATCACGGCCTGCTCGCGGCCGAGCCCGAGGGTCTCCGCCGAGCGCAGCAGCGCGAGCCGCTCCTCGCGGTCGGTGGTCGCGAGCGCCTCGTCGATGAGGCCGTCGACCTCCTCGCTCGCGAACCCGCCCGGGTTGCCTCCGGCCGCACCCGCGGAGGTGGAGTGCAGCAGCGGCACGACGACGTCCTCGGGCGTGGGGTGCTCGAGCGCCCAGCCGTAGCGGTAGAGCGGCGCGCGGCCGTCGTCGATCGCGTCGTAGAGCTCGCCGGTGCCGACCTCACGGACCTCGAGGGCGACGCCGACCGCCGCGAGGTCGGCCTCGAGCCGCTCGGCGAGCAGCCGGTGGCCACCGCCACGGTCGATCCAGAGCTCGAGCGCCTCGATCCCGCGCTCGCCGAAGACCCGCTCGGCGGCGTTGGGGGCGTGCAGGCACGTGCTGCACGCCGACACCGCGCCGCCGGGCACCGACCGGGGGGTGAGCCCACGCGCCACGACCGCGGCCTCGTCGGCGACGTCGCCGACGAGCGCGTCGCGGTCGATCGCGAAGCTCAGCGCCCTGCGCACCGCGACGTCGTCGAAGGGCGGCTCGTCGAGGCGCAGGCCGAGGAGGTAGACCTGCGCGGCCTCGCCCCCGAGGACGCCAGGGCCCGAGCGCCCGTCGACGGACCGGCCGTAGCGCTCCTCGGCGTCGGCGAGCGCGCCCTCGGGGACGGTGGCGACGTCGACGCGGCCCTGTTGGAAGGCGATGTAGCCGGCCGTGGGGTCGGTGAACCGGAAGAGCACCTCGTCGGGCCCCTCCCGCCCCTCGACGCGGTGCAGGCGCGCGAACGCCCCGGGGGACCAGGGCTCGCGCAGCTCGTAGGGGCCGGCGCCGACCGGCTGCTCGGCGAAGGCCGCGGGGTCGGCGCGATAGGCCGCCTCGGGCACGGGGGCCAGCGAGGGATGCGCGAGTCGCGCCGGCAGGTCGGCTCCGGGCCGCTCGAGGAGCACCTGCACGGTGCGCTGCCCGTGGACGAGCACGCCGTCGAGCTCGTCGGCCTCGCCACGGGCCAGGGCGTCGAACCCGCGGACGTCCCGCAGGTGCGGGGCGATGCGCCCCTCGCGCACGCCCTCCTCCCACGTGAACTTCACGTCCGCGGCGGTCACCGGCGTGCCGTCGTGGAACGTCGCGTCGGCGCGCAGGCGGAAGGTCCACACCGTCGCGCGGTCGTCGTGGCGCCAGCGCTCGGCGAGCGCCGGCTGCGGCACGAGCTCCTCGTCGAGGCGGGTGAGCCCGTCGAAGACCGCGTCGGCGACGCGCAGCTCGTCGGCGCTCGTCGCGCGCGGGGGGATGATCGCCTCGACGTCGCCGACGGCCCAGCGCAGGACCGCGGCGGCGGGCTCCTCGGCCTCGGGGCGCTCGGCGAGCAGCGGCTCGCGGGGCTCCTCCTCGCCCTGGCAGCCGGCGAGTGCGAGGAGGAGGACGAGCAGCGCGCCGAGGCGACGCACGTCCGCGCCCGCTAGGCCAACCGCAGCGCGAGCACGATCGTCGTCGCGGCGAAGAGCACCCCGGTGACGACGGTGAGCCGGTCGAGGTTGCGCTCGACGAGCGTCGACCCGGCGATGCTCGCGCCGCCCGAGCCCCCGCCGAACATGTCCGACAGGCCGCCCCCACGCCCCGACTTCAGGAGGATGAGCATGATGAGCAGCAGGGACACGAGGACGTGGATGACGATGATCACGCCGGTGAGCACGCGGGGACCTCCAAGCGGGCGCTGGTGTCCTGCGATGCTAGCAGCCCGCCGCACGTCGGGGGCGCCCGCGCGGTCGGCTCAGCGCTGGGCGACGCTGCCCAGGAGGAAGAGCCCGGCATGCTGGCCCGGGTCCTCGATGGTCCACAGCGGACGCGCGCTGCGCGTGCGCCCGGCCTGCTCGACGCTGCGCAGCTCCCAGGGGCGGCTCGCCTCGCCCTCCCAGCGCAGCCCCGGGTCCCCCACCCCGGCGTCGGGCGCCCTGCGGTCGCGCAGCTCGGTCTGCGAGGGGATCACCGGCCGCCCGACGTCGGCCGCCGCGGGGCCCCGTCCCTCGACGGCCGTGCCCCCCACGGTCCCCGACAGGGCCGCCGGCACGGCGCTGCTGCGCACGCCCGGCGAGGGGGCGAGGTGGCGGAAGGTCGCCAGTGCCGGCGCCTCGACGGGCTCGGCCTCGCTCGGCGCGGGACTGAGGTAGCCCACGGCCAGCCCCGCTGCGTCGTAGTGCTGCACCACCCACGTCGGCACGCCGAGGGCGGCTCCGATCGCCGCGGCGGTGACCGCCCCGGCCACCCCGACCTCGGCGCGGCGGCGCCACGGGGCGAGGCCCTCGGGCGGCGCGAGGAGCCGCTCGACCCGGGCGCCGACCACCGCTCCCCCACCGGCGACCGCGCGGCGCGTGGGACCGGCGGCGCAGGCCACCGGGCGGCGTGTCGCCACGCTCTGCTCCCAGACCTTGAGGATGCTCGACGCGAGCGCGCCTGGCCGCTGGGTGATCGCGCTCGCGAGCTCGTCGGCGCTCTCCTCGCGCTCGCGGTGCAGCCAGCGAGACGCGAGGTGCACCGGCGGCAGGAAGAAGAGGACGTCGCGGACGAGCCCGGTCGCCCCGGCCAGGAGGTTGTCCCGGCGCCGGATGTGCGCGAGCTCGTGGGCGAGCAGCCCCTCGAGCTCGCGCTGGTCGAGCTCGTCGACGACCGCGGGGTCGACGACGACGACCGGGCGGCGGACCCGGGCGGTGAACGCCCCGCCGGGACAGCGCGGCAGGAGGAGGAGCGCAGGGCTGCGCCGCAGCCCCAGGCGCGCGTTGATCCGCTCGACGACGGGCACGAGGTCGCCGTAGCCCAAGGGCGGGGTGGCCTGGCGCAGCAGCCGCCGGACGGCGACGACGCCACCGAGGCGGCGCGCGAGCAGGAGCACCGCGACGGTCGCCCAGGCGAGGAGCAGGACGTCGACGCGGCCCTGCGGCACGAGCGCCCAGGACTCACCGAGGAGGTCGAGGAGCTGCCCACCGGCCGCTGTGGACGAGGTGACCCACAGCCGTGGGAGGAAGGCATCGCCGACGCTGACCGCAGCGACGACGAGCGCGGTGCTCATCGGGGCGAGGACGAGGAGCCGTCGCCCACGGCCGGAGTGGACCCGACCGGAGCGCACGGCGAGAGTCACGAGCCCCACGGCGGCGAGCGATCCGAGGAGCGCCCGCACGACGTAGGACTCGGTGAGCAGGAGGAACAGCCCTCCCGACCCCGCCGAGATCACTACCCCTCCTGCTCCCGGAGCTCGTCGATCCGCGCCCGCAGGCCGTCATCGGCGGCGGGCTCCTCGTCGTCGGCCATGACCTTCACGAAGTAGCTCATCGCCGGCTCCGGGAAGCGCTCGACGAGCCAGTCGACGACGGAGGTCACCGTTGACTCGGCGTACTCCTCGCGGGTGATGACCGGGTGGTAGCGGTGGGCGAGGCCGCTCGTGTCGCGCTCGAGCAGGCCCTTGGAGGCCAGGCGGGCCATCGTCGTCATGACCGTGGTGTAGGCGAGGTCACGGCGGTCGGCGAGCGCCTCGTAGACGTCGCGCACCGTGGTGTCGCCGAGGTCCCACACGGTCTCCATGACCTCGGTCTCGAGTGGGCCGAGCAGGCCCTCCGGCTCCTCGCGTCGTCGGCTCATCGCAGCCCTCGCATCCTCGGCTCGGGGTTGGCGGTGCGCGGCACCGTCGTCAGGGTTCGGACCCGCATCGTACGACGCGGGACCGCCCGCGGGCCAGGGGGCTGCCCCGGGCGCCGCGGGCGGCGGCCGTCGTTGGTCGGCGCGCTAGCCGCGGTGGTGCCGGCAGATCACCGCGAAGTCGTCGGCCTTGAGGCTCGCCCCACCGACGAGGGCCCCGTCGATGTGGGGCTGGCCCATGAGCTCGGCGGCGTTGCCGGCCTTGACGCTGCCGCCGTACTGGATGCGGACGGTCTCGCCCGCCTCCTCGCCGGCGAGGTCGGTGACGATCTCGCGGACGTAGCCGCACATCGCGTTGGCGTCCTCGCTCGTCGCGGTGCGCCCGGTGCCGATCGCCCACACCGGCTCGTAGGCGATGACGACGCTGGCCGCGTCGTCGACGCCCTCGAGGCCGGCGCGAAGCTGACGGTCGACGACGGCCTCGGCGTCGCCGGCCTCACGCTGCTCGAGGGTCTCGCCGACGCAGAGGATCGGCACGAGCCCGCCGTCGATGACCGCGCGGACCTTGCGGTTGACCGTCGCGTCGTCGTCGCCGAAGAGCGCCCGGCGCTCGGAGTGGCCGCAGACGACGTAGGTGACGTTGAGCTTCGAGAGCATCCCGACGCTCACCTCTCCGGTGAACGCGCCGGCGTCCTCCCAGTGGCAGTTCTGCGCTCCGAGGGCCATCGGCAGCTTGTCGCCGTCGATGAGCGTCTGGATGCTGCGCAGCGCGGTGAACGGGGGGATCACCGCGACCTCGGAGCGCTCGTAGTCCTCGGGCTCGAGCCGGTAGGCGATCTGCTGGACGAGCGAGATCCCCTCGAGGTGGTCGTTGTTCATCTTCCAGTTGC
The DNA here is from genome assembly GCA_046498405.1 of Egibacteraceae bacterium. Taxonomy (GTDB): domain Bacteria; phylum Actinomycetota; class Nitriliruptoria; order Euzebyales; family Egibacteraceae; genus T1Sed10-49. The sequence continues at coordinate 24,211 of JAWOAS010000011.1, forward strand.
CCGCGATGAGCGGGGTGCGGTCAGCCACTTACGCTCCCTTCCGCAGCGCAGCGACACCGGGGAGGTCGACGCCCTCGAGGAACTCGAGGGACGCGCCACCGCCGGTGGAGACGTGGGAGACCTCGTCGGCGAGGCCGAGGCCGCGGACCGCCGCGGCGCTGTCGCCGCCGCCGATGACGGTGAAGCCGTCGCAGGCGGCGACGGCCCTGGCCACGCCCTCGGTGCCGGCCGCGAACGCCTCCCACTCGAAGACGCCCATCGGGCCGTTCCACAGCACCGTGCGGGCGTCGGCGAGCACCGCCGCGTAGGCCGCGACGGTGTCGGGCCCCACGTCGAGGCCCATCCTGCCGGCGGGGATCGCCCCGGCCGGCACGGTCTCGGCGGCGGCGTCCTCGGCGAACGCCTCCGCGGCGACGACGTCGCGTGGCAGGTGGATCGTCGTGCCGGCCGCCTCGGCGCGCGAGAGCAGGTCGCGGCACGTCTCGAGGAGGTCCTCCTCGACCTTGCTGTCGCCGACGTCGTGCCCCTGGGCGGCGAGGAAGGTGAAGCCCATGGCCCCGCCGATGAGCAGGGCGTCGACGACCCCGAGGAGGTTCTCGATGACGCCGAGCTTGTCGGAGACCTTCGCGCCGCCGAGGATCGCCACGAACGGGCGCTCGGGCGACTCGAGCAGGCGCGAGAGCGTCGCGACCTCGGCCTCGAGGAGCTCGCCGGCCACCGCCGGGCTGAGGCGCTCGGGCACGCCGACGACGCTGGCGTGGGCCCGGTGGGACGACCCGAAGGCGTCGTTGACGTAGGCGTCGCCGAGGCTGGCGAGCGCGTCGGCGAAGTCGGGGTCGTTCTTCGTCTCCCCCGGCTCGAAGCGCACATTCTCGAGGACCACGACCTCGCCGGGCGCCATCGCCGCGACCTTGGCCTTGGCGTCGTCACCGACGACGTCGGAGGCGGCGGCCACGGGCTTGCCGAGCAGCTCGCCGAGACGGGCGGCCACGGGGGCGAGCCGGTACTTCTCGTCGGGGGCGCCCTTGGGACGACCGAGGTGGCTCATCACGACGACCTTCGCGCCAGCGTCGGCGAGCCGACGGATCGTCGGCAGCGACGCCGCGACGCGGAGGTCATCGGCGACCTCGCCGTCCTTGAGCGGGACGTTGAGGTCGGAGCGGACGAGCACCGTCCGCCCCGCCGGGTCGAGCGTGTGGAGTCCAGGTACTGGTGCCATGGCCTAGAGCCGCTCCCCGAGGTAGACGGCGAGGTCGGCGAGCCGCGTGGAGTAGCCGAACTCGTTGTCGTACCAGCCGAGCACCTTGACCTGCCGCCCGTTGACGAGGGTGGCCTGGCTGTCGAAGATGCAGCTGTGGGGGTCGCCGACGATGTCGGCGGAGACGATCTCGTCCTCCATGTAGTCGAGGATGCCGGCCATCGGGCCCTCGGCGGCGGCCTTGAACGCGGCGTTGACGTCCTCGACGGTGGCGTCGCGCTCGATGTTGACGGTGAGGTCGGTGATCGAGCCGGTCGGCACCGGGACGCGCATCGCCATGCCGTTGAGCTTGCCCTCGAGCTCGGGCAGCACGAGCGCGGCGGCCTGGGCGGCACCGGTCGTCGTCGGGATGATCGACAGGGCGCCGGAGCGCGCGCGGCGCAGGTCCTTGTGGGGCCCGTCGAGCAGCGCCTGGTCGTTGGTGTAGGCGTGGACCGTGGTCATGAGGCCCGACTCGATGCCGAAGGCGTCGTTGAGGACCTTGGCCATCGGGGCGACCGAGCCGGTCGTGCAGCTGGCCATCGAGATGACGTCGTGCTTGGCGGGGTCGTAGTCGCCCTCGTTGATGCCCATGACGATGTTCGCGTCCTGGGACTTCGCGGGGGCGGAGATGATGACCTTCTTCGCTCCGGCGGTGAGGTGCTTGCCGGCGCCCTCCTTGTCCCGGAAGATCCCGGTCGACTCGATGACGATGTCGGCGCCGAGCTCGCCCCAGGGCAGGTTCGCGGGGTCCTTCTCCGCGGTGACCTTGATGCGCTTGCCGTCGACGATGAGGTCGTCGCCATCGACCTCGACGGTGCCGTCGTAGCGTCCGTTGACGCTGTCGTACTTCAGCAGGTGGGCGAGCGTGTCGCTGTCGGTGAGGTCGTTGACCCCCACGACCTCGAGGTCCGCTCCGCTGGCCTTGGCGGCCCGGAACATGATCCGGCCGATGCGCCCGAAGCCGTTGATGCCGACGCGTACTGTCATCGCATTCCTCCGCAGTCGATTGCTGGTATGTCGCTCACCCTACCCAACGTCTGCGCGTTTACGTGCATCCGGAGGGTCCTTGCTCCCGTGGGACCGACAGCCCTGCGGCGACGACACCCGGCCCCATCCTCACGTCGAGGTGCCCGCCCCGTCCCCGTCCTCGGCGAGGGCGACGAGACGGGACAGCCGCCGGTGCACCGTGGCCCTGCCGGCGCCGAGCAGCCCCGCGAGCTCGCCGAGGCTCGCGTCGGGGTTGGCCAGGCGCGCGAGGGCGACGTCGCGCAGGTCCTCGGGCAGGGCCTCGCCGCCGACCTCGGCGAGCAGCCCCTCGATCACCGCGATCTGCCGGCTCGCGGCCGCGACGCTGCGGCCGAGGTTCGCGCGGTCGGCGTTGGCCGCGCGCGTGGCCTCGCCACGGAGCTGGCGCCGCAACCGGCCGTCGTCGAAGGCGAGGAACGTCGCGTGGGCGCCACTGCGCGCGAGCACCGCGCCGATCGCCTCGCCGGACTTCACGACGACGCGCCAGCCCTGCGCGTGCGCGCCGACGCCGGCCCCCTCGACGCCGAGCTCGCCGAGCAGGGTGGCGAGCTGACGGGCGGTGGCCTCGCTCGGGGCGCGGACTTCGAGGTGGGGCTCCTGCCCGGGGCCGGCGAGGGACCCGGCGGCCATGAGCGCCCCACGCAGCGCCCCCTCGCGCACCGTGTCGTCGGCCGGCGGGTCCGGCGGCGCGGCCTCGAGCGGCGCGCCGGTGGCGTCGGTGAGCCCCAGCGCGCAGAGCGCCTCGGCACCCTCGACGCGCAGGCGGTAGCGCGCCTCGGTGGCGAGGCCGCCAGCGCGGCGGGCCTCGATGGCCGTGCGCGCCCCGGGCTGCTCGGCGAGGACGCTGCGGATGCGACGCACGACCGCGGCGACCGGCGTCTCGAGGGTCCACCCAGCGGCGTCGGCGCCGCCGCGCCAGAGCCAGGCGCCACCGAAGCGCAGGGCGGCGGCGGCCTCGGCGCGCGCGACCTGCCCAGCGGGCAGCTCCCGGCGCGCGAGCTCCTCCCGCAGCTCGCGGGTGAGGCTCACGGCCCGCGGGGGATCGCGAGCAGGTCGGCGAGCACCGCACCGAGGCGCCCGGGGTCGTGCGCGGCGCCGGCCTCGCCGCGCTCGTCGCGCTCGGCGAGGTCGGCGCGGACGATCGCGCCGACGCGCTGCTCGGCCTGGGGCCCGGCGGCGGCTGCGGCGTCGACGCGCAGCGGGCGCGTGCCGGCATCGCAGCGCACCGGCCCGTCGTTGACGACGAGGTGGTCGACTTGGCGCCCGGCAAGGGCGTCGAGCACGACGGCGAGGTGGCCGTCGGCATCGAGCCCGGGGTCCTCCCCCGCCTGGGTGCGGAGGTTCGCGACGGCCACGAGCGTGGCCTGGCTGCGGCCGACGGCCTCGCGGATGCCGGGGACGAGGAGGTTGGCCACGACGCTCGTGTGGAGGCTGCCCGGGCCGAGGACGATCGCCTCGGCGGCGTCGATCGCCGCGACGGCCTCGGCGCAGGCGGGCGGGTCGGCGGGGTCGAGCGCGAGCGCCTCGACGTCGGCGCCGGCGGTGGTGATCCGGCGTTGGCCGTGGACCTCGGCGCCGTCGATGCGGGCGACGAGGTCGACCGGCGTCGTCGTCGACGGCAGGACGCGCCCGGCGCAGTCGAGGAGGCCGGCGGCGCGGTCGAGGGCCGAGACGATGTCGCCCTCCCGCTCGGCGAGGGCGACGAGGAGGAGGTTGCCGAGCGCGTGCCCGGCGAGCTCGCCCGCGTCGAAGCGGTGCGCGAGGACCTCGGCGAGCGCGCGGTCGCGGGCGAGGCTGAGCAGCGCGCGGCGCAGGTCGCCGGGGGCGATGATGTCGAGGTCGCGGCGAAGGCGCCCGCTCGAGCCGCCGTCGTCGGCGGCGGTGACGATCGCCGTCGGCCGCAGACCGAGCCCGCGCAGCGCGGCGAGGGCCCGGGCGAGGCCGTGCCCGCCCCCGATGGCCACGACGCCCCGCGCACCGCGGACGACGCTGTGGGCCTCCGGTGCGACGCTCACGTCGCCCCGCGGTCGCGGTGGTCGACGCCGACCTCGACGCCGTGGGAGGCGATGTGGCGGGCGAGCTCCTCGGCGAGGACGACCGAGCGGTGGCGACCGCCGGTGCAGCCGATCGCGACGGTGAGGTAGTGCTTGCCCTCCCGCTGGAACTCCGGGACCATGACGTCGAAGAGCCCGTGGAGCTGCTCGAGGTAGGCCGCGGTGGCCGGCTGGCCCATGACGTAGTCGCGCACCGCGGGGTCGAGCCCGGTGCGGGGCCGCAGCTCCTCGACCCAGTGGGGGTTGGGCAGGAAGCGCACGTCGAGGACGATGTCGGCGTCGTGGGGCGCCCCGTGCTTGAAGCCGAAGCTCACGACGTTGACCGCCATGCCGGGCGCGTGCTCGCCGAAGCGCTCACGGATGCGGTCGCGGAGGTCGTGGACGCTCGCCCGGCTCGTGTCGATGACCGCGTCGGACTCGGCGCGCAGGTCGGCGAGGAGCTCGCGCTCCCGCCGGATGCCGTCGAGGACGCGGTCGCGCCCGGCCATGGGGTGGGCCCGGCGCTCGGCCTCGTAGCGGCGCACGAGGACGTCGTCGGCGGCCTCGAGGAAGAGCATCCGCGGGTCGAGGCCCTTCTCGCGCAGCCCCGCGAGGCTCTCGCGGAAGTCGCCGAAGAACTCCCAGCCGCGGACGTCGACGACGAGGGCGATGCGGTCGACCTCGGAGCCGCGCGCGACCGCGAGCTCGACGACGCGGTCCATGAGCGCCGGCGGCATGTTGTCGATGACGAAGTAGCCGAGGTCCTCGAAGACCTTCGCCGCGGTCGTGCGGCCGGCCCCCGACATCCCGGTGATGATCGCGAGCTCGGGCACCTCGGTCGTCCTCGTCATGCGCGCTCGGCCGATGCCACGTCGTCCCCTGTCGCCGTCGCCCCGCCCGCCTCCTGCGGGTGGAGGTGATCGTAGATCCTGCCGGCGAGCGCGTCGGAGATCCCGTCGACCTCGGCGAGCTCGGCGGGCTCGGCGCGGCGGATCGCCCGCAGCGACCCGAAGCGCTCGAGCAGCGCGCGACGTCGGGTCGGGCCGACGCCGGGCACGTCGTCGAGCTCGGAGGCGGTCATCGCCTTGTCGCGCAGCGTGCGGTGGTAGGTGACGGCGAAGCGGTGGGCCTCGTCGCGCACGCGCTGGAGGAGGTGGAGGGCCTCGCTGCCGCGCGGCAGGACGACGGGCTCGTCGCGCCCGGGCAGGAAGACCTCCTCGAGGCGCTTGGCGAGCGAGGCGAGCGCCACGCCGCTGACACCGACGTCGGCCAGCGCCTCGCCGGCGGCCGCGAGCTGCCCCTTGCCGCCGTCGATGAGGACGAGGTTGGGCGGGTAGGCGAACTTGCGCGGGGTGCCGTCGTCGTCGACGGCGGGCTGGTCGGCCTCCTCGAGGAGCTTGCGGAAGCGCCGGGTGATGACCTCGCGCATCATCGCGAAGTCGTCCTGGCCCTCGACGCCCTTGATGCGGAAGCGGCGGTACTCGCTCTTGCGCGGCAACCCGTCCTCGAGCACGACCATCGAGGCGACCGAGCTCGTGCCCTGCAGCGTCGAGATGTCGTAGCACTCGATGCGCAGCGGGGCCTCCTCCATGCCGAGCGCCTCGCCGAGCTCGTGCAGCGCCTGGCTGCGCGCGGTGAAGTCCCGCGCGCGGGAGAGCTTGTGCTGGGCGAAGGCCTCACGGGCGTTACCGGTGACGGTGTCGAGGAAGGCGCGCTTGTCGCCGCGCTGGGGCACCCGCAGGTGCACCGGCCCGCCGCGGAGCTCGGCGAGCAGGCCCTCGACGGCCTCGGCGTCCTCGGGCAGGACCGGCACGAGCACCTCGCGGGGCAGGTCGGCGCCGCGCTCCATGCCGAGCTCGGCGAGGAAGCGCCCGACGAGCGCGGGCGTGTCGAGGTCCTCGACCTTGTCGACGGTCCAGCCCTTGCGTCCCACGACGCGGCCGCGGCGGACGAAGAAGGCCTGGAACGCCGCCTCGAGGTGGTCCTCGTGCACGCCGACGGCGTCGAAGCTCTCCTCGCGGCCGGTGACCATCTGCTGCTTGGCCAGGGCGGTGCGGACCGCGGCGAGCTGGTCGCGCAGGCGTGCGGCGGCCTCGAAGTTCAGCGCCTCGGCCTCCTCGCGCATGCGCTCCTCGAGCTCGGCGAGCGTCGCGTCGGTGTCGCCGGCGAGGAAGCCGACGAGGTCGTCGACGAGCTCGCGGTGCCCGGCGACGCTGATCTCACCGGTGCACGGCGCGGCGCAGCGCCCGATGTGGTGGAGCAGGCAGGGCCGGCCGAGCCGCTCGTGGCGGTCGTAGACGCTGTCGGAGCACGTGCGCACCGGGAAGACCCGCTGGAGCAGGTCGAGGGTCTCGCGGATCGCGTAGGCGTGGGCGTAGGGACCGAAGTAGCGCGTGCCGTCGCGCCGGGGGTTGCGCCGCACCATCGCCCGCGGCACGTCCTCGGCGACGGTGACCGCGAGGTAGGGGTAGCTCTTGTCGTCGGTGTAGCGGACGTTGTAGCGCGGCAGGTGGCGCTTGATGAGGTTGTACTCGAGGTGGAGCGCCTCGACCTCGCTCGAGCAGACGATCCACTCGACGTCGGCGGCGGCCTCGAGCATCGCGCGGGTGCGCTGCCCGAGCCCCGACCAGGCGCCGAAGTAGCTCGCGAGGCGGGCGCGCAGGCTCTTGGCCTTGCCCACGTAGAGCACACGGCCGTGGCGGTCCTTCCAGAGGTAGCAACCCGGCTCGGTGGGCACGCTGCCGTGCTCGGGGCGGAAGGCGAGGGCGGGATTGCGCATGGGGTGTCGGCTCGTCGACGGCGGCGGGCCCACCATTGTCGCAGCCTCGTCCAGGCGTTCAGGTCGTGCAGCCCGATGCGGGCCGCGCCGATGTGGCGACGGCACCCGGTCGGGGCGTACCGTCGAGGGTCGGCCCGACCGCGGGGCGACGCGTCTGCCACTCGCGCGCCGTCGGCCGCGACCCCTTGATCACCGCCGGAAAGGACCATGATGCACCGCCTCTCGAGCCGATGGCTCGTCGCCCTCTTCGCCGCGCTCGTGCTCGCGCTCGCCGCCTGCGAGGCGGATGAGGAGGAGCCCGAGGAGCCGGCCGACCCGACCGAGGAGCCCGACGAGGGCGACCCCGACGACGCCGACGAGGACGCGGAGGACGAGGTCGCCGAGGACGCCGACGCCGAGGACGCCGACGCCGAGGACGCCGACGAGGAGGAGGCCGACCTCACGCCGGCCGACGGCGAGACGATCGTCGACCTCCTCAACGACCGCGCCGAGGCCCCGGAGGTCGACGAGGACGCCGAGGAGCCCGCCGAGCCGTCGTACGCGACGCTGCTCGAGACCGTCGAGACCGCCGACCTCGTCGAGCTGCTCGACAGCGAGGGCCCGTTCACCGTCTTCGCGCCGACCGACGACGCCTTCGCGCTCCAACCCGAGGACACCCTCGAGGCGATCGTCGACGACCCCGACCGGCTCGCCGCCGTCCTCGGCTTCCACGTCGTCGAGGGCGAGGTCACCAGCGAGGACCTCACCGCCGACGACACCTTCGAGACGGTCTCCGGTGAGACGCTCCGCGTCGTGGAGAACGAGGGCGGGGACCTCACGATCCAGGGCGTGCCGATCGTCGAGCCCGACCTCGAGGCGAGCAACGGCGTCGTCCACGGCATCGCCGCGGTGATGCTGCCGCCCGCCGAGTAGCGCGGCGCGGCCCCGGGCGGCGGCGCGCTAGCGTTGCCGTCGATGACCCACTTCGACCCCGACGCCGGCGTGCTGCGCCTGCGCCACGGCGACCTCGCGGTCCTCGCGGTGCTCGCCGTCGAACCGGCGAGCACCCGTCTGCACGACCACGCGGTGGCGCCGCACCTCGCGACGCTGCGGGCCACCGGCCTGCTCGGGCCCGGCGGCGTCGAGCCGTCGGTCGCGCCGCTCGCGGCCGCGGTCGGCGCCGCCCGGGTCTCGGGGACCCTCGAGGCCGACGACCACGGCCAGCCCCGCCGCGCGCGCCTGTGGGTCGGCGAGGCCCTCGGCGTCGTCGGCGTCGCCGTCCCCGAGTCCCCGGCAGGCGAGGACGCCTACGAGCTCATGGCCGACACCCCCGACCGGCTCGTCGACCTCCTCGGCGAGCTCGTCGGCCTCGGCACCGCGCCCCCGCCACCGGTGCCCGGCGAGGTCACCGTCGACGCCGCCGCGCTCGCGGGACTGCTCGCCGCCGGCCAGCGCGTCGACACCGGTGACGTCGCCGCCGCCGCCGACCGCGAGGCCGACGACCCGTGGGCGCGGGCGCTGCGCGACGGCCTCGTCGGCGCACCGCTGCGCTGGCGCCTGCAGGCCCAGCGCGACGGCGCAGCCCCCGGCACCCTCCTCGACCTCACCGTCCTCGACGCCGGCGCGGCGGGGCTCTGGCGCATCCACTGGGACGCACCGCGCGCCGCGGTCGCGGCGACCCGCCCCAGCGAGGTCCGCGCGGCCCTCGCCGCGCTCGCCGACCCCGCGGCCTGACCGGCGGGGGCCCCGCGGGCGCCCTGCACGGCCCTGTCCCCGCGGCCTGCGGAGCTCCGCCCCCGCGCCGTGCGCGGCCCTGCCCCAGCGGCCGCGCTCAGCGGCGCAGGAGCTCGGCGAGGAACTTGCCGGTGTAGCTCTCCCCCACCTCGGCGACCTCCTCGGGCGGGCCGGTGGCCACGACCCGCCCCCCGCTCGAGCCGCCCTCGGGGCCGAGGTCGATAACCCAGTCGGCGGTCTTGACGACGTCGAGGTCGTGCTCGATGACGATGACGGTGTTGCCCTTGTCGACGAGGCGGTGGAGGACGTCGAGGAGCCGGCGCACGTCCTCGAAGTGCAGCCCCGTCGTGGGCTCGTCGAGGATGTAGACGGTCTGGCCGGTCGCGCGCTTGCGCAGCTCCGAGGCGAGCTTGACGCGCTGGGCCTCCCCGCCCGACAGCGTCGTCGCGGGCTGGCCGAGCCGGACGTAGCCGAGGCCGACGTCGACGAGCGTCTCGAGGTGGCGGGTGATCGCGGGGATCGAGGAGAAGAACCCGAGGGCCTCCTCGACGGAGGTGTCGAGGACCTCGCCGATGTGCTTGCCCTTGTAGCGCACCTCGAGGGTCTCGCGGTTGTAGCGCGCGCCCTTGCAGACCTCGCACGGCACGTGGATGTCGGGCAGGAACTGCATGTCGATGGTGATCGTGCCGTCACCGGAGCAGGCCTCGCAGCGGCCGCCCTTGACGTTGAAGCTGAAGCGCCCCGGCTGGTAGCCGCGCAGCTTCGCCTCCTGGGTGGCGGCGAAGAGCTTGCGGATGTGGTCGAAGAGCCCGGTGTAGGTCGCGGGGTTCGACCGGGGGGTGCGCCCGATCGGCGACTGGTCGATGCCGACGATCTTGTCGACGAGGTCGATCCCGTCGATGCGCCGGTGGCGCCCGGGCACGTTGCGGGCGTCGTTGAGCTCCCGCGCGAGCGCGCGACGGAGGATGTCGTTGACGAGGGTGGACTTGCCCGAGCCTGAGACGCCGGTCACGGTGATGAACGTCGACAGCGGGAAGCGCACGTCGACGCCGGCGAGGTTGTGCTCGCGGGCCCCGCGGACGGTCAGCGCCTTGCCCCGCTGGGGCTTGCGGCGCTCGGTGGGCACGGCGATCTCGCGTCGGCCCGCGAGGTAGTCGCCGGTGATCGAGCCCTCGGCGTCGGGCAGCTCGGCCACCGGCCCGGAGTGAACGATCTCACCGCCGTGCTCACCGGCACCGGGGCCGATGTCGACGACGTGGTCGGCGGCCTCGATCGTGGCCCGGTCGTGCTCGACGACGAGGACGGTGTTGCCGAGGTCGCGCAGGCGCAGCAGGGTCTCGATGAGCCGCTCGTTGTCGCGCTGGTGCAGGCCGATCGACGGCTCGTCGAGGACATAGAGGCACCCGACGAGCCCGGAGCCGATCTGCGTGGCGAGGCGGATGCGCTGCGCCTCGCCCCCGGCGAGGGTGCCCGCGGCGCGGTCGAGGGTGAGGTAGTCGAGCCCGACGTCGAGGAGGAACGACAGGCGGGCGCGAATCTCCTTGAGGACGCGCTCGGCGATGAGCTCGTCGCGCTCGGAGAGCGCGAGGGAGCCGAGGAACGACGCGGCGTCGCGCACCGACAGCGCGGTGGTCTCGGCGATCGAGCGGCCGCCGACGGTGACCGAGAGCGCGAGGGGCTTGAGCCGCGCGCCCTGGCAGGTCGAGCACGGCACCTCGCGCATGTACTCCTCGAGGCGGGCGCGGGTGTGCTCGGAGTCGCTCTCGGCGTGACGACGGACGAGCTGGTGCACCGCGCCCTCGTAGCGCGCCCGGTACTGGCGTCGGCGCCCGAAGCGGTTGGTGTAGCTGACCTGGATGCGCTCGTCGGCGGCGATGCCGTAGAGCACCGCCCGCTTATGCTCCGGCGCGAGATCGCGCCAGGGCGTGGTGACGTCGAAGCCGACGTGGTCGGCGAGCGCGCGCAGGAGCTGGCGGTAGTACGTCGAGGTGCTGCCCGTGGCCCACGGCAGGATGACGCCGTCGTCGAGGCTGCGGCCCGGGTCGCCGACGATGAGCTCGGGGTCGATCTCGAGACGCGTGCCGAGGCCCGCGCAGGTCTCGCAGGCGCCGTAGGGGGTGTTGAACGAGAAGTCCCGTGGCGCGAGCTGGTCGAAGGAGAGCTCGCAGACGGGGCAGGCGAGGTGCTCGCTGAAGGTCGTCGCGACCGGCTCGCCCTCGCCTTCGCGCGGCACCGTCTCGACGGTGGCGATCCCATCGGCGACCTCGAGCGCGGCCTCGATGGAGTCGGCGAGGCGCCGGCGGATCCCCTCCTTGGCGACGAGGCGGTCGACGATGACCTCGATGGTGTGCTGCTCGTAGCGCGCGAGGCGGGGCCGCTCGCCGGCGAGGTCGACGATCTGCGGGGGGTTGGTCCCCGAGGTGATGCGCGCCCGCGCGAAGCCGCGCCCGGCGAGCTCGCCGAGGAGGCGCTCGTACTCGCCCTTGCGCCCGCGGACGACCGGCGCGAGCACCTGGAAGCGCGTGCCCTCCGGGTAGCGCTCGATCTGGTCGACGATCTGCTCGGAGGTCTGCTTCGCGATCTCCGCGCCGCAGCGCGGGCAGTGCGGCTGGCCGATGCGCGCGTAGAGCAGGCGCAGGTAGTCGTAGATCTCCGTCGTCGTGCCGACCGTCGAGCGCGGGTTGCGCGACGTCGACTTCTGATCGATGGAGATCGCCGGCGACAGGCCCTCGATGGACTCGACGTCGGGCTTGTCCATCTGCCCGAGGAACTGCCGCGCGTACGCCGACAGCGACTCGACGTAGCGGCGCTGTCCCTCGGCGTAGATCGTGTCGAACGCGAGGCTCGACTTGCCCGAGCCCGACAGCCCGGTGAAGACGATGAGCCGGTCCCGTGGCAGGTCGACGTGGACGTCGGCGAGGTTGTGCTCCTTCGCGCCACGGATCGAGAGCACGTCGCGTGCCGCATCGGGGGTGGTCACAGGGCGGCTCCGGGGTGGCTCGGCGGACCCATCGCGTGGCGCGTCGCCGCCACACCCGAGGCGGCGACGACGCGTCGCGGCGCCGCGCTGCGCCGGCCCGGGGGAAGGAGGTGGCCGCGACACCGCGCACGCCGAAGGGCAAGTCTAGCCCCACCCGCCGGCGCCGTCCCCGCGACGGCCTGACCGGCGAGCCCCGTCCGCCGACGCCGTCCCCGCGACGCTCTGACCGGCCAGCCCCGTCCGCCGCGCGGCGACCACGGGCACGCCGGTCAGCGACGGCGTCGGGAGCCTCCGCCGCGGGAGCGGCCGCCCGAGCCACGGCGCCGGGACGACGAGCGCCGGGAGCGCGCCGCACTGCCCGAGCGAGGCCGGCTCGTCCCACCCGCGGTCCGCGTCGGCATCGACGTCGTCGCGCCCCCGCCGTAGCCGCCGCGGCGCCGGCCCATGCGCCCGCCGATCGCACCACCGAGCAGGCCTCCCATGAGGCCGCGGCCCAGGCCCCCGCGACGTCGCCCGTAGCCTCCATAGCCGCGCCGTCGGCGGCGGCCTCCCCCGAGGACCCGCCGCAGGAGCGACAGGACGACGAGGAGGACGACGACGCCGACGACGATCGTCCCGAGGCCGACGTCGCCGAGCGGACCGGGCAGGGAGTCGGTGACGTCGGCGCCGTCGGTGCTGCCCGTCCCCTGCCCGAGCGAGGCCGCGAACGCGCGAACACCCTCAACGGGGTCGTCGTCGGGGCCGAGGCGCGCGAGCGCCGCGTCGAGCGCCGCGTCGACGTCGGCGTCGCCGTGCTGCGCGCTCGCCCCACCGACCTCCTCGGGGGTGACGACGAGGGCGACGCCGCCGCCCGCCTCGACGAGGTCGTCGGCGAGGGCCTCGGCGCCACCGGCGGCCTCGGAGGCGAGGAAGGCGACAACGAGGTCGACGCCGTCGCCGCGGGCGTCCTCGAGCGCGGAGCGCAGGTCCGCCTCGTCGACGTCGTCGGCGCCGGGCTCCACGAGGTAGCCCTCGGCGAGCACCTCCTCGACGACGTCCTGGCCGGCGGCGGCATCGCCGAGCAGCAGCAGCGCGGCGAGCACGAGCGCGAGCCCCGCGACCACCCTCGCCAGCGAGCCGGGGACGCCTCGCCCGACGACGGCCGTGGCCGCCCGCGCCGACGGGCGTGGGCCGACGGCCCCGAGCCGCGACCACCCGGCCGACCGGCGGCATCGCCGCGGTCGGCTCCCCTGTTGCCGCTCGCCCTGCGCCACGACGCTGCCCCTCGCTGCGAGCGGCGCGACGCCTGCCGTCGCGACGCGCCCCTCGCGGTCGACGCCAACGCGGTCGACGCGACCACGCGGTCCCTGAGTCCCCCCGCAGCACGGTACTCCATGCCGTGCGCGGCCGGAAGGCTCGCGTCCGTGGCCGACCCTTCACCGCACGCACGTGCCCGGGCCGGGCGGCCCGTGTGATCATGGCGGCGCCACGACGGTGGTGGCGCCGCCGGCGCCGCGCCGAGAACCGAGGAGGTCGCCCATGGCCGACGACGTCGACCGCGCCCACGTCACGCCTGGTGGTCCCACGCTCGTCCGCACCGCCGAGGGACCCGACGGCCCGATCGAGATCCGCAAGCTCAGCGTCGGCCCCCTCGACAACAACGCCTACGTCCTCACCGACGTCGCGTCGGGCAAGGCCCTCCTCGTCGACGCGGCCAACGAGGCCGAGCGACTGCTCCGCGAGGTCGAGGGTCGCGACCTCGTCGGGATCCTCACCACCCACGGCCATCAGGATCACTGGCAGGCCCTCTTCGACGTCGCCGGGGCCACGGGCGCCCCCACCCTGCTCCATCCCGACGACGCCGGCCTCGTGCCCCGCGGCGCCGACCGCCACGTCGCCGACGGCGAGGAGCTGCGCGTCGGCGGCTTCGCCGTGCGCCTCCTCCACACCCCGGGCCACACGCCCGGCAGCGTCTGCGTGCTCCTCGAGGCGCCTGCCGAGCGGGGCGGCATCGCGCGCTGGCTCTTCACCGGCGACACGCTCTTCCCCGGAGGCCCGGGGGCGACGTTCGGCGACGAGGAGGCCTTCGCGCAGCTCATGACGACGTTGCGCCAACGGGTCTTCACGCTCGACGACGACACGCAGGTGTGCCCGGGCCACGGCGACGACACCACCCTCGGGGCCGAGCGCGCCGACCTCGACGCGTGGGAGGCACGAGGCTGGTAGTGCCAAGCGATCGCCGTGCCCCGGGGGCGAGCGACGGTCTCGCCTCGGCGACGTCGCCGGCAGCGGCGCCCGCCCGCCCACGCGCTCGGCGGCGCTGAACGGTGCGCTCGCTGCTGCGGTTCCTCGCGGGGGTGGTCCTGCCGATCGCGCTCATCGTCGCCGGCGCGCAGCTCCTGCGCCCGGGGACCGTCGAGGAGCCCCCACCGCCCTTGCTCGAGGCCGACGCGACCTCCGCCCCGACGGCCGAGCCGGTGGAGGGCACCTGGCGCGTCGTCGCCGACGAGTCCTTCGTGGGCTACCGCATCGAGGAGCGCGACCCGACGCGGGGCGCGAGGACGAACGAGGCCGTGGGTCGGACGAGGGCGATCGAGGGCCGGGTCACCGTCGACGACGGCGCCGTCGTCGAGGCGAGGGTCGCCGTCGATCTCACCGAGCTCGCCAGCGCCGAGCCGCGCCGTGATCAGATGATCCGGCGGCGGTACCTCGCGTCCTTCGACTACCCGGAGGCGCGCTTCGAGCTCACCGACCCGGTGACCCTCGAGCAGCCGGGCGACGGGGTGGTCGCTGAGACGGTCATCGAGGGCCGCCTCGAGCTGCGGGAGCGGTCGGCGCCGATCGCCGTCCCGGTCGAGGTCGTCTGGGACACGGAGTCGGCCCGCGTCGTCGGTCGCGGCCGCGTCGGGCTCGACGACTACGACATCACCCCACCGCGGATCGCCGGCTTCCGCTTCGTCGCCGACGAGGGCTACGTCGAGGTCGACCTCACGCTGCGCCCGTAGGGCCGCGAGGGCCGCGTCACCGTTGGGCGCGTGTCGACGCCCGCCGCGCGAGGGTCCATCGCGCGTGGGTGTGGGACCGGGCGGTCGCGCCCGCCGAGGCCAGCGGGGGATCCTCGCGCTCGGGCCGGTCCTCGAGCCCGTGCGCGTGGGGTCCTCCCCCGGGCCCTGCGTCGCCTTCGGTTAGAAGGGCATGTCCGCGTCGGGCCTGTCGGCGTCGTCGGCGGGGCGCCGTGGCAGTGGGGTGCCGTTGGGCTTGGTCCTCCAACGGCGGTCCTCGCGCTCGAAGGTGAACCGTCCGCTCTCGGGGTGGAGGACGAGCTGCCAGCCGTGGCGCTCGACGAGGCGGTGGTGCCGACGGCAGAGCGTCGCGAGCTCGTCGGGATCCGACCCGCCACCCGCGTGGGCCGGGACGCGGTGGTGATGGAGGTCGCTGTGCGCCGCAGGGCTCGCACATCCCGGCATCCGGCAGCCCCGGTCACGCGCCGCGACGGCCTGCCGCGTCGCGGCGGTGATGCCGTCGGTCGTCGACGTCGTCATCGCGAGCGGACGAGCGCCGTCGGCGAGCACGACCCGCAGGGTCGTCGGGTTCGCCGCGAGGCTGTCGAGGACCGCCGCGGTGATCCGCGGCAGGTCTCCGCGCAGGTGCAGGGCCAGCGTGCCGTCCGGCTGGGCAGCCGCCGCGCTGAGGTCGACGTGGCAGGTGATCGCCGCGCGGGGCTTGCGGCCCTGGCCGCCGGCGAGCCACTGCCCGGCGATCTCGGCGAGGGCGTCGGCGTAGCTGCGACTCCGGCCCGTCGGCGACCAGGCGCCCTCGTCCTCGTCCGCTGACCCGGCCCCCTCCGCTGACCCGGCCCCCTCCGCTGACCCGGGCCCGTCGGCAGCCGGGTCGGCGTCGCACGCGCCCTCCGACGCGGGGGCCGCGGGCCCGTCGTCGTCGGTCGGCGGCCCCGCGGCGGCGTCGAGCGCGGCGAGGAACGGGGCCGCCTGCACCGGGTCGAGCTCGCCGTAGACCCGCACCCGCCCGTCGAAGGCGGGCTGGACCGACACGAAGCTCGCCTGGCGGCGCCGCTCGCTCGAGCGCTCGCGCTTGCGCTGGTCACGCAACTGCTCGACCGCCGCGTCGACGGCCCAGGGCAGCTGGTCGGGATCGTCGCTGGCGCCAGGATCGGCGAGCCACGCGCCGATGCGGTCGTCGATCTCGGCGCGGTGGGCCCTCGAGAGCCGCTTCGTCGCACCAACGATCTGGCGCACCTGTCCCCACGAGATCTGCCCGCCAGCGAAGGCGGCGGCCGTGGCCGGCATCGAGGCGAGGGTGTCGGCCGACGTCTGGAGCATCGACCGGTCGGCGCCGGTCATCCCTGCGGCGCAGGCCAGGAGCGTGTCGACGGGCAACCCCTCCTCGCGCTCGACGAGGCCGGATCCAGCCAGGGAGGCGACGAGGGCGACGGCGCGGGCGAGGTGGGCGTTCGCTGCGGCCACCGCCGCGAGCAGCTCGGCGATCATGCCGGCATGGGGCTCGGCGGGATCGGCCGCGGAGCCGATCCGGTCGGGGTCTGGGGGATGGACGGAGCGTGGAGTAGAACGTGTGTTCGACATAGGGGCATCATGCCATGGGGGTGCGACACAGCGACGGGAATCCACCGAGAGGCTGTGGAGAGTGCTCGAAGGAGCGCACGCTGGGCGCGCCACCGGAGGTGACCGGGCGGCACGTCGGCTACCGCGGCGTCAGCCCAGCGCCTCGGTCATCGCCCGCAGCTCGCGCTTGAGGTCGGCGATCTCGTCGCGCAGCCGGGCGGCGTACTCGAAGCGCAGCTCGGCGGAGGCCTCGGTCATCTCGTCGGTGAGCGACTGGATGAGCGTCTTGAGCTCGTCCTGCGGCAGGGCGGAGGGGTCGACGTCCTCGCTGCCGGCCCGCCGCCGCCGCGGCTCCCGGCCGAGCGCCGGCGTCGACGCCTCGTAGGGCATGCCGGCCTCGGCCGCGCGCGCCCGCTCGATGATGTCGCCGACCTTCTTGCGGATGGTCTGCGGGTCGATGCCGTGCTCGGTGTTGTAGTCGAGCTGGAGCTTGCGGCGGCGGTTCGTCTCGTCGATCGCGCGCTGCATCGAGTCGGTGACCTGATCGGCGTAGAAGAGCACCTGCCCGTGGACGTTGCGGGCGGCGCGGCCGATCGTCTGGATGAGGCTCGTCTCCGAGCGCAGGAAGCCCTCCTTGTCGGCGTCGAGGATCGCGACGAGGGAGACCTCCGGCAGGTCGAGGCCCTCACGGAGGAGGTTGATCCCGACGAGGACGTCGAACTCGCCGAGGCGCAGCGACCGCAGGATCGCGATGCGCTCGACGGTGTCGACCTCGGAGTGGAGGTAGCGCACGCGCAGGCCGGACTCGAGGAGGTAGTCGGTGAGGTCCTCGGACATCTTCTTCGTGAGGGTCGTCACGAGGACGCGCTCGTCGGCCTCGGCGCGTTCCCGGATCTCGCCGATGAGGTCGTCGATCTGCCCCTTCGTGGGGCGCACGACGACCTCCGGGTCGACGAGACCGGTGGGGCGGATGACCTGCTCAACGACGCTCGTGGCGACCCGCCGCTCGAAGGGCCCGGGGGTCGCCGAGACGTGGAGGGTCTGCGGAGTGCGCGCGCGGAACTCCTCGAAGGTCAGCGGGCGGTTGTCGAGGGCGGAGGGCAGGCGGAAGCCGTGGTCGACGAGCGTCTGCTTGCGGGAGCGGTCGCCCTCGTACATCCCACCGATCTGCGGGATCGTGACGTGCGACTCGTCGACGATGAGGAGGAAGTCGTCGGGGAAGTACTCGAGGAGGGTGTGGGGCGTGTCCCCCGGCCCGCGACCGTCGATGTGGCGCGAGTAGTTCTCGATGCCCGAGCAGAAGCCGATCTCGCGGATCATCTCGAGGTCGTAAGTCGTGCGCATCCGCAGCCGCTGGGCCTCGAGGAGCTCGTTGCGACCCTCGAGCTCGGCGAGCCGAGCGGCGAGCTCGTCCTCGATGCTCGTCGCGGCCCGCGCCATGCGCTCGGCGCCGGCGACGTAGTGCGAGTTCGGGAAGATCCACGCCTCGTCGACCTTCGCGGTGAGCTCGCCGGTGAGCGGGTCGAGCTTGGTGATGCGCTCGACCTCGTCGCCGAAGAACTCGATGCGGTAGGCGATCTCGGCGTCGGCGGGGAACACCTCGAGGGTGTCGCCGCGCATGCGGAACTTGCCGCGCACGAGGTTGAGGTCGTTGCGCTCGTAGAGGAGGTCGACGAGCTTGCGCAGCAGCGCGTCGACGTCGAGGCTCTCGCCCTCCTGGAGCCGGATGACGTGGCGGCGGTACTCGTCGGGCGAGCCGAGGCCGTAGATGCAGGACACGCTCGCGACGATGAGGACGTCGGGTCGGGTCAGCAGCGCCATCGTCGCGCGGTGGCGCAGCCGCTCGACCTCCTCGTTGATCGCGGTGTCCTTCTCGATGTAGGTGTCGGTCTGCGGGACGTAGGCCTCGGGCTGGTAGTAGTCGTAGTAGCTGACGAAGTACTCGACGGCGTTGTCGGGCAGGAACTCCCGGAACTCGTTCGCCAGCTGCGCCGCGAGGGTCTTGTTCGGCGCCATGACGAGCGTCGGCTTCTGGACCTGCTCGACGATCTTCGAGGCGGTGTAGGTCTTGCCGGAGCCGGTGACCCCGAGGAGGACGACGTCGGACTCGCCGCGCTGCAGGGCCTCCGCGGACCCCTCGATCGCGCGCGGCTGGTCCCCCGCGGGCTCGAACTCGCTGACGACGCGGAAGCGCTGGTCGCTCATCCCCTCATCGTAGGCGCGGCCGCCAGCCGCCGCGTGCGGGTGGCGCCGTCGAGCCGGCCGGCGCGACCGCGACCCGCCGCCTCGGGCGTCGTGGCTCCCTGAACGCCGGCGCGCCCGCCCCTAGGATCCCCGGCGATGCGCGCCTTCGTCGACCGCACGCTCGCCGCCCTCGCCGGGCTGGCCCTTCGCGGCTTCTTCCGCGACATCGAGATCGTCGGCCGCGAGCGCATCCCCGCCGACGTGCCGTTGCTCGTCGTGGCGAACCACTTCAACGCGATCGTCGACGCCGCGCTCGTCGTCCACAGCCTCGGACGCCTCCCACGGTTCGTCGCGAAGGCGGCGCTGTGGGACCGCGTGTGGCGCCGGCCGTTCCTCTGGCTGGCCGGCCTCGTGCCCGTCTACCGCCGGCAGGACACCGACGACCTCAGCGCCAACCATTCGGCGTTCTCGACCTGCCAGGAGCTCCTCGTCCGCGACAAGGCCGTGGCGCTCTTCCCCGAGGGCGCGGTCAGCCGCACCCCCGCCCTCGCGCCGGTGCGCACCGGTGCGGCGCGCATCGCCCTCGGCGCGCGCAGCGAGGGGGCGCGGGGGCTGCGCATCCTGCCGATCGGGCTCACCTACGAGGACCGCGTCGCGCTACGCTCCCGCGCCCTCGTGCACATCGGCGAGCCGATCGACCTCGACGCCGAGATCGACCGCTTCGTCGAGCCGGGGGCCTCGGACGACGAGGACAACCACGACGCCGTCCGCGGTCTCACCGCCGAGATCGCCGAGCGCATGGCCGCGGTCACCCCGGAGGCGGCCGACACGCGGGAGGCCGCGGTCCTCGCACGCGCCGCCGACGTCGCGCTGCGACCCCACGGACGGGTGCCGCCGCGCACCGTGCCGCTCGCCGATCGCGAGCGGGTCGCCCGCGAGCTCGCCCACGCCGATCGCGCGGACCGCGAGCGGCTCCTCGATCTCCTCGCGCGCTACGAGCTCGACCTCTCGCTGCTCGGGCTCCGCGACGCCTACCTCGTGGGGCGCTACCGCGCGGGGCGGCTCTTCCGGCTCGTCCTGCTCACCGCCCTCGCGCTCGCGCTCGTCGCGCCGTTCGCGCTCGTCGGCGCGGTCGTCAACGCCGTGCCGTACTGGGGCGTGCACTGGGCCGGCAGGGTGATTCGCGACCCCCTGCTCAAGGGGACCGCGCGGCTGCTCTCCGGCGTCGCGCTCTTCCCGCCGACGTGGCTCGTCATCGCCTGGCTCGCGCCGTGGCAGGGGTGGCTGGCGCGGCTCGGGATCATCGTCGCAGCCCCCGTCCTCGGTCTCATCGCCGTGCGCGCCCTCGAGGCCGTCGTCGCCGTCGCGCGCTCGTGGCGTGGGTGGATCACCCTCATCGAGCGGAGCGACGACCTCGCCCAGGTCCGGGCCGACCGCGCGCGGGTGGTCGCGCTCGTCCACGAGCTCGCACCGACGGCCCTCGGAGCCCGGACGCGCGACGCGCCGCCGGCCCCCGCCCGGGAGTCGGGCGGCAGCGGCGACGCGTCAGGGCCCTGAGGAGGCGGCGGGCGGGGCCCGCCGCCGTCACGGGATACCGCTAGCGGCGACGGCGCCGGAAGACGCGGAAGACGACGAGGAGCGCCGCGAGCGCGCCAGCGATGCCCGCCGCGGTCTTCTTGTCGACGCCGGAGGCGTCGGTCTCCGCCGCGCCGCTCTTCTCCTCGTCGAAGTGGATGAGGTCGGCGAACGCCGGCCGGGTCTCCGGTGCGTCGGCGGCCTTCTTGAGCTCCGTCATGGGGTCTCCCTCCGCTAATGCGTCGTCGTCCGGGTTCCTCGCTCCTGGCTCGAGCGCCACCGGCACGGCCTCCGGCGTGGCACGCCACCCTGGCGGCCGACCCGGCGACGGACCGGTTTCTCGTCATCCTCGCACGTCTCGAGGGCCGACACACGTCACGACGCCGCCGCGCCCGTCACGGTCCGCGCGCCCCGCCGCCAGCGGCGCGACCGCCCGTCGCCTCAGCCGCCGATGTAGCTCATCTCGACCCGCGGCAGGTCGCGGGTCGCCTCCGAGCGCAGCTCGGAGTAGCGGTCGGTGCGGGCCCGCCAGACCTCCTCGATGGTCGCCGCGAGGTCGTCGCCGGTGCCGCCCCCGCGCAGCGTCGCCCGGAGGTCGGTGCCGCTGACGGCGAAGAGGCAGGTGAAGAGCTCACCGATCGCCGAGAGACGAGCCCGGGTGCACGTGCCGCAGAAGGGCTGCGAGACCGAGGTGATGACGCCGACCTCGCCGCCACCGTCGCGGTAGCGGTAGCGCTCGGCGACCTGCCCCTCGGGGCCGCCGTCGATCGGCTCGAGCGGGAAGGCCTCGTCGAGGCGGGCGAGCAGCTCCTCGGCGGGCACGACCTCGTCGAGGCGCCAGCCGTTCGTCCGTCCGACGTCCATGAACTCGATGAAGCGCACGACGACGCCGCGCTCGCGGCCGTAGCGGGCGAGGTCGACGACCCCCTCGTCGTTGACCCCCCGGCGGACGACGGCGTTGACCTTGACCGGGGTGAGGCCCGCCGCGAGGGCGGCGTCGATGCCGTCGAGGACTGCCTGCAGGGGCACGCTCGTGTCGGCCATCGCGGCGAAGACGCGCTCGTCGAGGCTGTCGAGGCTCACGCTCACGCGGTCGAGCCCGGCCTCGGCCAGGGCGCCGGCGTGCCGCGGCAGCAGGGAGCCGTTCGTCGTGAGCGCGAGATCGTCGATGCCCTCGATCCGGGCGATGAGCTCCACGAGCCGCGGCAGGTCGCGCCGCACGAGCGGCTCGCCGCCGGTGAGGCGGACCTTGCGCAGCCCGAGGTCCGCGAGGACGCGCGCCACCGTGGCGATCTCCTCGAAGGAGAGGAGCTCGTCACGCTCGAGGAAGGCGTGGTCGGGGCCGAAGCGCTCCCGTGGCATGCAGTAGGTGCAGCGGAAGTTGCAACGGTCGGTCACCGACACGCGGAGGTCGGTCAGGGCCCTGCCGAGTTGGTCGATCGCGTGGGTGCTCACGGCCGGCAAGCCTAGGGGCCCCGCCGAGCCGCCGCCAACACCGGTGCGCGAGAGCACGCGGCGCCGAGTGGCGGCAGAGGGCCCGCACGATCGCGCGGTCCCCGGGGGCGCGAGCCTGGGCCTTCACCCCACGCGCGGCTCAGCCCCGGCGCCGCGCCTCGCTGCGCTCGCGCGCGGCCGCCTCGAGCTCGTCGATGACCTCGTCGGTGCGCGCCCGGAGCGCAGTGAGGTCGCCCTCGTTCCAGATCGTGTGGGTGGCGACGGCGAGCTTGTCCTCGAGGGAGGCCTGGGCGCCGATGCGCTGCTGCGCCGCGTCGCGGTCCATGCCCCGCTCCTCGACGAGTCGGTCCTCCTGGGTCTCAGGGTGGGTGGCGACGACGACGACGGCGTCGAACTCGATCGGGGCGCCCATCTCGACGAGCAGCGCGACGTCGACGACGACGAGCCCGTCGAGGTGGGTCATGACCTCGAGGCGGTTGGCGATCTCCCGCAGGATCGGCGGGTGGGTGAGCTCGTTGAGCACCGCCCGCTGGCCGGCGTCGGCGAAGACCATCGCCCCGAGGCGGTCACGGTCGATGAAGCCCGCGTCGTCGAGGATCCCCTGGCCGAAGTGCGAGACGATGCGGTGCCACGTCGGCGTCTGGGGCAGGACGACCTCGCGCGAGATCTGGTCGGCGTCGATGACCTCGGCGCCACGCTCGGTGAAGCGCTCCGCCACCGTCGACTTGCCGGAGGCAATGCCCCCGGTCAGCCCGACGAGGTACACCTCGCGCCCTCCTCGTCGCCGCTACGCCTGCTCCTCGTCGTCGTCCTCCTCGGTGTCCTCCGCCTCGGCCGCGGGCTCCTCGGCCGCGGGCTCCTCGGCGGCCGGCTCCTCGGCGGCCGGCTCCTCGGCGGCCGGCTCCTCGACGGCAGGCTCCTCGGTGACGGGCTCCTCGGTGACGGGCTCCTCGACCGGAGGCTCCTCGACCGCCGGCTCCTCGGCGCTGCGCCCCGCCTGCTGCTGGAGGTCGGCGAGGACGTCGCCGAGCGAGACCCCGCTGTCCTCGCGCTCGTCGCTCTCGGCGGTGCCGCGCTGTTGCTGCAGGGCGGCCTCGAGGGCCGCGCCGACGCTCGAGGCGGGGGCCTCCTGAGGCGCGCCCGCGCTGGGCTCCGGCTCGGCAGCGGTGTGCGTGGGCTCCTCGACGATCTCGGGCTCCTCGCCGTAGCCGGCCTTGACGGCCTGCTTGAGCGAGAGCGAGATGCGGCGGCGCACGTCGTCGATGTCGATGATCTTCACCGTGAGCGGGTCACCGACGTTGAGCACCTGCTCGGGGACCTCGACGTGGGCCTCGGCGATCTCGGAGATGTGGATGAGCCCCTCGATGCCCTCCTCGACCTTCACGAAGGCGCCGAACGGCACGATCTTCGTGACCGTGCCCTCGATGAACTCGCCGACGTAGTGCTGGCGGGCGAACTGGCGCCACGGGTCCTCCTGGGTGGCCTTGAGCGAGAGGCTCACGCGCTCACGCTCGAGGTCGACGTCGAGCACCTCGACCTCGACCTCCTGGCCCACCTCGACGACCTCGCCGGGATGGTCGATGTGCTTCCAGGAGAGCTCGGAGACGTGGACGAGCCCGTCGACCCCGCCGAGGTCGACGAAGGAGCCGAAGTTCACGATCGAGGAGACCGTGCCCTTGCGGATCTCGCCCTTCTCGAGGGTCTCGAGGAACTCGCGGCGGAACTCCGACTGCGTCTCCTCGAGGAACTTCCGCCGGGAGAGCACGACGTTGTTGCGGTTCTTGTCGAGCTCGATGACCTTGCACTCGAGCTCACGCCCCACGTAGGGGTGGAGGTCGCGCACCCGGCGCATCTCCACGAGCGAGGCCGGCAGGAAGCCGCGCAGCCCGATGTCGAGGATGAGCCCGCCCTTGACGACCTCGATGACCGTGCCGGTGACCGTCGACTCAGCCTTGTGGATCTCCTCGATCTTGCCCCAGGCGCGCTCGTACTGCGCGCGCTTCTTCGACATGACGAGGCGGCCGTCCTTGTCCTCCTTCTGCAGGACGAGGGCCTCGATGACGTCACCGAGCTCGACGACCTCGCTGGGGTCGACGTCGTGCTTGATCGACAGCTCACGGGAGGGGATGACCCCCTCCGACTTGTACCCGATGTCGAGGAGGACCTCCTCGGGATCGACCTTGACGACGACGCCCTCGACGATGTCGCCATCGTCGAACTCCTTGATCGTCGCCTCGAGCGCGCGCTCGAACTCCTCCTGGGAGCCGAACTCCTCGAGGGCGATCTGCGCGCCGCGGTCACGCTCGAGGCGTGGCGCGGTGGCGAGCGTCGCGGTTCCGGCGCCCGTCTCGTCGGTGGTGAGCTGGTTGTCGTCGGCGGTCGGGTCCATAGGGTGCGTCGGTCTCCTGGAGTGGTCAGCGTCGGCCCACGCATCGTAGCGGTGCCCGGCGGCCGTCGTGCACGCCGAAAGGCCCCACGGTGCAGGGGGTGGACCGCTAGTGTCCCCTACGACGGTCGGAGTGTCAACGTGGGCCGGCCGCCGGGCCCGTCGCGTCGCGCTCAGTGCTTCTCCGCGTCGTACCACGACGCACCCGAGGCGGTGTCGACCTCGAGGGGCACCGCGAGGTCGGCGACGCCGGCCATCTCGGTGACGAGGAGGTCACGCAGCGCCGCCTCCTCGCCCGCGACGACCTCGCAGATGAGCTCGTCGTGGACCTGAGCGAGCACCCGCGAGGCGAGGCCGTGGCGGGCAATCGCCGCGTCGACGGCGATCATCGCCTCCTTGATGATGTCGGCGGCCGTGCCCTGGATCGGCGCGTTGAGCGCCATCCGCTCGGCCATCTCGCGGCGCTGGCGCTGATCGCTGCGCAGGTCGGGAAGGTAGCGGCGTCGTCCCGACAGCGTCGCGGTCCAGCCGTCACGGCGGGCCTGCTCGACGACGCCGTCGAGGTAGCCCTTGACCTTGGGGAAGCGGGCGAAGTACGCCTCCATGAGCTCGCGGGCCTCCTCGGGGGCGATCCCGAGCTGCTGGGCGAGGCCGAAGGCC
Source organism: Egibacteraceae bacterium (assembly GCA_046498405.1). Lineage (GTDB taxonomy): Bacteria > Actinomycetota > Nitriliruptoria > Euzebyales > Egibacteraceae > T1Sed10-49. The sequence goes on from JAWOAS010000011.1 coordinate 48,801, forward strand.
GAGAGGCCATAGGCCAGTCCGTAGGTCATCCCCTTGATGCGGCTGCGCAGCGCGTTGTCGACGGCGTCGACCGGGAGGTCCCAGACCATCGCCGCGGTCTGGGCGTGGATGTCCTCGTGGGAGGCGAACGCCGCGAGCAGGCCCTCGTCGCCCGAGAGGTGGGCCATCACCCGCAGCTCGATCTGGGAGTAGTCGGCGACGAGGAGGCTGGCGTAGCCCTCGCCGGGCACGAAGGCCTTGCGGATCTCCCGGCCGGTCTCGGTGCGGATGGGGATGTTCTGGATGTTGGGGTGCTGGCTCGACAGGCGTCCGGTGACGGCGACGGCCTGGAGGTACTCGGGGTGGATGCGCCCGGTCTCGGGCGCGACGAGCGGCGGCAGCGCGTCGACGTACGTGCCCTTGAGCTTCGAGACCTCGCGGTACTCGAGGAGGAGCTCGGCGATGGGGTGCTCGGCGGCGAGACCGCGCAGCGCCTGCGCGTCGGTGGAGTAGCCGGTCTTGATGCGCTTGGTCCTCGGCAGCGCGAGCTCCTCGAAGAGCACCTCCTGGAGCTGCTTGGGGCTGTCGAGGTTGAACTCGCGGCCGGCTTGGGCGTGGATCGCCTCGCGCAGGCGCTCGATGCGCCCGCCGAGGGTCGCGCCGATCTCGGAGAGCACGTCGAGGTCGACGGCGATGCCCGCGCGCTCCATGCCCGCGAGGACCGGCACGAGCGGCAGCTCGAGGTCGCGCACGAGGGCGGTCTGCTCGCGCGCCTCGAGGGTCTCGGCCAGCGTGTCGGCGAGCGCGAGGCAGGCGGCCGCGGCCACCGCCCGGGCACCACCGTCGTCCTCGACGGCCATCGCGAGCTGCCCGTCGGCGCCGCCGGGCCCGCCGGTGGCGAGCTCGGCGTCGAGGTACTGCCGGGCGAGCGCGTCGAGGTCGTAGCCGCGGCTGCCGGGCGCGACGACGTAGGCGGCGAGCTCGGTGTCGAAGGCGAGGCCGGCCACCGTCCAGCCGCGCGAGGCCGCGCCGTGGAGGAGGGCCTTCGCGCCGTGCGTGCGCAGCGGGCGGCCCTCGTCGGCGAGGAGGCCGGCGAGCGCCTCGCGGTCCTCCTCGCCGAGGTCGTCGAGCCAGCCGGCGGCGGGATCGCGGCCCTCGGCGGCCACGGCCACGCCGCGCCAGCGCACCCGCGGGGGGTGGCCCTCGACATCGGCGAGGACGACGACCGGGGCGCCGTCGTCGAGCGCGGCGACCCAGGCGGCGAGGTCGCCCGGCCCGAGCGTGAGCGGGGTGACCTCGAGGGCGTCGCGCCCCTCCTCCCCCACGACCCCGAGCGCGTCGAGGAGGCGGTCGGTGAGCGCGCGGAACTCGAGGGTGGCGAAGAGCCGGCGCACGCCCTCGACGTCGACCGGGCCCTGGCGCAGCTCACCGACCTCGAGCGGGACGTCGAGGTCGCGGCGCAGCTCGACGACGCGGCGGGCGTCGCGCACCGCCTCCTCGTGCTCGGCGAGCGTGGCCGGCAGCTTCTTGCCACGGACCTCCTCGAGGTGGGCGAAGACCCCGTCGAGGTCGCCGAACTCGGCGAGGAGCTTCGCGGCGGTCTTGTCGCCGACACCGGGCACCCCGGGGATGTTGTCGCTCGCGTCGCCCCGCAGCGCGGCGAGGTCGGGGTAGCGCTCGGGTCCGACGCCGTAGCGCTCCTCGACCGCGGCGGGGTCCATGAGCACGGTGTCGCTGATCCCGCGCTTGGTGTAGAGCACGGAGACGTGGTCGTCGACGAGCTGGAAGACGTCGCGGTCGCCGCTGACGATGAGCACGTCCATGCCCTCGGCGACCGCCGCGGTGGCGTACGTCGCGATGAGGTCGTCGGCCTCGACGTCCTCGATGGCCACCCGGGGGATCGCGAGCGTCGCGAGGAGCTCGTCGATGAGGGGCAGCTGCTCGCGGAAGGCGTCGGGCGCGCGCTCGCGCTGCCCCTTGTAGTCGGGCAGGATCGCGAGGCGCTCGGCGGGGCGACCGCGGTCGAAGGTCACGGCGATGCGGTCCGGGGCGTGCTCGGCGAGGAGCTTGGTGAGCATCGTCGCGAAGCCGTAGACGGCGTTGGTCAGGTGCCCCGTGCTCGTCTGCAGGTCCTCGGGCAGCGCGAAGAACGCCCGGTAGGCGAGGCTGTGCCCGTCGAGGAGCGCGAGGACGGGGCGGTCGGTGGGGGGCACGGCGCCTCGATGCGTCGCGGTCGTCGTCGGCGACGAGCCTACAGCGGCGGCTGGGGCACCGGCGCGGGCGCTCCCCAGGCGCGCGCGCCAGCGCCCGGCTCGTGCCGGATGCGAGCCCAGCCTTCCAACTACGGGGTTCGTAGGCTACGATTGCGCTCGTGGTGACCAGGCCGATGAGCCTGCGGCCGCACATCCCAGGGGCCCTGGTCGTCATCCGAGGCTTTGCCGTACGAGACCACGACAGGAGACACCAGATGCTGCGACCCACGGTTCTGCGCATGCTCGCCTTGCTCCTCGCCCTCGCCCTCGTCGTCGCCGCCTGCGCCGAGGACGACGACGAGGCCGAGGAGGAGCCCGAAGAGGACCCCGTCGAGGAGGAGGACGAGCCCGACGAGGACGACGAGGACGACGACGGTGAGGAGGAGGCCGAGGACGACGACGAGGAGGCCGAGGCTCCCGAGGCCGACGGGATGCTCCTCGGCTACGTCCTGCCGGAGTCCGGGCCCCTGGCCTTCCTCGGACCGCCCCAGGTCGAGTCCCTCAACCTCGCCGTCGAGGACATCAACGACGCCGGCGGCGTGCTTGGCGAGGACGTGACCGTCAGCGGCGGTGACGAGGCCGGCGACCCCGCCGTGGCCTCGGAGGACACCGAGCGCCTGCTCGGCGAGGGGGTCCACGCGATCATCGGCGCGGCGGCGTCGGGCATCTCCACGCAGATCGTCGGCCAGATCACCGGCGCCGAGGTGGCGCAGTGCTCCGGCTCGAACACCGCCCCCGTCATCGACGAGGCCGAGACCGGCTTCTACACCCGCACCGCGCCGACCGACGTGCTCCAGGCACCGGTGCTCGGGGAGGTCGTCATCGCCGACGGCTTCTTCGACGTGGCGATCATGGCCCGTGCCGACGACTACGGCCAGGGCTTCCTCGAGCAGCTCTCCGAGTCGATCACCGACCAGGGTGGCACCGTGCTCGAGGAGGTGCTCTACGACCCGGAGGCCTCGACCTACAGCCCCGATGTCGAGAGCGCGATCGCCGAGGACCCCGAGGCGATCGTCATCATCGGCTTCGATGAGGGCGCCCAGGTCATCTCCGACCTCATCGAGGCGGGCTACGGCCCGCAGGACGTCGCGCTCTACACCGCCGACGGCATGCGCAGCGCCAGCCTCTGGGAGGGCGTCGACCCCGACGACCCTGCGGTCCTCGAGGGCATGCGCGGCACCGCCCCCGGCGCGTCGATCGACTTCAACGAGCGTCTCACCTCGATCGAGGGCGTCGACGACCCCATCTTCGGTGGCCAGGTCTACGACTGCGTGACGATCTTCGCGCTCGCCGCGGAGGCCGCCGACAGCTACGACGCGGCCGACTTCCAGCCAGAGCTCCGCGACATCACCCAGGACGGCACGGAGTGCAGCTCCTTCGAGGAGTGCGCCGGACTGCTCGCCGACGGGGAGGACATCGACTACCAGGGCGTGTCCGGCCCGATCGAGTGGAACGAGCAGTACGACGTGACCACCGCCACCTACGAGATCTTCGAGTTCGACGCCGAGGGTCAGCCCGTCCAGGTCGACACCGTCGAGGCCAACATCGAGTAGGCGACCGCCGCTCCCGCACCATCACCACCCTCGGAGGGCTCGGGCATCCGCCCGGGCCCTCCGTTCGCGTCCGGGCGGTCCGCCGTGCCGGAGCGGGCCCGTCGCAGGCGGGCTCGGCCGCTCAGCCGTCGTGGCGCGCGAGGGTGCCGAGGTAGAGCTCGATGACCTTCGGGTCCTCGAGGAGCTCGTGGCCGGGGCCCTCGTAGGCGTTGGCGCCCTGGTCGAGGACGTAGCCGCGGTCGGCGATCTCGAGGCAGCGCCGTGCGTTCTGCTCGACCATGACGATCGAGATGCCGGCCTCGGTGTTGATCTCCCGGATGCGGTCGAAGACCTCGTCCTGGTTCGAGGGGCTCAGTCCAGCGGAGGGCTCGTCGAGGAAGAGCACGCTCGGCTCCATCATGAGGGCGCGACCCATCGCGACCATCTGCCGCTCGCCGCCCGACAGCGAGCCGGCGCGCTGGGCGCGGCGGTCGGCGAGCAGCGGGAAGAGCCCGGCCACGAAGCCGAAGCGCTGCTCCCACTCCCTCGGCCTGAGGAAGAGCCCCATCTCGAGGTTCTCCGCGACGGTCAGGCTCGGGAAGACGTTCGCGACCTGCGGGACGTAGCCGATCCCGCGGCTCACGAGCTCGTGGGCGGGCAGGTCGGTGATCGCCTCGCCGCGCAGGCGCACGACGCCCGAGCGGATGTCGACGAGGCCGAAGAGCGCCTTGACGAGCGTCGACTTGCCCGCGCCGTTGGGGCCGATGATGCCGACGAGCTGGCCCTCCTCGAGGCTGAGGGAGCAGCCGGTGAGGATGTCGACGCCTGGCACGTAGCCGGCGATGAGGTCGTCGGCGATGAGCAGCGGATCGGCGGCGCCGGGGCCATCGACGGTCGAACGGCTCGTCTCGCTCACGACGCCTCCTCCCCCTCGCCGTGGCGCCTGCGCCCGAGGTAGGCGTCGATGACCTCGGGGTTGCGCGCGATCGCCTCAGGCGTGCCCTCGGCGATGACCTGACCCTGGGCCATGCAGACCACCCAGTCGCTGATGCCCATGACGACGTCCATGTCGTGCTCGACGAAGAGCACGGTCGTCCCCTCGTCGCGCAGGCCGGTGACGTGCCCGAGCAGCGACTGCGTCAGCGCGGGGTTCACCCCGGCCATGGGCTCGTCGAGCATGACCATCGACGGCTCGACCATGAGCGCGCGCGCCATCTCGAGGAGCTTGCGCTGACCGCCCGACAGCGTCGCGGCGAACTCGTCGCGCATGTGGAGCATGTTGAAGTACTCGAGCAGTCCCTCGGCCCGGGCCTCGATCCCGGCCTCCTGGGTCTTCCACAGCGGCGGCACGAGCGCCGGCACGAAGCGCTCGCCCCGCTGCCCGACCGCGGCGAGCTTCATGTTGTCGAGGACGGTCATGCGCGCGAGGGCCTTGGTGAGCTGGAACGTCCGCACCATCCCCGAGCGGGCGACGCGGTGCGCCGGCACGCCCGACATCGGCTTGCCGTCGAAGGTCCAGCGTCCGGTGTCGGGGCGGTCGAAGCCGGTGAGGACGTTGAAGAAGGTCGTCTTGCCGGCCCCGTTGGGGCCGATGAGGCCGGTGATCGCCCCACGCTGCACCTCGAGCGCGTCGACGTCGACGGCGCGCAGCCCCCCGAAGGTCTTCGTGACCTCGGCCGCGACGAGGATGGGGTCGGGCTTGCTCACGCCCGGCTCGGGAGCGACGTCGGCGAGCGAGCGCGCGGCGGCGCTGGGTTCAGCGGACATTGAGCGCCAACTCCCGTCGATCGCCGAAGATGCCTTGGGGTCGGTAGATCATGAGCAGCATGAGCCCGATGCCCACGACGAGGAAGCGCACCGCCCCGAGGGCGTCGGCGCCGAACCAGTCCGGCATGTAGCCCGCGGCCCCGGCCTGGCGCAGCGTCGCGTCCATGCCGGCCATGAGGAACCAGAAGATGACCGAGCCGATCACCGGTCCGAGCACCGTCGCCGCGCCGCCGAGGATGAGGATCGTGTAGAAGTAGAACGTCAGCAGCGGCAGGAACGTGTCGGGGTGGACGCTCTGGAGGTTGAGCGCGAAGACGACGCCGCCGAGCGCGCCGAGGACGCCCCCGAGGACGAGGCTCTGCATCTTGTAGCCGAAGACGTTCTTGCCGAGGCTGCGCGCGGCGTCCTCGTCCTCGCGGATGGCCTTGAGCGCCCGACCCCACGGGCTGCGCGAGAGGAGGTAGGTGAGCCCGACCGCGAGGGCGACGAGCGCCCAGCCGACGGTGAGCACCCACAGCTGCCGCTCGTTGTAGGCGAGCAGCCCGATCTGGAGCCCGCCCGTGTAGGGGTTGAGGGCGTTGAACTCCGCGGCGAAGCCCGACAGCCCGAAGACCCCGCCGGTGAGGTCGCGCGACGGGCTCGCCCGGAAGGCGAAGCGGAGGATCTCCGCGGCGGCGATCGTCGTGATCGCGAGGTAGTCGGCGCGCAGCCGCAGGGTCGGGGCGCCGAGCAGCAGCGCGAGCCCGACCGAGAGGAGCAGGCTGACGACGAGCCCGAGCCAGAGGCTGCCGCCGAACACCGTGACGGTGACCGCGACGCCGTAGGCGCCGAGGAGCATGAACCCGACCTGGCCGAAGTTCAGCAGCCCGGTGTAGCCGAAGTGGAAGTTGAGCCCGATCGCGAGCAGCGCGTAGGCCGCGGCGCTCGGGCCGAGCGCGGCGCGCAGCGCGTTGGCGAGGATCGCAGCGGGATCCACCGTCAGCCTCCTGCTCGAGGGGTCATCAGCCGATCCGCTCCTTGATCCCGAGGATGCCCTGCGGCCGGAAGAGCAGGACGACGATGAGGACGAGCAGCGCCCAGACGTCCTTGAGCTCGGAGGTCAGCCAGATCGTCGAGACCTCGGTGACGATGCCGACGACGAGGCTGCCGACCGCCGCCCCGAAGGCGGTGCCGAGCCCCCCGAGGATGACGCCGGCGAACATCAGCAGGAGCAGCCGAAAGCCCATCATGTAGTTGACGTTCTCGACGACGCCGAGGAGCACGCCGCCGAGCGCGGCGAGGGCCCCACCGAGGATCCAGACGACGAGGATGATGTGCTTGACGTCGATGCCGGAGGACTCGGCGAGGTCGCGGTTGTCGGCGACGGCGCGCATCGCCTTGCCGAGGCGCGTGCGCTGCAGGAGGAAGGCCACGCCGAGCAGCACCGCGATGGAGAAGACCATGACCGTGAGGTCACGGGGGGTCACCCGCAACCCGAGGAGCTCGATCGGCGCCTGCACGGCGTAGCCCGAGTACGTGCGGCTCGACCCGCCGAAGACGATGAGCATGACGTGGCGCAGCACGAGCGTGAGGCCGATCGAGATGACGAGCATCTGGATGAGGCCGGTGCGCCGGTCGCGCAGGGGTCGCCACAGCCCGCGCTCGAGGCCCGCCCCGACGAGCCCTCCGACGGCCGTCGCGAGCGCGAGCGCGGCGATGAGCGGCAGCTCCGGGCCGGTGGCGTTGAGGAAGTAGGCGACGATCGCCCCGAGGGTGACGAGCTCGCCGTGGGCGAAGTTGATGAGGCCGGTCGTGCCGAAGATCAGCGACAAGCCGATCGCCGTCATCGCGATGAGCAGGCCGAACAGCACCCCGTTGAGGAGGCTCTGCGGCAGTCGCGACAACGCGGTGGCCCCGGGGCCGCGCTCCTCGCCGAGCGCGAAGCCCACGGAGCGCTGCTGGTCGGTGCGGATGTCGACCTCGAGGCTCGCGCGGTCGGGGTCGCGCAGCCCCACCTCGGCCGGCAGGCTCTCCTCGAGCAGCGTCGCGGTGTAGGTGCCGGGGCCCGGCAGCGGGACGAACCACTCGCCCTCGTCGTCGGTGACCCCGAGGCCGACCTCGACGTCGTCCTCGTCGACGACGAGGACCTCGACGCCCTCGATCGGCTCCCGCTCGGCGTCGGAGATCCGGCCCTGGAGCGCCTCGCCGTCGTCGCCGTCCTGGGCGAGGGCGGGCGCCGCCGGCAGGGCGAGCAGCACGAGCACGAGTGGCGCCACCACCACGCGCCATGCACGGCTCATCGCCCGCTCCCTGTCCCAGCGGCGCAGCGCGCGCCGTCGTGACGTCCCCGCCCGTCGCTGAGCGCAGGACCCGACTGCCTCGGTGCCACCGACCATGGCCTCCCGATCGCTAGCAGTGTAGTGGCCACACGCGCGAGCGCAGCCGCCGTGCGCCACTCGCTGCCCGGTCTCCCCCGTCCTTGACCTGCGCCACGCTCACCCGGTCTCGCCGACGTAGCGCTCGACGACCTGCTCGGCGACGTCGCGCATCGTCGCGCGCCGCTGCATCGCCGTGCGCTGCAGCCAGCGGAAGGCGTCGGGCTCGGACAGGCCCTCGTGCTCCTGCAACAGCCCCTTGGCCCGCTCGACGACCTTGCGGGCCTCGAGGCGGTCGGTGAGGGTGCCGACCTCGTCCTCGAGCCCCCGCAGGTCCTCGAAGCGACCCGAGGCGATCTCGATCGCCGGGAGGAGGTCGTGCTTCTGGAACGGCTTGACGAGGTAGGCCATCGCGCCGGCGGCCCGCGCCCGCTCGATGAGGTCGCGCTGGCTGAACGCCGTGAGGATGAGCACCGCCGAGAGGCGCTCGGAGGTGATCTGCTCGGCCGCCTGGATGCCGTCCATCACCGGCATCTTGATGTCGAGGATCGCGAGGTCGGGCCGCAGCTCGCGCGCGAGGCGCACCGCGGTGGCGCCATCGCTGACCTCGGCGACGACGTCGAAGCCCTCCTCCTCGAGCATCTCCTTGAGGTCGAGGCGAATGAGGGCCTCGTCCTCGGCGATGAGCACGCGGACCGGCGCGCGCGGGGAGGTCTCCCGCGCGTCCTCGTCGACCTCGCCCACCCGGTCCTCCTCGCCCGCGTCGTCGGTCCTCGCCACCTCGCCCTCCCGGTCCCTCAGCGCTGCTCGAGCATCCCCTCGAGGATGCGGTCCTGCTCGGCGAGGAGCGCAGCCACCCGACCGGCGGCCTCGTCGCGCTGCGCCCGGGCACGGCGGGCGTCCTCCTCGGCGTCGGCGCGCTCGCGCTCGGCCAGCGGCGTCTGGGCGACGAGCGCCTTCGTGCGGGCCTCCTCGGCGAGCCCCTCGACGTAGGCGACCTGCTCGTCGAGGACCCGCACCTGCTCGCGCAGGCGCCGGACCTCGTCGCGGAGCGCGTGGAGGCGTCGCTCCGGGCCGCCCAGGCGCATGCCGCGTCCTCCCTCGCTCGCTCCGCTGTCCCAGCCGTCGGTGAGCCGCGCCTCGGCGCCGGGCCGCGGAGTCTACGCGACCCGCGGTCGAGCCTCAGCACGCGTCGGCCGTGCCGGGAGAGGGGCTCGAACCCTCACGTCCAGAGGACACCGTGGTTTGAGCACGGCCTGTCTACCCGTTCCAGCATCCCGGCGGCGCGCGCATTGTGACAGGTTCGGCCACCTCCCCGCAGCCGGTAGCCTTGGCGCGCACCGCGTCCCCGCCGCCGGCCCGACGGCCGGCCACGAGGAGCCCCGTGACCGCACCGCGCACCGACGCCACGGCCGACCTCGCCCGGGTCGTCCGTGGTGCGCTCGTGCTCGCGGCGTCGACGCGGGTCGCCGCGCTCGCCTTCTCGACCCCCTATCTCCTGGCCTGGACGGCGGGGCTCGACCCCTCCGGGCGCATCGGCCTCGCCCTCGCCCACGGCGCGACGCTGCTCGCCGCCGGCGTCTGGTCGAGCCTCGCCGACGCCGAGCGCGGGCACGATCCGCGGCTCAGCCTCGCGCGCGACCCGCGCTGGGTCGACCTCGACCTCGCCCGCGTGGCACTCGGGCCGCTGCTCATCGCCGCGGTGCTCGGCAGTCTCGTCGCCCTGCGCCTGCACCTCGCGATCGGGCTCGGCGCCCTCGCGCTGCTCGTGCTGGCCCGGCTGTGGACGCGGGCGCCGCGTGGCGCGCGCGGCGTCGTCGGACCCGAGGTCGTCGGGCCGGCGCTCGTCGTCCTCGCCCCGGCGGCAGGGCTGCGGTGGCTGGCCGGCGGCGACGTCCCGGTGCTGTCGGTGGCCTCGGCGGCGGCCTGCCTCGCAGCACTCGTCCTCGCGATCCACCTGCGCGACCACGACCGCGACGTCGCCGAGGGCGTGCCGACGCTCGCAACGCGACGGCCCCGCCGCGCCGCCCAGGCCCTGGGCGCGTGCGGGGCCGTCGGTGGGCTCAGTGGCATCGCCACGCTCATGCTGCCGCTCGGCGCGGCGACGCTGACGGGGCTCGTCGGCGGCCTCGGGGTGATCGCCGCGCTGCCCCTGGCTCGCGGCCGGGTGCCCGCGCTGGCCGCCGCCCACGCGCTGCTCGCGCTGTCCTGGCTCGCCCGCTGAGCCACCGGCGCGTCGCGGTGGCCGTCAGGCCACGCCGAGGCGCTCGACGACGCCGACGTCGGCGCGGACGCGCACCCGGTCGCCGTCGGCGATGGCCGACGTCGCGCCGTCGACGGCGGTGACCGCCGGCAGGCCGAGCTCGCGCAGGACGATCGAGCCGTGGGAGAGGTCCCCGCCGGTCTCGACGACGACGGCCGCGCAGTGCGCGAACGTCGGCACCCAGCCGGCGTCGACGCTCGGCGCGACGAGGACGACCGCCGACCCGTCGGCCCGCGTGGGCGGGGCGGTCGCGGGCTCGTCGCGGCGCCAGGCCACCCCCTCGACCTCGCCGCGGGTGAGGCTGCGGCCCCGCAGGCGCGTGCGAGGCGGGCGCGGGTCGACGCCGCCAGTGCGGAAGCGCTCGGGATCGTCGCTGCGGCGGAAGACCTCGGGGAAGCGGTAGCCGGCCAGGCGCGCGCGCTCCTCGCGCCTGCGCGCGGCCTCGGCCGGCGCGAGCCGCCAGCCGTCGTCGAGGGCGCGGGCCTCGTCGACCGCGAGCAGCCAGAGGTCCTCGGCGCGCGGCAGGCGGCCGTCGGCCTCGGCGGTGGCCGCGAGCGCGAGCAGCCCGGCGCGCAGGTCGGCGAAGGCCGTCATCGCCTCGCTGCGCAGCCGCTCGCGCGTGGCGATCGTCCCCCGCGCCGCGCGCCAGAGCGGGGCCAGCGCCCGCGCCCGCCACGACCGGCGCGGCGCGGACGCGGGCTCGCGCGGCGGCGTCGCGGCGACGGCGAGCAGGGCCGCGGGGTCCTCGGCGAAGCGCGGGCGGGCGAGGTCGGACTCGTAGATCCCGCGGTGGCCGTGCGCGGCGAGGTAGCGCGACCAGCCCGCGCGCACCTCGGGGTCGTCGGGCAGCGCCCCACCGCGCAGGGCCTCGGCCGCGCCGGGGCGGGTCGCGACGAGCGCCCGCAGGTCGTCGAGGTCGGTGGCCATGCGCGTCGCGGCGCTGCGACCCTCGCGACCGAGCTCGGCGAGCACCCCGGCGCGGGCGAGCGCGGCCACGGGCAGGCTCATCGCGTTGGCGAGGCCGAACATCTCGGTGACGAGGCCGGCGTAGCAGGCCTCGGCCACGGCGACCGCCTCGCGGAAGCTCGCGGGTCGCGGCGCGGCGGCGCGTCGCAGGAGCGCGCCGGTGCGCCGCGCCGAGCCGGTCACCCCGAGCTGGCGCACCCCGAGGCGGGCCAGCGCGGGCAGCTTGCGGGCCAGCCGGACCGGTCGCGGGCCGACGTCGGGCTCGTCGAGGCCGGCCGCGCCGCCCATCGCGTCGGTGACCAGGCGCGTGGGCAGGCCGAGGTGGCGCAGGAGGTCGCGCAGGAGCGAGCGGTTGAGGAACGGCCGCCCGGCGACGACCTCGACGAAGGGTCGCCCCGCCGGCAGGGTCGCGTCGGCGGCGCGGTAGTACCCGAAGAGCCGCGGGGCGGTGTCGGCGATGAGGCTCGTCATGAACGCCGAGGGCAGGGCCGGCAGGATCTCCTTGTGGTTGGCCACGGTCAGGACCTCGTCGCGCACGATCCCACGGGTCAGGGGCCGGACCTGGAGGAGCCAGCACGTCTGCCCGTCGTCGGCCCACTCGACGTCCCAGTCGCCGCGCCCCAGGACGAGGCGCACCCTGCGCAGCAGCCGCGCGAGGCGCGCGGCGAACGGTGGCGCGCCCGCGGGCACGCGCGGGCGCTCGAGGGGCTCGAGGCGCTCGAGGAGCAGCCGGCGGCCGGTGACCCGCCCGGCGAGCAGGCGGTCGGCGAGGCCGTCGGTCCAGGCGACGACGTCGTCGAGGTGGTCGGTCTCGGTGGCCGCGACCCCCGCGTGGCGTGCCGGCACCATCGCGAGGAGCAGCACGTCGCGTCGCGGCGGCGCGTCGCCACCGCCGCAGGCCCGGACCCGCCCACCGCCGGACGCACGGCCCTGCCCGCCACCGGAGGCGCGCACCGTCTCGATCGCGGCGAGCAGCGCCGCGGGGTCGGCGCCGTCGACGTCGAGCAGGCTCGTGTAGCGACCGGCCTGCGCTGAGCCCTCGGCGTCCTCACCCTCGAAGGCCGAGCGCACCGCGACGCGCGCGGGCGCCGCGACGAGGCCACCGGCCACGGGGCCACCACTGGCGACGAGGCCGGCAGCGGCCAGGCGCGACCGCGGGTCCCGGGTGGCGCAACGCCGCAGCCGCGCGGCGGCCTCCTCGGGCACGATCGCGCCGCGCGGCACCGGCAGGCCCGCCCGCGCGGTGTCGTGGAGGCGGGCGGCCTTCGGCGCGACCGGCCCGGCGGGCTCGGCCCCGCCGAGGACGAGCGCGCGGGGGGTCATGCGGCGGGCGCGGCGACGAGGCCGCGGGCGAGGTCGGCGACGCGCCGCGCGTAGGCGCGGGGGTCGTCGAGCATCGGGAAGTGGTCCCACCCGGGCACCTGAACGATCTCGGCCCGCGGCAGCAGAGCCCGGTAGTCGCCGACCTGCTCGACGGCGAGCACGCGCTCCTCCTCGCCCCACAGCAGGACCGCCGGCACGTCGACGGGGTCCAGCGAGGCGAACCACTCGGCGTCGATGAGGCGGAACATCGTCCCGAAGGCCGCGCAGCGCCCGTAGGCGGCGAGCATGCGGTCGGCGACGTCGCGGGGCGTCTCCGGCGACAGCGCGAGGCGGCGCAGCAGCGGCCGTGCCGGTCGGGCGGCGATCGCGTGCTGGAGCAGGCGCGTCGCGCCGGGCAGGCGCATGAGGCGCGGCAGCGCGCGCTCGTCGAGGCGGGTGCCGACCGGCGCGTGGAGGATGACGCCGTCGACCTGCCCGGCGTGGCGCTGGAGGAGGTCGAGGGCCAGCGCGCCACCGATGCCGTGGCCGAGCAGGACCCGCGGACGTGGCGCGGCGAGCACGTGGTCGGCGAGGGCCTCGGCGTAGCCGGCGACGTCGGCCAGCGCCGGGTCGGCGGGCACGTCGGGGAAGCCGGGCAGGGTCGGGGCGATGAGCCGCACCCCGGCGGGCAGGTGCTCGTGGAGGAGGGCGAAGCGCAGGCCTCCCCCGCCGTTGCCGTGCGCCGCGACGATCGTCACCGGTGGGCTCATGCGCCCTCGCCTACCCGCCGGCGCGCTGACCTACCCCCGCCGGGCCCGACCGCGGCGGACCACAGGCGTGCCATCGCGCTCGAGGTGGGTATGAACCCCGGCCGGAGGGGGCACCGAGGGCGCAGCCCTCTCGACGGAAGGGACCCGCCATGACGGAGCAACCGGTCGCGCTCGTGCTCGGCGGCGGTGGGGGCATCGGCAGCGCCCTCACCCGTCGCCTCGCCGGCGCCGGCCACCATGTCGTCGTCGCCGGACGACGCCGCGAGCCGCTCGAGGCCCTCGCCGCGGAGATCGGCGGCGGCGTCGAGGTGCGCCTCGCCGACGCGACCGACCCCGACGCCGTCGACGCCCTCGTCGAGGGCGTCATCGAGGCGCACGGCCGCCTCGACGCCGCGGCGAACACCGTGGGGTCGCTCCTGCTCAAGCCCGCCCACCGCACGAGCGTCGAGGAGTACCGGCAGGTCATCGCCACGAACCTCGACAGCGCGTTCTTCCTCGTGCGCGCGACGACGAAGGCGATGCAGCGCAGCGGCGGGGCCATCGCGCTCGTCTCGTCGGTGGCCGGCCGCTTCGGGATGAACCACCACGAGGCGATCGCCGCGGCCAAGGCCGGCGTCGAGGGCCTCGTCGTCGCCGCGGCGGCCTCCCACGCCGCGCGCGGGATCCGCGTCAACGCCGTGGCCCCCGGCCTCGTCGCCACCCCGATGACCGAGCGGCTCACGAGCAACGAGACCTCCCGCAAGGTCAGCGAGCAGATGCACCCCCTGGGGCGCCTCGGCGAGCCCGACGACGTCGCCTCGGCACTGGCATGGCTGCTCGACCCCGCCAATGGCTGGGTCACCGGCCAGGTCCTCGGCGTCGACGGCGGCATGGGCAGCGTCCAGCCGCGGCGGACCGGCTGATGCCGCGCTTCACCTACGCCAGCCGCCTGCCGGTCGATCGGGAGGAGGCCTTTTCCTGGCACGACCGGCCGGGCGCCCTCGAGCGGCTCTCCCCGCCCTTCCTGCCCGGCCGCGTCGAGCACCGCGACGGCTCGCTTGCCGAGGGCTCGAGGGTCGTCCTGCGCATGGGGCCGACGCGGCTGGCCCCGCGCTGGCACGCCCGCCACATCACCTACGACCCGCCACGGGAGTTCCGCGACGTCCAGGAGTCGGGCCCCTTCGCGGTCTTCGACCACCGCCACCTCTTCACCGCCGATGGTGAGGAGACGAGCACCCTCACCGACGACGTCGTCTACCGCCTGCCCCTCGGGGCGCTCGGCGAGGTCCTCGCCGGGCCGATCGTCCGACGCCAGCTCGCGCGGATGTTCGCCTACCGCCACCGGCGCACGGTGGCCGACCTCGCAGCGCACGCTGCGGCCCGACGCAAGGGAGTGACCCCGATGCGCATCGCCATCACCGGCTCGTCGGGCCTCATCGGCGAGGCCCTCACCGCGTTCCTCACCACCGGCGGCCACGACGTCGTGCGGGTCGTGCGGCGCGACCCCGCCGAGGGCGAGGTGTTCTGGGACCCCGGGGCCGGGCGCATCGACGCCAATGCCCTGCGGGGCGTCGATGCCGTCGTCCACCTCGCCGGTGAGTCGATCGCCTCGGGCCGCTGGACCCCTGAGCGCAAGCGCCGGATCCTCGAGAGCCGCACCGAGAGCACCCGCCTGCTCGCCGAGACCCTCGCGGGACTCGGCGACGAGGGGCCGCGCACGCTCGTGTGCGCCTCGGGGATCAACTACTACGCCGACGGGGGGCAGGAGGTCCTCACCGAGGCGAGCCCCGCCGGCGACGACTTCCTCGCCCGGGTCTGCGTCGCGTGGGAGGCCGCCGCCGACCCCGCCCGCGAGGCTGGCGTGCGCGTCGCGCACCTGCGGACCTCGGCAGTGCTCAGCCCTGCCGGCGGCGCGCTCGCCAAGCAGCTGCCGATCTTCCGTCTCGGCCTCGGCGGCCGCTTCGGCAACGGTCGGCAGTACGACCCCTGGATCTCCCTCGACGACGTCGTCGGCCTCTACCACCACGTCCTCACGACCCCCGAGATCGCCGGCCCCGTCAACGCCACCG
Organism: Egibacteraceae bacterium; assembly: GCA_046498405.1. Taxonomy (GTDB): domain Bacteria; phylum Actinomycetota; class Nitriliruptoria; order Euzebyales; family Egibacteraceae; genus T1Sed10-49. Next base: position 64,034 of record JAWOAS010000011.1, read on the forward strand.
CACCCAACCCCGTCACCAACGCCGAGTTCACCCGCACCCTCGCGCGGGTCCTGCGCCGCCCCGCGGTCCTGCCGATCCCGAAGTTCGCGCCGCGCCTGCTGCTCGGCGAGATGGTCGACGGGCTGCTCTACCCGAGCCTGCGCGCGGTCCCGAGGGTCGCCGAGGAGACCGGCTACCGCTTCGCCCATCCCGAGCTCGAGGGCTGCCTGCGCGACGTGCTCGGTCGCCCCGCGACGTAGCATGACCGCACGAGGCCCAAAGGCGCCCACGACGAGGAGGAGGCTGCGATGAGCGCCGCGGACACCGACGTGCTCATCGTCGGCGGCGGGCTCGCTGGGCTCGCCGCGGCGAGGGCCCTCGAGGACGCCGACGTCGACTGGCTCCTGCTCGACGCCGCCGACGCCCCGGGCGGGCGGGTGCGCACCGACGTCGTCGACGGCTTCGCCCTCGACCGCGGCTTCCAGGTCCTGCTCACCGCCTACCCCGAGGCGCGCGAGGTCCTCGACTACGACGCCCTCGACCTCCACGCCTTCCTGCCGGGCGCGCTCGTGCGCGTCGAGGGCGCGCTGCGGCCGGTCAGCGACCCGTTCCGGCTGCCGAGCCGGGCCCTCGGCACCGCGCGCGCGCCGATCGGCTCGCTCGCCGACAAGCTCCGCGTCGCGAGCCTGCGCCGCCGGGTGCGCGACGAGGACCCCTTCGCCGTGCCCGAGCAGACGACCCTCGAGGACCTGCGCGCGCTCGGATTCAGCGAGCGCATCATCGACCGCTTCTTCCGGCCCTTCCTCGGCGGGGTGCTCCTCGACCCGGCACTGGCGACCTCCAACCGGATGTTCCGCTTCGTCATGAAGATGTTCGCCGAGGGCGACAGCGTCCTGCCCGCCGGCGGCATCGAGGCGATCCCCGCCCAGCTCGCCGCCCACCTGCCCGCCGCGCGCCTGCGGATGGGCACCGCCGTCGCGGCGCTGCACGGGCGCGAGGCCACGCTGGCCGACGGCGACGAGCTCTACGCGCGCCACGCCGTGCTCGTGGCCACCGACGGCCCCGGCGCGTCCACCCTCCTCGAGGAGGTCGACGACCCCGGGTCGCGGGCGACGACGACGCTCTACTTCGCCGCGGAGCGCCCGCCGGTGGCCGAGCCGATGCTCGTCCTCGACGGCGATGACTCCGGGCCGGTCAACCACCTCTGCGTGCCGAGCCAGATCGCTCCCGGCTACGCCCCCGACGGTGCCGCGCTCGTCTCGGCCTCGGTCGTCGACGACGGCGGCCTGCGCCCCGAGGCGCTCGCCGATGCCGTGCGCGAGCAGCTGCGTGACTGGTTCGGCCCCGGGGTGCGCACCTGGCGGCGGCTCGGGACCACCCACGTCGCCCACGCCCAGCCCGGCCAGGACCCCCCGACCCTCGCCGAGCCGGTGCGCGTCCACCGCCTCGGCGCGGGCCGCTACGTCGCCGGGGACCACCGCGAGAACGCCTCGATCAACGGCGCGCTGCGCTCGGGCCGCCGGGCCGCCGAGGCCATCCTCGCCGACCTCGCGGCGTGACGGCCCTGCTGCTGGCCCACGCGGCGGCGACGTGGGCGATGGTCGGGCTCATCTGGACGATCCAGCTGCTGCACTACCCGCTCTTCGCCGCCGTCGGCGACGGCGCGTTCGCCGGCTACGAGGCCGCGCACACCCGCCGGATCACCGCGCTGCTCGCCCTGCCCTGGGGCGTCGAGGCCGCGACGACCCTCGCCCTGGCCGCCCTCGCCCCGCCGGGTGCGGCCCGCGCGCTGGCCTGGGGCGGGGCGCTCCTGCTCGCCGGGATCCTCGCCTCGACGGTCCTGCTGCAGGTGCCGCGCCACCGCGTGCTCTCCGAGGGCTTCGACCCCGCCGCCCACCGCCGACTCGTCGCGACGAACTGGCTGCGGACGGTGCTGTGGACCGCTCGGGGCGCGATCGCCCTCGCCCTGCTCGTCGTCGCGGGGCCGGCGTGAGCGGCGAGGAGCGCGCCGAGGTCAACCGGGCCGAGCCGCGCCGGGGTCCACGGCCGGGCGAGCCGCCGACGGGCTGGCCGCTGACGCGGGTCCTGCTCGCGCTCACCGCCGTCGTCGCCACGGCGGCAACCGTCGTGCTCGTCGCCGTCGCGCTGGGCTCGTGAGCGCCGCTCAGCCGGGGTAGCCGCGGCGGCAGCCCTCGGCGAGGTCGGCGGCGAGCTCGGCGACCGCGGCCGGTCCCCCGTCGGCGATCGCCCGCACGAGGGCCGAGCCGACGATCACGCCGTCGGCGAAGCCGGCGACCTCCTCGGCCTGCGCGGGCGTCGACACGCCGATGCCGACGCAGACGGGTCGCTGGCTGACCGCCCGCAGGCGCTCGACGAGCGGCCGCGCGCTGTCGGCGAGGCTCTCGCGCGTCCCGGTCACCCCCATCGTCGAGGTCGCGTAGACGAAGCCGGTCGAGGCCCGCGCGGCGGCGGCGAGGCGCTCCTCGGAGGAGACCGGCGCGGTGAGGAACACCGTGGCGAGGTCGTGGGCGTCGGC
>JAWOAS010000050.1:0-73880 GCA_046498405.1 Egibacteraceae bacterium
CCTGCCTGCTCGGCCTGCCCCCGATCGCGCGCGCCGGGACCGTCGTCGTCGACGGCGCGACCGCGAGCGTGGCCGCGGGACGCTGGCGCGCGCTGCCCGCCGCCTGGGCGCTCGGCGATCCCGCGGTCTACGACCCCGCCGAGCTCGCGACCCTCGAGCGCGCCGCACCGGTGGCCTGCCTGGTCGGCGGCTGCGGGCGCGCGGTGCGCGGCGCCGGCCTGGCCTGGGCCCCGGCCTCGCCCTGACCCGCGCTGGCGGCCCGGCCCGCGCGCGCGCTCCACGACGGCGTCCGGGCCCGGCGCTGGCACCCCATGGCGGCGCGCGGGCGCGTCGCGGTGGGGCCGGTGGGGAGCCGAGGGGGAGGGAGTTGGGGGGCACCGTCTGCCGCGGGAGGGGGCGGGAACCCACCCGCGGCATGGTGCGTCGCGGTGTTGGCCCCATCATGCCCCGTCGACGGCGCCGGCCAACCCTCCTCGGGGTGGCCGGGCGTGTCCGTCGGTCCACGCAGCGGCCGCAGCGCGCGCCGGTCGGTGGGGGGCGAGTTGACATCCGCCGTGCGGCACCGCACACTGGCACCCGACCCGGCGGGTAGCCGGGCGCCGTCGTCAGGACGCAAGGGAGGTGCACGATGCCGCGGCTTCCGCTCCGCCACCTCGTGCTCGTACCCTCGCTGCGCCTGGCTGGCGTGCGCTGACGCCCACCCGCCGCCCAGGCGCAGACCTCTCGACCGGATCCTCCGGTGAGAGGTCTTTTTCGTTCCACGACCGATCCGCGACGACACGAGGACCACGAGCACCCATGGAGATCACCGGCGCAACCGCCGTCATCCGCGCACTCGAAGAGCAGGGCGTCGACGTCATGTTCGGCCATCCCGGGGGAGCGATCCTGCCGGCCTACGACCCCATGCTCGACTCGTCGATCCGGCACATCCTCGCCCGCCACGAGCAGGGCGCGGGGCACATGGCCGAAGGCTACGCCCACGCCACCGGCCGGGTCGGGGTGTGCATCGCGACGAGCGGCCCGGGCGGGACGAACCTCACCACGTCGCTGGCCGACGCCTACATGGACTCGGTGCCCATCGTCGCGATCACCGGGCAGGTCCCCACCGCCGCGGTCGGCGGGGACGCCTTCCAGGAGGCCGACATCACCGGCATCACGATGCCGATCACGAAGCACAACGAGATGATCACCGACCCCGCGCGCATCGCGCCGGCGATCGCCGAGGCCTTCCACATCGCCTCGACGGGCCGCCCGGGTCCGGTGCTCATCGACCTGCCGAAGGACGTCCTCAACACGACGTTCGAGTACGAGCCCGCGGGCGGTCTGTCGCTGCCGGGCTACCGGCCGACGACCCGCGGGCACGGCAAGATGGTGCGCCAGGCCGTCGCCGAGATCCTCGCCGCGGAGCGGCCGGTGATCTACGCCGGCGGCGGGGTCATCAAGGCCAACGCCAGCGAGGGCCTGCGGCGCCTCGCCGAGACCGCGAACCTGCCGGTCGTCACGACGCTCATGGCCCGGGGCGCGCTGCCCGACAGCCACCCCCAGCACCTCGGCATGCCGGGCATGCACGGGCACTGGACCGCGGTGACCGCGATGCAGAAGTCCGACCTCCTCATCGCCCTCGGCTCCCGCTTCGACGACCGCGTCACCGGCAAGCTCGGCAGCTTCGCGCCCGGCGCCCGGGTCATCCACGTCGACGTCGACCCCGCCGAGATCGGCAAGAACCGCGCCGTCGACGTGCCGATCGTCGGTGACGCCGGCATCGTCATCGAGCAGATGTGCGAGGCCCTCGACGCCGCGCTGGCCAGCGGCCAGCGCGCCCCGGACCTCTCGGGGTGGTGGCGCACGCTGGCCGACTGGCAGGCCGAGCACCCCCTGCACGACACCCAGGAGCCCGGCGGCGTCCTCAAGCCGCAGACCGTGCTGCGCGCGCTCTCCGAGAAGCTCGACGGCAAGGGCATCGTCGTCACCGGCGTCGGCCAGCACCAGATGTGGGCCTCCCAGCTCGTCCGCTACGAGCAGCCGCGCACCTGGATCAACTCCGGGGGGCTCGGCACGATGGGCTTCTGCGTGCCCGCGGCGATCGGCGCCAAGGTCGGGCGGCCCGACATGCCCGTCGTCGCCGTCGACGGCGACGGCAGCTTCCAGATGACGCTGCAGGAGCTGGCCACCGCCCGCAGCGAGAACATCCCCGTCGTCTTCTGCATCATCAACAACGGCAGCCTCGGCATGGTGCGCCAGTGGCAGGAGCTCTTCTACGACGAGCGCTACAGCGCGATCGACCTCGGCTTCGACGTCCCCGACTTCGTCAAGCTCGCCGAGGCCTACAGCATGCCCGGCTACCGCTGCGACACCGCCGAGGACGTCGAGGCCACCCTCGACAAGGCGCTCGGGGTCGCCGACGGCCCGGTGATCATCGACTTCCGCTGCGACGAGACCGAGAAGGTCTTCCCGATGGTGCCCGCCGGCGCGTCGAACGACGACATCATCGAGTCGGCCGAGGACTGGTACGAGCAGGTCCGCTCCGGCGCGGAGGCCGCGCCCGCCGGTGACGGCGAGCCCGGCGGGCAGGCCCTGCCCGAGCACCTGCGCGAGGGCAACGTCGTCTGAGCCCGACCCGCCCGCAGCGACCCCGCATCCACCGGGAAGGAACCCCCATGCACACCCTGTCCGTGCTCGTCGAGAACAAGCCGGGCGTGCTGGCCCGCGTCGCCGGGCTCTTCAGCCGCCGCGGCTTCAACATCGACTCGCTTGCCGTGGGACCGACCGAGGTCGACGACATCAGCCGGATGACGATCGTCGTCGACGCCGACACCCAGCCGATCGAGCAGATCACCAAGCAGCTCAACAAGCTCGTCCACATCATCAAGATCGTCGAGCTCTCCGCCGACGAGGCCGTCACCCGCGAGCTGTGGTTCATCAAGGTCGCCGCCGAGGGCCGCACCCGCGGCGAGGTCATCGAGCTCGCCGAGGTCTTCCGCGCCAAGGTCGTCGACGTCGACGTCGACGCGGTCACCCTCGAGGCGACCGGCTCGACCGACAAGCTCCATGCGCTCGTGCGTCTGCTCGGCCCCTACGGCATCCGCGAGCTCGTGCGCTCGGGGACCATCGCCGTGGGCCGCGGGGCCCGCAGCATCACCGAGGGCCGCTCGCTGCGCCTCGAGCGCAGCGCCTGAGGCCCCCACCACGGCCGGGGCGCGCAGCCGCTAGGCTTCCGCCGCGCTGCGCGCCGCGCCGTGGACCGCCCCGCGCGCGCCCGCGCGGCCGAGCCGACGACGCCGGCCCCCGCCGGTCCCCGCACCCCGCACAGGGAGATCCCACGCCATGGCCACGATGCACTACGACGACGACGCCGACCTCGACCGCCTCGCCGGCAAGACCGTGGCGGTGCTGGGCTACGGCTCGCAGGGGCACGCCCACGCCCGCAACCTCCTCGAGTCGGGGGTCGACGTCATCGTCGGGCTCTACGAGGGCTCGAGGAGCAAGGCCGCGGCCGAGGCCGCGGGCCTCGAGGTCCTCGAGACCGCCGAGGCGGTGCGCCGCGCCGACGTCGTCGTCGTCCTCCTGCCCGACCAGATCCAGCCGGCGGTCTTCGCCAGCGACATCGAGCCCAACCTCGAGGCGGGCATGGCGCTGATGTTCAGCCACGGCTTCAACGTCCACTACGGGCAGATCCGCGCGCCCGAGGACGTCGACGTCGTCATGGTCGCGCCGAAGGGGCCGGGGCACATCGTGCGGCGGACCTACACCGAGGGCACCGGGGTGCCCGCGCTCATCGCCGTCGAGCAGGACCCCAGCGGCCAGGCCAAGGAGCTCGCCCTGGCCTACGCCAAGGGCATCGGCGCGACCCGCGGCGGCGTCCTCGAGACCACCTTCGCCGAGGAGACCGAGACCGACCTCTTCGGCGAGCAGTCGGTGCTCTGCGGCGGGGTGTCGAGCCTCGTGCAGAAGGGCTTCGAGACGCTGACCGAGGCCGGCTACCAGCCCGAGATCGCCTACTTCGAGGTGCTCCACGAGCTCAAGCTCATCGTCGACCTCTTCTACGAGGGCGGACTGGCGCGGATGCGCTACTCGGTCTCGGACACCGCGGAGTTCGGCGACTACCACTCGGGGCAGTTCGTCGTCGACGACGGGGTCAAGGAGCGCATGCGCAAGGTCCTCGACGAGATCCAGGACGGGACCTTCGCCCGCGAGTGGATCCTCGAGAACCAGGCCGGCCAGCCGAGCTTCCGCGCGATGCGCAAGCGCCAGGCCGAGCACCCCATCGAGGAGGTCGGCGAGCGCCTGCGCTCGATGATGGCCTTCCTGCCCAAACCCCAGGACGGGTGAGGGCGCAGGCCACGGCACGGCCCCCGCGCGCGGCGAGGTCGCCGTGAGGGCCCAGCGCTCGGTCGCCGAGCTCATCGCCGCGCCCGAGCCGTCGTTCTCCTTCGAGTTCTTCCCGCCGAAGACCGACGAGGGGGAGGCGCGGCTGCGCGCGGCGATCACCGAGCTCGAGCCCCTGGCGCCCACCTTCGTCGACGTCACCTACGGGGCGGGCGGCTCGACGCGGGACCGCACGCTGCGGGTCGTGCGCGACCTCGTCGCCTCGACCGACCTCACCGTCGTGGCGCACCTCACATGCGTCGGCTCGAGCGCTGCGCAGGTGCGCGAGGTCGCCGCCGACCTCGTCAGTGCGGGCGTGCGCAACATCCTCGCCCTGCGCGGCGACCCGCCCGGCGGGCCGGGCACCGACTGGCAGCCCCATCCCGAGGGGCTGCGCCACGCTGCCGAGCTCGTCGCGCTGCTGCGCGGCCTCGGCGACGTCACGATCGGCGTCGCGGCCTTCCCCGAGGGCCATCCCGAGGCCGAGGGTCGCGAGGCCGACCTCGACCACTTCGCCGAGAAGGTCCGCGCCGGGGCGTCGTTCGCCATCACGCAGTTCTTCTTCGACGCGGCCGACTACTTCCGCTTCGTCGAGGACGCCGCCGCCCGCGGCGTCGACGTGCCGATCATCCCGGGCGTCATGCCGGTGACGAACGTCTCGCAGATCGAGCGCTTCGCCGAGCTGTCGGGGGCGGCCTTCCCCGAGCCGCTGGCGCGGCGCCTCCACGCCGTCGAGGGTGACGCCGAGGCGGTGCGCGCCATCGGCGTCGAGGTCGCCACCGAGCTCAGCGCCGAGCTGCTGGCCGGCGGCGCGCCGGGGATCCACTTCTACACGCTCAACCGTTCGACGGCCACGCGCGAGGTGCACGCACGGCTCGCCGCCGCGGGCCTGGCCGGCTGAGCCCCGCGCCGCGGTCTCGAGGGTCGGGCCCACCGGGCTGGCCGCGGGCGACCGCGCCCGGGGCCTCGGCGGCGCATTGTGCATCGCTGCGCGATCTCGCTACGGTGCAGCCTGCAGCGTCGACGGCTGCGAGGACCAATGGGACGACCTGGGCCCCAGCCCGCGAGCGGGCACGACCCGGGCACGTGAGAGGAACGTTCGGTGACCATGCGCATCCTTGTGGCGGACAAGCTCTCGGAGGTCGGGGTCGAGGAGCTCGCCGAGCACTTCGACGTCGACGTCCGCACCGGGCTCGACAAGGCCTCCCTCGTCGAGGCGATCCCCGACTACGACGGGGTCGTCGTGCGCTCGGCGACGACCATCGACGCCGACGTCATCGCCGCCGGGCAGCGGCTCAAGGTCATCGCCCGGGCCGGCATCGGCCTCGACAACGTCGACGTGCCCGCAGCCACCGCCCGCGGCGTCGTCGTCTGCAACGCCCCGCAGTCCAACGTCATCAGCGCCGCCGAGCACGCGATGGCGCTCCTGCTCTCGTTGGCACGGCAGGTGCCGCAGGCCCACGCGAGCCTCGTCGGCGGGCAGTGGAAGCGCTCGGCCTTCTCGGGCACCGAGCTGCACGGCAAGGTCCTCGGCGTGGCCGGCCTCGGGCGCATCGGCGCCCTCGTCGCGCAGCGCTGCAGCGCCTTCGGGATGCAGCTGCGGGCCTACGACCCCTTCATCTCCCGTGAGCGCGCTGCGCAGATGGGCGTCGAGCTCGTCGACGACATCACCGAGCTGTGCCGCGCCGCCGACGTCGTCACCGTCCACCTGCCGAAGAACAACGACACCGTCGGGATCATCGGCGAGGAGCAGCTGCGGGCGATGAAGCCCTCCGCGCTCCTCGTCAACACCGCGCGGGGGGGCATCGTCGAGGAGGCAGCCCTGCACACCGCGCTGTCGCAGGGCTGGATCACCGGCGCGGCGCTCGACGTCTTCGACCCCGAGCCCAAGACCGACTCGCCGCTGTTCGACCTCGACAACGTCGTCGTGACCCCCCATCTCGGAGCGTCGACGACCGAGGCGCAGGACAAGGCCGGCACGATGGTCGCCGAGGCCGTGCGCCTGGCCCTGGCCGGCGACTACGTCCCGAGCGCGGTCAACGTCCAGGTCGCGGCGGGCATCCCCGAGCGGGTCAAGCCCTACATGGGCCTGACCCAGACGATCGGACGGGTCGTCACCGCGCTGCAGCCCACCGGCGTCTCGGGGGTCACCCTCGAGTTCCGCGGGCGCCTCGCCGACGAGGACACCTCCGCGCTCACGCTCTCGGCGCTGCGCGGGCTGCTCACCGACATCGCCTCCGAGCCGGTGACCTTCGTCAACGCCCCCCTGCTCGCCGACGAGCGGGGTCTCGAGGTCTCGACGGTGACCTCGCGCGAGACGCGCGACTACGTCTCCCTCGTGCGGGTCGCCGCCGGCGAGGTCGCGGTGGCCGGCACCCTCATCGGCGCGAGCGACCGTCCGCGCCTCGTCGAGGTCTGGGGCTTCGCCGTCGACATGGAGCCCACCGACCACATGGTGTTCTTCCGCTACAGCGACCGGCCCGGCGTCGTCGGCGAGATCGGCGGTCGACTCGGCCGCGCCGAGGTGAACATCGCGACGATGCAGGTCGGCCGCCGGACCGCCGGCGGCGAGGCCCTCATCGCGATGAGCGTCGACTCGGCGATCCCCGCCGAGGTCGTCGACGACATCGCCGAGGCGATCGGCGCCTCCGCCGCCCGCCAGATCGACCTCGAGGAGTGAGCGTGCCCACGCCCCGCATCGCGGTCGGCCCCGTCGGCACCCGCGACTACGTCCGCAACGCCGTCCGCGAGGGTGGGGGCGAGCTCGTCGACCCCTCCGAGGCCGAGGCGCTCATCTGGACCGACGTCAACGACCCCGAGGGCCTCTCGGAGCTCCTCGGGCGCTACGACGCGATCCGCTGGGTCCAGCTGCCGTGGGCCGGCGTCGAGCCCTACGCCGAGGCGGGGGTCTTCGACGACGAGCGGCTGTGGACCTGCGGCAAGGGCGTCTACGCCGAGCCCGTCGCCGAGCACGCCCTGGCGCTGACCCTCGCGGGGCTGCGCGAGATGAAGCGCTGGGCGCGCGCGGAGTCGTGGGGCTCAGAGGCCGGCATCAGCCTCGTACGCGGTCGGGTGACGATCTTCGGTGGCGGGGGGACCACCCGCGCGCTGCTGCGGCTGCTCGCGCCGCTGGAGTGCGAGGTCACCGTCGTGCGGCGCCATCCCGAGCCGATGGAGGGCGCGAGCGAGGTCATCAGCTTCGACCGGCGCTTCGAGTCGCTCAAGGGCGCCGACGCCGTCGTCCTCGCCCTCGCGCTCACGCCCGAGACGCGCGGGCTCGTCACCGACGTCGAGCTCGAGGTCATGGAGCCCCACGCCTGGCTCGTCAACGTCGCCCGCGGCGAGCACATCGTCACCGAGGACCTCCTCGTCGCCCTGCGCGACGACGTCATCGGCGGGGCCGCCCTCGACGTCACCGACCCCGAGCCGCTGCCCGACGGGCATCCGCTGTGGGAGCTGCCGAACTGCCTCATCACGCCGCATGTCGCCAACACCGAGGACATGGCCCAGCCGCTGCTGTCGGCGCGCATCGCCGAGAACGTCCGGCGCTTCGCGGCCGGCCAGCCGCTCATCGGCCGCGTCGACCCCGAGCTCGGCTACTGAGGGCTCAGGCGCGCTTCCAGTCGGTGTAGTCGGGGGAGTCCGCGCGCGCGGCCTGGATCTCCCGTGCGTCCTCGCGCACCGCCGCCCCGGTGCCCCCCGCGCTCGGCAGCCCCGCGCGGCCCTCGCGGCCGGGCAGCGGCAACCGGAACTGGCAGAGGTCGCAGTTCGACCGGGGGTCGCCGTGCAGCGCCTCCTCGTAGCGGTCGGCGACGGCCTCGGCCAGCGCGTCGACGGGCCCGAAGCGCCCGGCGTTGGCGATCGTGAGGTCGTGCTCGGCGAGGACCTCGTCGACGATCCCGTCGACGCGCTGCTCGAGCACCCCGGCCAGCAGGGACCACGAGAAGCGCGTGACGCGGGTCGCGCCGGCGGCGGCGAAGCGCCGCAGCGCGAGGTCGGGCTTGGGCCAGGTCACCCCCGCGAAGGCGATCTCGGCCCAGCGGTGCCCGGTCGTCTCGGCGAGGAAGCGCCCGGCCTTGGCGAGTTCGCCGTTGGCGTCGGGGTCGGAGCTGCCCGGACCGGTGACGAGCAGCGCCTCCTCGGCCCCGACCTCCTCGGGCCAGCCCTGCGCGGCCCGCGCGGCGCGCACCCCGAGCCGGGCGTGGGCCAGGAGCGCGGGATGGGCTCCGAGCACCGTGCCGTGACGGCGCGGCAGGTCCGGCAGGGCCTCGCCGATGCGCTCGAGCTCCTCGGGGACGTCGGTCTTGGCGTGCCCGGCGGCGAAGGCGAGCAGCGGCAGCGTGACGAGCGCGTCGGCGCCCTCGTCGACGAGCGCCCGCGCGGCGTCGACCGGGGCGGGCTCGACGAGGTCCCATTCGACCCAGCCCATCGACACCGGCACGCCGAGCCGCTCGCGGAGCCGGCCGGAGAGCTCGTCGGCCTCCCCGACGACGTCGGGGTTGCGGGTACCGTGCGCGATCATGAGCAGGGCGGTGGTCGTCATGGCCCGCATGCTGCCACAGGCGGGGGTCGGCCACACCGCGCTTCGCGCGAGGCGGTTTGCCCGAGGCCCCTGGGTGCTCCTACGTTGTCCCGTGCGCTGGCTCGGCCGGCGCGGCGCCGGCGGGGCGAGTCGACGACGGCAGGGAGGCGATGAGCGCCGAGAGCGAGGGGCGCGGACCGGGCCAGGGCCTGTCGCGCGGCCAGCGCTGGCAGCGCATCGCCGCGCTGCTCGTGCTGCTGTCGGTGTTCCTCCTCGCCGTCGACCTCCTCGGCGACGGCATCGCCGCGCTCGGCGAGGACTTCACCGACGCGCTCTTCCGTGGGCTCGGCAATCCCGTCCTGGGCCTGTGCGTGGGCATCCTCGCCACCGTCCTCGCGCAGTCCTCCTCGGTGACCACCGCGACGGTGGTGGGCCTCGTCGGCGCCGGGGTCATCGCCCTGCCCGACGCCGTGCCGGTGATCATGGGCGCCAACGTCGGCACGACGATCACGAACACCCTCGCCTCGCTGGGCAGCATCCGCCGCCCCGAGGAGTTCCGCCGGGCCTTCGCCGGCGCGACGGTGCACGACGTCTTCAACCTCCTCGCCGTCGCGGTGCTCCTGCCGATCGAACTCGCCACCGGGATCCTCGCCCGCATCGCGGTGTGGCTGTCGGGGCCCCTGGCCGACGCCACGACCGGCGAGCTGCGCAGCCCCGTCAAGGCCGTCATCGACGCCGCCGGCGGCACCGTGGTCTCGGCCGTCGAGGCCGTGGTCGGCGACGGCCAGGCCTCGGGCGTCGTGCTCATCGTCCTGGGCCTCGGGGCGATCTTCGCGACGCTCTTCGCGATCACCCGCACGATGCGCGCGGTGATGGCCGGCCCCGCCGAGCGCGTCCTCAACGACGTCCTCGGCCGCATCGGCGTCATCGGCATCCTCGCCGGGGTGCTGCTCACCGTCGCGGTGCAGTCCTCGAGCATCACGACCTCGCTGCTCATCCCGATGCTCGCCGCCGGCGTGCTCTCGCTGCGCAGCGCCTATCCGGTCACCCTCGGGGCGAACCTCGGCACGACGATCACCGCCCTGCTCGCCGCCCTCGCCGTCGACCTCGTCGCCGGCCTGCAGATCGCCCTCGTCCACCTGCTCTTCAACGTCGTCGGCATCCTCGCGCTCTACGGCGTGCCGCTGCTGCGCGGCGTCCCCGTGGTGCTCGCCGAGCGCATCGCCGACATCGCCGTGCGTCGCCGCGTCCAGGTCGTGGTCTACGTCGTCATCCTCTTCTACGTTGCCCCCCTGTTGGGCATCATCCTGTTGAGGTGAGGAGGACCCGTGCTCAAGCTCTTCCGTGGTGGCGACGGCAGCAGCGGCCTGCTGGCCGTCGAGGAGCGCTTCGTCACGATGCTCCACGATGCCCGTCACGTCTTCGACCTCGCGATCGGCGCCCGCGTCGGCGGCACCGATCCGGAGATGGTCGACGAGGACCTGCGTCACACCGAGGAGCGCACCGACGAGGCCGAGCGCGACATCCGGCGCCGCGTCCTCGTCCACGCCAGCGTCCACGGCCGTGCCGCCGACCTGCCGTCGTGCCTGCGCTACATGGGGGTGGCCAAGGACGCCGAGCGCATCGGCGACCTCTCCAAGCAGCTCTTCAGCATCGCGAGCTCGGTCGGGGCGGTGGCCCCGGGGTCGGTGCGCGAGGACCTCGCCGAGATCACCCGCGCGCTCTCGCCGCTCATCGCCGAGGTGGCCGAGGCCTTCCGCGCCGATGACGTCGATCGCGCCCACGCGGTGCTCGCCGAGGCCCAGGAGCTCAAGGAGCGCTGCCGGGTGCGGATCGACGCGCTGCTGCGCGAGGAGGAGGACGTCCCCTCGCCGGCGGCCACGGTGCTGACCTACCGGCAGGTCTCCCGCGTGGCCGCCAACGTCATCAACATCGCCTCGGCGGTCGTCATGCCGCTCGACGAGACGAGCTACCCCGTCGCGGAGTGACCGCGGGCGCCCTCGGCGAGCAGCGCGAGGCGCAGCAGCGCCGCGGCGCGCTCCCGCTCGGTGTCGGTGAAGCGGTAGTCGCGCCGCACGACGAGGACGCGGGCGTCGACGTCGAGGACGAGGACCTTGCTCGAGGGCTGCGGCGCCTCGCCGCGGGCGACGAGCTCGGCAGCCGAGGCGCGCAGCATCCCGCCGATCAGCGTCGTCAGTGCCCGCTCGGCGGGCGCCTGGCCGTCGAGCAGCGCCTCGAGGCCGACGGCGAGGCGGGTGACCGCATCCCCGGGGTGCCCACGCGAGGGCCCGGCGTGGACGAGGGTGACCTCGGGCAGCGCCTCGAGGGCGCGCAGCAGGGTCGCGCCGCGCTCGCCGTCGATGACGACGAGGAGGTCGTCGAGCACCCGGCCTTCTGCGGTCTCGACGACGTCGACCGCCTGGATGTCCCCACCGGCCTCGCTGATCGTGCCCGCGAGCAGGGCGAGGGAGCCGGGGGCGTCGGGGAGCTCGCAGCGCAGCATGATCTCCATCGCGCACGAGCCTACGCTGCGCGCATGTCGACGGTGTTTCGCCCGCGCGACCCCTCCGCCGGCGGGCCCTGGCCGCTGCTCGCGGTCATCGGCGCCGCCGACGCCGAGGGCGCCCTGATCGAGGCCGCCGAGGCCGTGGGGCGTGCGGCAGCCGCGCGCGGCCACGGGATCGTCTGCGGTGGCCGCGGTGGCGTCATGGCCGCGGCCTGCCGGGGCGCGCGGGCCGGCGGCGCGCCGACCGTCGGGCTCCTGCCGGGCTCGCGACCTGGCAGCCGAGCCCGCCCCAGGGCCGGGCCCCCGGCGTCGAGGCCGCCGCGAGCCCCGAGGACGCCGTGGCCAGCGCGCTCGGCGGGGACCCGATCGCGCCGCGAGGTTGACGACGCGCGCCGCGGCACGTACAACTTGCGCTCGTGAGCCCGCACGCGACCTCCGACCACGCCCGGCGCGCGACCCGCGCCGCGGACCTCGACGTGCGCCTGCTCGGCCCCATCGCGGGCCTTCTCCTCCTCGACCTTTGATGCCGCGGGGCGGCAGCCGCTGACGCACCGAGCCCCCCGCGGAGGACATCGCCACAAGGGTGCGACCCCCGCACGCATCGAGGAGGACCTCGTCATGACCGCCACCGACCCGGACGGCCGGCCCGTCCGCATCTTCGACACGACGTTGCGCGACGGCGAGCAGGCGCCGGGCATCTCGCTCGACGCCAAGGAGAAGCTCGAGATCGCCGAGCAGCTCGCCCGGCTCGGCGTCGACGTCATCGAGGCCGGGTTCCCCATCACCTCCGACGGCGACACCGCGGCGGTGCGGGGCATCGCCGAGGCCGTGGGCACACAGGTGTGGAACGAGGCGGTGACCCCGCCGACGATCGCCGCGCTCGCGCGCTGCCACCCCGCCGACATCACCCGTGCGGCGGAGTCGCTCGCGCCGGCGACGCACTCGCGCATCCACGTCTTCCTCTCGACGAGCGAGATCCACCGCCACGTGCTGCACCACGGCGCGAGCGAGGACGCGATCGTCACCCAGGCGGTCGAGGGCATCAAGCAGGCGCTCGAGTACACCCCCGACGTCGAGTTCAGCCCGCAGGACGCCACCCGCACCGACGTCGAGTTCCTCAAGCGCATCGTCGACGCCGCGGTCGAGGCCGGGGCGACGACGGTCAACATCCCCGACACCGTCGGCTACGCCATCCCCCACGACTTCGGGGCGATGATCGGCGACGTCGTGCGCCGCGTCGGCCCGGAGGTCGCGGTGAGCGTGCACTGCCACAACGACCTCGGGCTCGCCGTGGCCAACTCGATCGAGGCGGTGCGCAACGGCGCGACCCAGGTCGAGGTCGCGGTCAACGGCATCGGGGAGCGCGCGGGCAACTGCGCGATGGAGGAGGTCGTCATGGCGCTGGCGACCCGCGCCGACCTCCTGGCCCGGCCCACGCGGGTCAACACCCGCGAGATCGGGCGCACGAGCCGGCTGGTGAGCACCCTCACCGGCTACCCCGTGCAGTTCAACAAGGCGGTCGTGGGCAAGAACGCCTTCGCCCACGAGTCGGGCATCCACCAGCACGGGGTGCTCCAGGACCGCCTGACCTACGAGATCATGGACGCCGAGGCCGTCGGCATGGTCGGCAGCCAGATCGTCCTCGGCAAGCACTCCGGGCGCCACGCCTTCAGCCAGCAGCTCACCGACATGGGCTACGAGCTGACGCCGGAGGAGACCCGGCGGGCCTTCGAGCGGTTCAAGGGGCTTGCCGACAAGAAGGTCGAGCTCACCGACGCCGACCTCGAGGCGATCGTCGCCGACGAGATCTCGGCGACGAGCGAGGAGGCCTACGAGCTCGAGGGGCTCGAGGTCTCCGGCGGCACCGTGGGGCAACCCACCGCCACGGTCCGCGTGCGCCGCACCGCCGACGACGTCGTGCTCGAGGAGTCGGCCAGCGGCGACGGCAACGGGATGGTCGATGCGACGTGCGGCGCGATCCGCCGCGCGATCGGCAGCGATGCGACGTTGGTGAACTTCAACGTCGCGGCGGTCACCAAGGGCATCGACGCCCTCGGTGACGTGACCGTCCAGGTCGACGTCGACGGGCAGCGCTACACCGGGCGCGGCGTGTCGACCGACGTGGTGGAGGCCAGCGCGCGAGCGTTCCTCTCGGCGCTGAACCGGTCCGTGCGCCTCCAGCGGGTGCGGGCCACCACCGAGACCCCCTAGGGGTCGACCGGCGGCGGCGGGGGTCGCCCGAGGTGATGGGCGACCCCCCGCCCCGCCGCAGCAGCGGCAGGCGGCACCGCCTCGCCACCACGGGCGCAGCGTCGCGCCCGAGCCCGCACGCCCGCGCGACGACCCGAGCCACGCGAGTCAGGAGCGAGACCCCGATGTCCGATGCGCCCCGAACGCTCATGGAGAAGGTGTGGGACCGCCACGTCGTGCGGTCCCCATCCGACGAGCCCGACCTGCTCTACATCGACCTCCACCTCATCCACGAGGTCACGAGCCCGCAGGCCTTCGAGGGCCTGCGCCTGGCCGGCCGCTCCGTGCGCCGCCCCGACCTCACGCTGGCCACCGTCGACCACAACGTGCCGACGACCGACCGCAGCCTGCCGATCGACGACGAGCTCTCGGCCAAGCAGATCGCCACGCTCGAGGCCAACTGCGAGCAGTTCGGCGTCCGGCTGTTCTCGACGCGCTCGGACCGCCAGGGCATCGTCCACATGATCGGTCCCGAGCTCGGCGTCACCCAGCCGGGCACGACGGTGGTCTGCGGCGACAGCCACACCTCGACGCACGGGGCGTTCGGGGCGCTGGCCTTCGGCATCGGCACCTCCGAGGTCGAGCATGTCCTCGCCACCCAGACCCTCCAGCAGGCCAAGCCGGCGACCTACGCCATCGAGGTCGACGGCGACCTGCCCTTCGGCACGACGGCCAAGGACGTCATGCTCCGCATCATCGGCGACCTCGGCGTCGAGGGCGGGGTCGGCTCGGTCTACGAGTACCGCGGCTCGACGATCCGGTCGCTGTCGATGGAGGGCCGGATGACGATCTGCAACATGTCGATCGAGGGCGGCGCCCGCGCCGGCATGATCGCCCCCGACGACACGACCTTCGCCTATCTCGAGGGCCGGCCGCACGCCCCGGCCGGCAAGGACTGGGAGGCCGCGCTCGACTCGTGGCGCCAGCTGCCCAGCGACCCCGACGCGCGCTTCGACCGCCGCCACCACATCGACGCCGCCACGCTCGAGCCGACGGTGACGTGGGGCACGACGCCGGCGATGAGCGTGCCGGTCACCGGTCGGGTGCCCGCCGCCGAGGACACCGCCGACCCCGACCAGGCACGCCGCGCGCTGTCCTACATGGGCCTCGACGGTGGCGAGGCGATCACCGAGCTGCCGCTCGACCGCGTCTTCCTCGGCTCCTGCACGAACGCCCGCATCGAGGACCTCCGCGCCGCCGCCGCGGTCGTGCGCGACCGCAAGGTCGCCGACGGCATCCGGGCGATGGTCGTGCCAGGCTCGACGATGGTCAAGCTCCAGGCCGAGTCCGAGGGCCTCGACGTCGTCTTCAAGGACGCCGGGTTCGAGTGGCGCGAGGCCGGCTGCTCGATGTGCCTCGGGATGAACCCCGACATCCTGCTGCCGGGGGAGCGCTGCGCGTCGACGTCGAACCGCAACTTCGAGGGGCGGCAGGGCCGCGGTGGACGCAGCCACCTCGTCTCGCCGGTGATGGCCGCCGCCGCGGCCATCCACGGCCACTTCGTCGACATCCGGCAGGAAGCCCGCATGGCCGACGCCGCGGAGGTGAACCGCTGATGGACCCCGTCACGGTCGTGACCGGCACGATGGTGCCGCTGTGGCAGGCCGACATCGACACCGACCAGATCATGCCCAAGCAGCACCTCAAGCGCATCGAGCGCACCGGCTTCGGGCAGTACGTCTTCGACGACTGGCGCGAGGACCCCGACTTCGTCCTCAACGACGCGCGCTACGCCGGCGGCAACGTGCTCGTGACCGGGCCGAACTTCGGCTGCGGCTCGAGCCGCGAGCACGCCCCGTGGGGCCTGCAGCAGCACGGCTTCGACGCGATCATCGCCCCGAGCTTCGCCGACATCTTCAAGACGAACTGCGCGAAGATCGGCCTGCTCACCGTGCCGCTCGAGGCCTCGGCCTGCGAGACGCTCGTGGCCATGGCGCTCGAGGACCCCGCGGCGCCGGTGCGCATCGACCTGCCCGAGCAGCTCGTCGTCGCCGGGCGCGTGCTCGCGCGCTTCGACATCGACAGCCATACCAAGCACATGCTCGTCAACGGCCTCGACCCGATCGGCCTCACGCTCGAGCACGACGACGACATCGCGGCCTTCGAGTCGGCGCGGCCGGCGTTCATGCCGACGACGCCGGTGCCGACCGGCTGAGCCGGTCCCGCGGCGAGGCCGTGGCGGCGGCCGGGCGCCGCGGGCCACGGCCTCGTCCGCGTGGCCCCGGCGACGTCGAGCGCACGGTGTCGGGCCTGCGCGTCCCGGGTACCCCTTTAGCGCTGATTCGCAGCCAACCCTGACCCGGAGGCGCTCGTGACCGACGTGCTCGCCCAGGCGCCCGCCGCGGGCGAGGCCGTCGCCCCGCCGGCGGTGCGCACGAGCGCGCTGGCCAAGACCTTCCCCAGCGGCCTCGTCGCCGTCGACGGCCTCGACCTCACCGTGGCCAGCGGCGAGATCCTCGGCCTGCTCGGGCCCAACGGGGCGGGCAAGACGACGACGATCGGCATGCTCACGACGCGGGTCGTGCCGACCTCCGGTCGTGCGACCATCCACGGCCTCGACGTCGCCACCGAGCCCTCCGCGGTCAAGGCCCACATCGGCGTCGTGCCGCAGACCACGACGCTCGACCGCAGCCTCGACGTGCGGGAGAACCTCGTCTTCCACGGCCGCTACTTCGGCCTGCCCGCGCGTGAGGCCAGCGAGCGGGCCGACGCGCTGCTCGAGCGCTTCCGGCTTGACGAGAAGGCGCGCGAGCGACCCCAGGCGCTGTCGGGCGGGATGGCCCAGCGCCTCATGGTCGCCCGGGCGCTGCTGCACCGGCCCGCGCTGCTCTTCCTCGACGAGCCGACGACCGGCCTCGACCCCCAGAGCCGCATCGCGCTGTGGGACCTCCTCGTCGAGCTCCACGACGAAGGGCAGACGATCCTCGTCACGACCCACCACATGGAGGAGGCCGAGCGCCTCTGCGACCGCGTCGCGATCATGGACCACGGCCGGCTGCTCGCCCTCGGCACGCCCGCCGACCTCACCGCCTCGGTCGAGGGCGACCGCGTCGTCGAGCTCAGCGCCGAGGGCGACCTCGAAGGGCTCGCGCGGCGGCTGCGCGGCGTGGCCGGGGTGCGCCACGCCGACGCCCGGTCCGGCGGGGTGCGGGTCTGGGCCGCCGAGGTCGACGGGCTCCTGCCACCGCTGCTGGCCGCCGCCGACACCGTCGAGGCGCGGGTCCGCGACGTCACGGTCAGCGAGCCCTCCCTCGAGTCGGTCTTCATCGCCCTGACCGGCAGGGAGCTGCGTGACTGACCTCGCCAGCCCGGCGGCCACCCGTCCGCTCGCCGCCTTCGGCGGGCTGCTGCTGCGCGACCTCCGGGTGCTCACCAAGGAGCGTGGGCGCTTCCTCGTGCGCACGGTGAGCCAGCCGCTCCTGCTCGTCTTCGTCTTCACCTACGTCCTGCCCTCGATCGGCCGGGACCTCGGTGGCGGGGCCGGGCAGGGCTCGTTCACCGACGTCCTCGTGCCCGGGGTGCTCGCCATCGCCATCCTCATCAAGGGCGTGCAGGCGGTGGCGCTGCCGCTCGTCACCGAGTTCGGCTACACCCGCGAGATCGAGGACCGCGTCATGGCCCCGCTGCCGGTCTGGGCCGTCGCCGTCGAGAAGATCGTCTCCGGGGCGCTGCAGGGCCTGCTCGCCGCGTTGATCGTCGTGCCGATCGTCGCGCTCGTGCCCGCCGAGCCCCTCGCCCTCGACATCACCTGGCCAGCCCTCCTCGCGGTCCTCGTGCTCGCCCCACTGCTGGCCTCGGCGCTCGGGCTCGTCCTCGGCACCTCCGTCGAGCCCGACAACGTCCCGCTGATGTTCAGCGTCGTCATCCTGCCGGTGACGTTCCTCGGCGCGACGTACTTCCCCTGGGCCGAGCTCGAGGCGATCCCGTGGCTGCAGGTCGTGGTGCTCGTCAACCCCCTCGTCTACATCTCCGAGGGCTTCCGCTACGCGCTGACCGCCGACCTGCCGCACATGCCGCCGGTGGCGATCCTCGGCGCGCTCGTGGCCGCCAACGCGGTGGCGACGTGGCTCGGGGTGCGGGGCTTCCGGCGGCGCGTGCTCAGCTGAGGGCGCCGCGCGGGCCCGCGGGGCGGATGCTTGCTTTCCCCGCCACCGGGTCCGACCCTGGCAGGGTAGGGGCCCGATCGCACGACGCGCCGGCAAGCAGAGGAGCCACCATGCCCGAGAGCGAGGCCGTCAGCCGCCGCGTGCCGCGGCCGCCCGCCCACGCCTGGGCGTGGCTGCAGCGCTCCCGCCCGGTGCTCGCCGCCGCCGCCGAGCAGCTCACCGGCGGCCCGCCCACCCCGGGCTTCGTCGACGACCTCCGCGCCCGCTTCGAGGACGACCCGTTCACCCGCGACGTGCTCGTCGGCGTCATCGCCGAGGTCGCCTTCGGCGGCCGCGTCCCCGAGCGCCGCCCCGCGGGGGCCTCCTGGGACCGCGGGCTGACGTGGTGGGCCGCGGCCCTGGCGGGCACGACCCCGGCGGCCTTCGAGGGCCGCGGCGAGGGACCCGGCCAGCCGCCGCTCTTCGACGAGCCCCCCCAGCAGGACCCGCCGCCACCGAGGCGGCGCCGCGCCGAGGTCGTCGCCGAGCTCGCCCCCCGGGCGCCCGAGTCCGCCGCCCTCGCCGCCCGGCTGCGCGACCTCCTCGCCCAGGCCGAGGGCGACAGCGTGCCGGTCCAGGCCGTCCGCGACCTCCTCGCCGAGCTCGAGGGCGAGCGCGGCTGACCCTCGGCGCGCCGCGGCGGCAGGACGCGCTGGTTGCCGCCGCAGACGGCAGCGCGCCGCGGCGGCGGGTAGCGTGGTCGGGTCCGCGCACCGACCGTCGGCACCGCAGGGGACGATGCACGCCGATCCACAGCTGACCTTCCTGCCCGACGTGGCCGTGCCGGCACGGGGCCGGATGGCGGTCTACACCCTCGAGGCGGCCGGACAGGCCGCGCTCGTCGAGGCGGCGGGCCGCCTCGGCCTCGAGGGCGCGCCGGCCACCACGACGCTCTACCGGCCCGACGGCCACCGCCCGGTCCGCGACGACGTCGCCGTGGTTGCCGTCCCGCTCGAGCGGGCGTTGCCGGCCCTCCTCGACCTGCGCGAGCCGCGCGGCGCCGACCCCGGTTGGCGTGGGGGCCCCTCCGACAGCGTCCGGGTGTGGGCCCTGGCCTTCCGGGTCGCCTGGCGCCTGGTCTGCGAGCAGCGTCTCGTGCCGTCGATGACGATCGGCGAGGACGGCGGCGCCCTCGCGGCCTGGCGCACCGACCCGGCCGGCGACCCCGCCTCCCTCGACACCCTCGCCCGGCTCGCCGCGGCGATGCCGCCTGCGGCCCACGCGGTGCCGAGCCCCGACGACGCCGAGCGCGTCTGGCGCCCCGAGGACCTCCTCGCCGCCGCGCTCGACGCCCTCGCCGACCTCGCCGCGCGCTGCGGCAACGCCGACCCCCGGGAGGGCCGGCCGCGCGCCCGGCTGCTGCCGTGGACCGCCCGGTGGGAGGAGGCCCTGCGCGACAGCGCCGACCCGTCGGTGCCGCTGCGCGAGGGCGCCGCCGACCTCGCCGCCGGCATCGCCGGCTGGCACGCCGCCGTCGACGCCGACACCGGGGGGCTGGCCGAGGTGCGCCTCGTCGCCCCGCCCGCGGCCGACGGCGACTGGCGCCTCGAGCTCGGGGTGCGCACCGAGAGCGGCACGCTGCTGCCCGCCGAGCAGGTCTGGGCCGGGGACCCCGAGGGCGACAGCGCCGTCGCGGCGCGCCAGGAGGCCCTGCTCGCCGGCCTCGGTCGCTGCGCGAGGCTCTTCGCGCCGATGGAGGAGGCCCTCTCCGAGGCGGTGCCCGAGGCGGTGCCGCTGTCGGTCGAGCAGGCCTGGACCTTCCTCAGCGAGGTCGCGCCCCTGCTCGAGGGTGCCGGCGTCGTCGTGCGCCTGCCCGACGACCTCGCCGCCGACGACCTGCGCATCCGCCTGCGGGTCGGCGCCGGTGCCGACGGCCCGGGCGAGGCCGAGGAAGGCGTCGACCGCGGCGAGGTGCCCTTCTCCTGGGAGGTCGCCCTCGGCGAGGACACCCTGAGCGAGGAGGAGGTCGCCGGGCTGCTGGCGAGCACCGACCCGCTCGTGTTCTGGCGCGGACGGTGGGTCCGCATCGACCCCGCCGACGCCGAGCGGCTGCGCAGCCTCGGCGCGCCGGGCACGGTGAGCTTCGCCGAGGGCCTCGGCCTCGCGCTCGCCGGCACGCAACCCGCCGGCTGGGACGGGCCGACCGGCACCGCCACCGAGGCCGACGTCGTCGCCGACGGGGCCGTCGCCGACCTCCTCGAGCGTCTGCGTGGCGCCGCCGACGTCGCGCCGGCCGCCCAGCGTCCCGAGGGCTTCGACGGCGAGCTGCGCCCCTACCAGCAGCGCGGCGTCGGCTGGCTCGCCGGCATGGGCGCGCTCGGCCTCGGCGCGGTGCTCGCCGACGACATGGGTCTCGGCAAGACGATCCAGCTCATCGGCTACCTCCTCGCGCGTGGCGGCCACGGTCCCCATCTCGTGGTCTGCCCCACCTCGGTCGTCGGCAACTGGGAGCGTGAGATCGGCCGCTTCGCGCCCTCGCTCGAGGTCACCCGCCACCACGGGCCCGACCGGCTCGCCGAGCTGCCGGACGCCCCGCGCGGGGTGTGGCTGACGACGTACGGGACGCTGCGGCGCGACGCCGACCTCCTCTCCGGGGTGACCTGGGACGTGCTCACCCTCGACGAGGCGCAGCACGTGAAGAACCCGACGACGGCGGGCGCCCGCGCGGTGCGCCGGCTCGAGGCGGCCCACGCCGTGGCGATGACCGGCACACCGCTGGAGAACCGTCTCGCCGAGCTGTGGTCGCTCATGGACGTCTGCAACCCCGGGCTGCTCGGCACCCGCGCGGCGTTCGGGCGGCGCTTCGTCACGCCCATCGAGAAGCGCCGCGACCCCGCGACGGCGCTGCGGCTGCGCCGCTTCGTCGCGCCCTTCGTCCTGCGACGCGAGAAGACCGATCCCGCGGTCATCGACGACCTGCCCGAGAAGATCGAGCGCACCGTGGTCTGCCCGCTGACCCCCGAGCAGGCCGAGCTCTACGAGCAGGCCACCGCCGAGGTCCTCGACGGGGGGCTTGCCGAGGCCTCCGACATGGAGCGCCGCGGACGCGTCCTCGCGCTGCTGACCCGCCTCAAGCAGATCTGCAACCACCCCGCGCAGGCCAACGACGAGCCCGAGTCCGCCGACCTCGAGGGGCGGTCGGGCAAGCTCGCGACCTGCCGGGACCTCGTCGCCGACGCCGTCGACGGTGGCGAGCAGGTCATCATCTTCACCCAGTACGTCGCGATGGGCCGTCGCCTGGCCCGCCAGCTCGCCGCCGACCTCGACGTCGACGTGCCGTTGCTCCATGGTGGGGTCAGCGCCGGCGCCCGGGACCGCATGGTCGCGGCGTTCCAGGGCGAGGGCGAGGCCCCGCCCACCCCGGTGCTCGTCGTGAGCCTGCGCGCCGGCGGCACCGGGCTCAACCTCACCGCCGCGACGCAGGTCGTGCACTACGACCGCTGGTGGAACCCCGCGGTCGAGGACCAGGCCACCGACCGCGCGCACCGCATCGGCCAGCGGCGCACCGTCGAGGTGCACAAGCTCATCACCGCCGGCACCGTCGAGGAGCGCGTCGCCGACCTCCTCGAGCAGAAGCGCTCGCTGGCCTCGTCGGTCGTCGGCGCCGGCGAGGCGTGGGTCACCGAGCTCGGCGACGACGAGCTCGCCGAGCTCGTCGCGCTCGGCGCCGACGCCCAGATCACCGAGCTCGACGAGGACCGCTGGGGCGGGACCGCCTTCGAGGAGGCGAGCTAGGCGATGGGATGGTGAGCGCCATGGACTGGCCGGAGGCCTGGTGGGCCCTCGTCGAGGCCAGCGACCCGCAGGTCGCCCGGCGGCTCCACCAAGGGCGGCAGTTCCACCGCGCCGGGCGCGTGACCGACCTGCGTATCGTCGCCGGCGAGGCCCGTGCGCGGGTCCAGGACAGCCGCGCCACGCCGGTGCCGGTGAGCGTGACCGTGCCCGTGCTCGACGACGCCGCCTGGGAGACCGTCGTGGCCACGCTCGCCGCGCAGGTGCGCCACACCGCGAGGCTGCTCGCCGGTCACGCCCCCGACGGGCTCGACGCCGACCTCGCCCGCGCCGGTGTGCGCGTCTTCCCCGAGCGCGGCGACCTCACCGTGGCCTGCGACTGCGAGGACCCCGTGTGGCCCTGCGCGCACGCCGCGGCGCTCTGGTCGGTCCTCGCCGAGGCCCTCGCCGGTGACCCCTTCGTCCTCCTGCAGCTGCGCGGCCGCGGACGCGAGCGCCTCTTGCGCGAGCTCAGCGAGGCGCGCCGACGCCGCGCGCACGGCGACCGGGTCGCCGGGCTCGACCCCGCCGGCCTCGACCTCGCGCGGTGGTCGGCCGCGCAGGCCCCCCTCGAGGACATCGGCGTGCCCGCGCCCGAGGCCCCGCCGACGCCCGCCGGCGCGCTGCGCCTGCTCGGCGACCCCCCGGGCTGGGCCGGCGGGGTGGGCGCCTGGGAGCTGCTCGGCCCCCTCATCGAGGGCGCCGCGGCATGGATGGCCGAGCGCGACGAGGCCACCGACACCGACGGGGCGGCGCCGACGTCGTGACCCTCGTCGCTGCAGCGGCCTCGCGGGGCGGCGTGCGCGGCGCCGCGCGCCCCCTTGCCTCGTCCTTGGACCCGGGGGCGCGCCTCAGGGCGCCTCGGCGGGCGGGTCGTCGTGGCGGGGCCAGGACCGCCCGATGACCGCGGTCGGGTCGACGCGCTCGCGCAGGTAGGCCTCGAAGTCCTCGGCCCACGCGCGGTGCCACTGGGCCTGGAGCGCCTGCAGGGCCGAGAGGTCGGCGAGCTCGGCGGGGTAGCGCTCGGCCAGGCGCCAGGCCACCCGTGCGGCGGCCAGCGCGTCGGCGTCGGCGGTGTGGGCACCGTCGAGCGCGACGCCGTAGACCCGGCAGAGGTCCTCGAGGCGCTTCTTGCCCTTGCGGTAGCGGTCGAGGTGGCGGTCGATGACGAGGGGGTCGACGAGCAGCATCGGGACCGCGCCGCGGCGCGCGTCGAGGTCGGGCAGGCCGTGGCGGGCGAGCTCGGCGTCGAGCACGGTGAGGTCGTAGGGGGCGTTCATCACCACCGTCGGCAGGCCCGCGCGCCAGGCCGCCACGAGGGCATCGGCGATGTCGCCGAGGACCGAGGCCGGCGGGGCGCCGTCGCGCCGGGCCATCTCGGTGGTGATCCCGTGGATCGCCGCGGCCTCCTCGGGGACCTCGACCCCCGGGTCGAGGAGCCAGGTGCGGACGTCGTTGTCGCGGTGCGGCTCGCAGCGCGCGACCGCCGCCTGCACGATCCGCGCCTCGCGGGGCCGACGGCTCGTCGTCTCGGTGTCGAAGGCCAGGATCGGCCCCTCGTGCCAGCTCACGCTGCCTCCGCTCGGCGGGTCCTGCCCTCTGACCCTAGCGGCACCGGGCGCTGCGAGGCGCCCGGCCGGCAGCGGCCTGTGGACCGCCGATCCCCGTGGTGGGGGTCAGGCCTCTCGCCCCGGCGGGGGTCCGCCGGCGAGCTTGCGCCAGCCCGCGTCGGCGCCGCGGCTGGCGACGAGCTGGGCGAGGCCGACGCCGATGGCGGTGGCGACCGTCCAGGCCAGCGCCGCGCCCCACGAGGCCGTCGAGTCCCCCGGGTCGTCGGGCGGGTCGCTCTTCATCGCGCCCTTCCAGGCGGCCTCGAGGGCCTTGCGGGCGACGAGCGCCGCACCGAAGCCGAGACCGGCCGCACCGATCTTCCATACGATCTGCTGGACGCCTCCGGCCACTTGGGATCGCACCTCTCCGTCGAGTCGTTCGAGATCTGCGCCGAGGCGCTCGCGTGCGGCGACCACCGCTGCGCGCTCGGACGCGTAGGGCAGGTCGCTCATCGCCGTGCCAGCCGCTGCTTCGTCCACGCCACGTCCTCCCGGATCTGCTCGGTGGTCTGCGGGGCGCCCACGCGCTCCTTGACCCACGCCTGGTCCGCGGTGGCCTGGGTCTTGGTCGTCTCGAGTCCGAGGGGCTTGCGCAGCTGGCGCAGCCCCACGAGGGCGATGATCGCGCCGAGCAGCAGGAGCACGCCGCCGACGATGAGCGCCGCAGCCCACCCCGGCACGACGAGGGCGAGGGCGAAGCCGGCGGCGACGAGGAGCCCCTGCACGCCGAGCCACGCGAGGGCCGCGGTGACGACGAGCATGGCCACGCCGGTGGCCTTGGCCTTCGCTCCAGCGGTGAGCTCGGCCTTCGCGAGGTCGATCTCGGCGCGCACGAGCCCCGAGACGGACTCGGTGACGGCCTTGGCGGCAGCGCCCACGCCCTCCTGCGCGGCCTGCTCGCCTTGCGGTGCTGCGCTCATCGCTCCTCCTCGCGGGCGGATCCTCCGGCGGCGCACGCCGCCTCAGGCGTCGGGTCTACGTACCCGACGGCCCGACGGTCGACACAGGGCCGGCGGTGCCCGCATGGGGGGTCGGACGTCCCGCCATCGCAAATCGCCTCCCCATTCGTCGGTCGGGCGTCGTACTCTAGGCCTGCGGCCACGGTCGGGCGGAGCAGCGCTCGCGCCCGTCGGTGAGCCCGCCGCCGGTGGCGAGTGCGCGGCCGGCCGACGATGATCGGTGAGCGAGGTCGAGCGTGAGCGTAGCGCGGCGCCGCAGCCCCGCGCGAGGGGTCGGTGCGCCCTCCCGACGACGGCAGCTGCCGTCGCCTGGGAGCGCGTGCGCGCAGAAAGGCTGGTGACTGCCGTCGTGGCTCAGATCGTCGAGGAGATGCCGCTGCACGACCATGTGCAGCTCTACCTCCGGGAGATGGCCCGCACGGCCCTCCTGACCGCCGAGGAGGAGGTCGACCTCGCCAAGCGCTACGAGGCTGGGCTCGAGGCCGAGCGGCTGCTGGGCGGGGGCGGCAAGGCGACCCCGACGAGGCGACGGCAGCTCCATCAGGTCGATCGCGACGGCAAGCGCGCCAAGGAGCGCCTCGTGCAGGCCAACCTGCGCCTCGTCGTCAGCGTCGCCAAGCGCTACCAGGGTCAGGGCCTGCCGCTGCTCGACCTCATCCAGGAGGGCAACCTCGGGCTGCTGCGAGCGGTCGAGAAGTTCGACTACCGCCGCGGCTACAAGTTCTCGACCTACGCGACGTGGTGGATCCGCCAGGCCGTCGGCCGGGGCGTCGCCGACAAGGGCCGGACGATCCGCCTGCCGGTGCACATGATGGAGCGGGTGCGTCGCGCCCTGTCGATGCAGCGCGACCTCGCCGAGGCGCTCGGCCGCGAGCCCGCGCTCGAGGAGCTCGCCGAGGAGCTCGGCGAGGACCCCGACACCGTCGAGGAGCTCCTCACCTACGCCCGCACCCCGACCTCGCTGGAGACCCCGGTCGGCGAGGACGGCGACGCCGAGCTCGGCGACTTCATCGAGGACCGCAACGCCGACGACCCCCTCGAGGTCGCCGCCAAGGGCCTGGCCCGCCAGGAGCTGCTCGACGTCGTCGCCGGGCTGCCCGAGCGGGAGCGGATCATCCTCGAGCTGCGCTTCGGCCTCCTCGATGGCGAGGCCCGCACCCTCGACGACGTCGGCCGCTACTTCGGGCTGACCCGCGAGCGCATCCGCCAGCTCGAGGCCCGCGCGCTGTCGAAGCTGCGCCACCCCTCGCGCGGCCGGGCGCTGTCGGACACCGCGGCGTAGGCCCCGGGGCACCGACCCCGGCGGGGCTGCAGGCTCAGACGGCGTGACGCGCCGACCGTGGCCGAGGCTGGCGGTGTAGGCTCCGCGGCGATGTTGCGCTGGGGAGTCCTCGGACCGGGAGCGGTCGCGGCCGCCAAGCTCGCGCCCGCGATGCTCGCGGTCGGCCACGACCTCGCCGCGGTCGGCTCGCGCTCGCGCACCCGCGCGCAGGCCTTCGCGGCCAGCCACGGCTTCCGCCGTGCCCGTGGCTCCTACCGCGAGGTCGTCGAGGCCGACGACGTCGATGCCGTCTACCTCGCCCTGCCCAACGACCTCCACGAGCCCTGGGCCGTCGCCGCGCTCGAGGCCGGCAAGCACGTGCTCTGCGAGAAGCCGCTCGCGCTCGACGCCGCGGCCGCCCAGCGCATGGCCGCGGCCTCGGCGCGCAGCGGCCGGGTGCTCATGGAGGCGGTGATGGCGCGCTTCCACCCGCGCACCGAGGCCTGGCTGCAGACGCTGGCCGAGGGCGTCATCGGGCCGGTGCAGACCATCCACGCGGCCTTCGGCACGATCATGGGCGACGCGCTGAACTACCGGGCGCGCCCCGAGCAGGGCGGGGGCGCGCTGCTCGACCTCGGGGTCTACGGGGTGGCCGCGAGCCGCTGGGGCGCCGGCGAGGAGCCCGAGGGCGTCACGGCGCTGTGGCGGCGCTGGGACAGCGGCGTCGACGGGGCCACCGCCGCGGTGCTCGCCTTCCCCGGGGGTGCGCTCGCGACGATCGTCGCGTCCTTCGACACCGCGCGCCACGACCTCCTCACGATCGCCGGGCCCCGCGGCACCCTCGAGGTGCCGCAGGCCTTCACCGCCAGCGACGAGGCCGAGGCGGCACTGCTGCGCGACGGCCGGGTCGTCGGCGCGTGGCGCGCCAACCCCTACGAGCGGATGCTCGCCCACTTCGCCGAGGTCTGCGGGGGCGCACCACCGACGCTGCCGGTCGAGGACGCCCTCGCCAGCGCGGTCGTCCTCGACCGCATCGCCGAGGCCGCGGGGCGCTGAGGCCTCCGCCGGCCGCCCCCGGCCCCCAGACGCGAGGGTGGGGCGGGCGCTGGCGCTGCTAGCGGCGCGGTGAGAGCCGACGGGCGGGGCCGCGGGGGTCTGCGGCCGCCGGCTCGGGCTCCCAGGTCACCGCCTCGGCGTGGGAGGCGAAGCGCGCGGTGGGGTCGGGCTTGACGAGCGTGAAGCCCGCCGCGGTCTCCATCTCCTCGATCCCGGCGCGCAGGCGGCGGCACACGGCGTTGACGAGCCAGAGCGGCTCGCGCACCTGGACGCTGCCGGCCCACGCGCAGAGCTGCTCCATGACGTCCCACGCCAGCGCCCGGGGGAAGGTCCCCGTGACCTCGCAGACCTCGGGGTCGCTGTCGAGCGGGGGCGGCGCCGGCTCGCTCGTGGCGAACATCCCGCGCTCGTGGATGACCGCGGCCAGCGCCTGGGGCACGCGGACGACGAGGGCCTCGCGCACGAGGGCGCAGGCCGCCGGCTCGGGGTCGGCCCAGTCGGGCAGCGGGTCGACCTCGATGACGCGCTCGAGGACGAGCTGGCGGTCGACGCCGCGGCGTCGACCCTCGGCGTCGACCTCGACGCAGACCGCCTTGACGATCCCGCCGAGGGAGACGTACTCGAGCGGCACGACCTCGAGGACGCGCTCGAGGCCGGTGTTGCGGGAGTCGTAGCGCAGCCGCACCGGACGGCGCTCCTCGAGGGCGGTGTGGAAGCGCTCGAGCAGCGCGAGGCGGGCCAGCGGTCGGCTCGCCCCCGGCGCCGAGGTGGCGTCGAGGCCCGGCAGCACCTCACCGAGCGCGCGGGCGGCGGCCGCGGCCATCGGGGTGTCGAGCTGGGCGAGCATCGCCTTGGCGAAGCCGATCGCGCGGACCTGGGCGCCGTCGAGCGCGGGCAGGGGCGAGGCGAGCCAATGGCGCCCGGCCTGCGTGCGCAGGTCGAGTCCGCCGCGACCCCCGCCGCGACCGGCGCCACGCAGCTCCCGCAGCCGGTTGTCGAGGTCGGAGGCCCCCACCCAGCCGACGGTGCGCAGCGCCGCGAGCAGCTCGGCGGTCGTGGCCGGGCCCGCGGCGAGGCGGCGCAGCAGGACGAGCCGCTGGGCCTGGCCGAGCCCCGCCTCCGGCCGCGGGTGCGCGGCGACGTAGGCGCTGGCCTCCTCGCGCCAGGCCTCGTCGTCCTCGCCCGCCGGCCCGCTCGCGCCGGTCCAGGCGGCGAGGTCGCGCCCGTCGACGGGCTTGCCGCCCTCCAAGGGTCGGACGTCGACGGGCATGCCCGGCCTTTCGTCAGATCTGACGGCTACCCCCGGACATCATGCCATCACCGACACCGCAGGAGGATGGTCATGAGGCTCGCGAGGAGGATCGAGATGCCCCCACCTGGGGAGCGGCGCTTCCGGGTCCACGACGAGGCGCCCGGCAGGCCTCGACGGGGCGCCTGGCGCGACCGGGGCCGCCGGCCCTCCCGGGGCCCCGACGGTGAGGTGCGGTGGTGGGAGCGCCCTGCCCCGGGGGGCGACGAGGCGTTGTGGGCCGCCGTCGTGCGCTGCCACGAGGCGCTGCGCGCCGCCGAGCTCACCGTCACCGACCTCGAGGCCCGCCTGGCGGGCAGCGGGCACTCGCTGCGGCGCGAGACCCTCTCGCGCATCCTCAACGGGCGCCAGCGCACGACGTGGACGACCGTCGAGGTCCTCGCCGAGGTCCTCGACGTCGACCTCGACGAGGGCGGGCCGGGGCGGTGAGCCCTCCCGGGCCCCACCGCGATCGACGGGCGCCGGCGGGGCTCAGGCCTGGCCGGTCCAGGCCCGTCGCAGCGCCCGCGGCAGCCCCCAGGCGCCGAGGCCGGTGAGCCGGCGGTCCTCGTCGAGAGCGCCCACGGCCATGAGCAGGCCGCCGACGAGGGCGAGCCCCTGGCGCAGGGTCGCCTCGTCGTCGGGGTCGAGGTCGGACTCCTCGACCTCGGGGCACTGGCTGATGAGGTGGTGCAGCGAGGGCGCGTCGGCCGAGGCTCCCTGGCCGAGACGGACGAGCTCGATGACCGCGCCGGCCCAGTCGGCATGCTCGATGGTCTGCCAGGCCTGCCTCGAGACCTCGTCGAGGCTCGTCTCCCGCTGGGGATCGACGATCGCCGCCACCGCGTCGAGCCAGAGGTCGGCGTCGTCGTCGTCGGGGTCGAGGTCGGCGGCCTCGGCGACGATCGCGAGTCCCGCGTGGCCGGCGGGATCGCGCAACGCCGCCGCCGCCTCGGCAAGCTCGGGCGGCGGCGCCGTGTCGTCGAGGCGCAGGGCGTTGGCCACGACCTGCCAGGCCTCGGCGGGGTCGAGGTCGTCGTCCTCGTCGTCGCCGCTGCGCTCCCGGCCGTACTGGTCGGGGATCGTGCCCCAGCCGAAGACCGGCACGATGCCGTCGGGCTCCTCCTCGGGGTCGATGTCGACGTCGACGTCGGTGACCTCGCAGACGTGCTCCCATTCCTCACCGAGGTCGAAGACGTAGGTGAAGCGGTCACCCTCGTCGACGTCGAGGTCGGCCAGCGTCGTCTCCTCGCTGTCCTCGGCGTCGTCGGTGGGCTCGGGGCTCGGCATGAAGCGGCGGTCGCCGACGGTGAACTCGTGGAGGTGGCCGAGGTCCCACCGGCCGAAGCCGGTGTCGATCGCGTCGGCGAGGTCGGCGAGGGTGTGCTCGCGGTGGCAGAGCATGACGCGGCCCGGCGCGGGGGACAGGCGCGCGGCATGGTTGCCGGTCAGCGTGACCTCGACGTGTAGCCAGTCAGACACCGCAACGCTCCTCGGCAGGCGGACGATCACGCTAGCGGTTGGGCGCAGCCACTGCCAGGGACCGACGGCCCGCTAGGCTGCCGCTGCCGGGGACCCGACGGCCAGGCTGGGAGGCGCGATGGACGAGCCGGTACGGGCGGCGGGAGCGGTGCTCTGGAGGGCCGAGGACGGCGGTCCGCGCATCGCCGTCGTGCACCGTCCCAAGTACGACGACTGGTCGCTGCCCAAGGGCAAGCTCGACGCCGGCGAGAGCGAGCTCGAGGCGGCCCGGCGCGAGGTCGGCGAGGAGACCGGCTACGACGTCGAGCTCGGCGAGGAGCTCGGGGAGGTGCGCTACCCGATCCGCACCCCGCGGGGTCCACGCGAGAAGACCGTGCGCTTCTGGGCGATGCGCGCGGTCGGCGGGACCTTCAGCTCCGACGCCGAGGTCGACGAGCTGCGCTGGCTGCCGCCGGGGCAGGCCCGCGAGCTGCTGTCGTACAACCGCGACCGCGAGGTGCTCGACCGCTTCCTCGATGTCCAGCGGCGGTAGCCCGCCACGCGCGGCGGGCGTCGTGCGTGAGCGGCGCGCGGCCCCGGCGAGCGCCCGGCCTCGTCGTCCGGGTCCTCGCTGGGGTCATCGCCATCGCGCAGGACCCGCACCGCGCCGATGCCCGTCTCGATGACGACGTCGAGGCGGTCCTCGGCGTCCTCCCAACCCGGGCTCGTGTAGACGTCACCGCTGCGCACGAACGCCTCGTCGACGGTGGCCGCCCCGATGCCGGTGTCGATGGCCACGCGGGTGGCGATGCCGTCGGGGATCTGGACGACGGACTCGCCGATGCCGCCATCGATGCGCACCCGCGGCCGTCCCTCATCGGGCAGGCGCACGACGGTGCGCCCCACGCCGACGTCGACACGGGCCTCCTCGAGCTCGAGGCCGCTGAGGTCGAGCGCGGCCTCGCCGACCCCCGCCGAGACGCGCAGCGCCACGGGGACCTCGTCGGTGACCCCGAGCGCCCACGGCTCGACGAGCGTGGGGTTGACCCCGAGGCGGAACCACCGCCCCTCGGCGGCGACGCGCACGAGGGCGAGGTCGCCGCGCTCCCCACCGGTGGCGATGAGCCGCTGCCCCTGCCCGAGCCCCACGGTGCCGCTGACCGCCTCGCCGGAGGCCGCCCCACCGCCGAGCTCGAGCCTGCCGGCGCCCATCTCGATCTCGACGTCGGCGCGGTCGGCTCCCCCGAGGGCGATGCCGACGTCGCCGCTGCGGCCTCGCAGCGGCTCATCGCGCTCGCTCATCGCCCAGCCACCGACGGCCAACGCGACGACCGCCGTCACGGCGACGAGGCCACGACCGATGCGGGCGTCGCGCGGCAGCAGCAGGCCGATCCCGACGGCGACGAGCACGATCGGCCACAGCTCGAGCATGCCGAGCCAGGTGCTCGCCCCGACGACCTGCAGATTGGTGAGCAGGAGGAGCACGCCGAGGGCGATGAGGATGAGGGGGCCGATCACGACGATTCGACCCTCTCCGCCCTGCCGAGGAGCAGCAGGACGCCCACGCCGATGAGCACGAGCGGGGCCACGACCGACCACGCGAGGTCGGGGACGAGGCCGATCTGCCGGGCCAGCAGCCAGAGGCCGATCGCGGTGATGCCCCCGCCGATCGCCTGGCGCGCGCGTCGCGCGCGACGCTCGTCGTCCTCCTGGCCGACCGGGCCGCTCGACGCGGTCGGGGCGCCGTAGGGGGGCGTGGCCAGCGGCGTCGTCGGCGGGTCGTCGTCGGCGCGGGGTGGGCGTCGACCGGCGTCGCTGGGCAGCACGACCATGAGGATGCCGTAGGCGAGGGCGCCGACGAGGTTGGCGAAGCTCAAGGCCACGAAGGCGATGCGGACGAGCGTGGCGTCGACGCCGAGCCAGTCGGCGATGCCGCCGGCGACCCCGGCGACCATCCGGTCCTCGGTGCTGCGCTCGAGTGGCCTGGTCCTCACCGGTGCTCCTCGGGCGTGGGGCGCCCGCCGTCGCGGGTCGACGGGCCGTCCTGCGCCCGCACGTCGTGCGCTGCGCAGGCGGGGTGGGCGCGGGCCAGGGCGGTCACTCGAGGTCGCGCTTGAGGAGGTCCATGAGCAGGCAGTCGTGCCACGTGCCGTCCTCCGAGCGCTCGTACTCGCGCATCACCCCGACCGGGCGGAAGCCGATCCGCTCGTAGGTCCGGATCGCCTTGAGGTTCTCGGCCGCGGGGTCGATCGCGAGCCGGTGGTGCCCGCGGTCGTGGATGAGGTGGCGGGCGAGCGTGCGCACGGCGTCGGTTCCCAGGCCGCGGCCGTGGTAGGCGGGGTCGAGGAAGACGTCCATCGACGCGTGCCGGTAGTCCGGCGCGGGCTCCTCGACGTACTGGATCGACCCGACGACCTCGCCGTCGACGGTCACGGCGAACACCGTGGTGTCGGCAGCCGCGAGCAGCTCCCGCCGCACGCGTTCGGCGTCGCCGAAGCGAGGCCACCACCGGGCGACCTCGGGCTCGGAGAGGATCTTCGCGAGCTGGTCGACGTCCTCGGCCGTGACCGGGCGTAGCGTGACCTGCGTGCCGTGCAAGGTGGTCATCGCGCTCCTCCGTCGTCCCCTATGGTGCCAGACCGCCGCCACGCGCACCGGAACCGAGGATGGGTGGATGCGCCACGTCTTCTTCGACCTCATGGGCACCGTGCTCGCCGACCCCTACCGCGAGGCGCTCGGCGCCGCGACCGGCCTCGGTCTGGAGCGCCTCGTGCGGCGCCGGGACCCCTCGGCCTGGCCGGCGTTCGAGCGGGGGGCGATCGACGAGGAGACCTTCGCCGAGCGCTTCTTCCTCGACGGCACGCGCCTCGATCTCGCGACGTTCCACCGCGTGCGCCGTGCGGGCTACCGCTACCTGCCGGGCATGCGCGCCCTGCTCGACGAGCTCGCCGACGCCGCCACGCTCCACATCGCCTCGAACTACCCGGCGTGGATCGACGAGCTGCGCCTGCGGTTCGACTTCGACGCGCGCTTCACCGCGGTCTGGGCCAGCTGCCACCTCGGGGTCCGCAAGCCCGATCGGGCGTTCTACGAGGCGCTGCTCGCCCGCAGCGGCGTACCGCCGGGCGACGGGCTCTTCGTCGACGACCGGGAGGTCAACTGCGTCGCCGCCGAGCAGGCCGGGCTGCGCGCCCACCTCTTCACCGGCGCCGGCGACCTGCGGCGGCGCCTGCGCGCCGAGGGGGTGCTCGGGCGCTAGCGCTGCGCGGCCCGCGCGCTACGCTGCCGCGCGAGCAGCGACGAGGAGGCGGGAGTGCGCACCCACGAGCTCGCGGTCATCGGCGGCGACGGCGTCGGCCCGGAGGTGACCGCTGCGGCGCTGACCGCCGCGCGCGCCGCCGGTCAGCGCTTCGGCTTCGCCCTCGCCACCGAGGAGTACGACCTCGGCGGCGAGCGCTACCTCGCCACCGGCGAGGTCCTGCCCGACAGCGTCCGCGAGGAGCTGCGTGGCGCTGACGCGATCCTGCTCGGGGCGGTCGGCACGCCGGCGGTGCCCCCGGGGGTGCTCGAGCGCGGCCTGCTGCTCGCGCTGCGCTTCGACTTCGACCTCTACGTCAACCTCCGCCCGGTGCGCCTCCTGCCGGGGGCAAGGAGCCCGATCGCCGGGCTCGAGCCCGCCGACTGCGACCTCCTCGTCGTGCGGGAGAACACCGAGGGGCTCTACGCCGGCGCGGGCGGCCTGCTCTACCGCGGCACGGCCCAGGAGGTCGCCACGCAGGAGTCGCTCAACACCCGACACGGGGTCGAGCGTTGCGTGCGCTTCGCCGCCGAGCGCGCCGTCGCCCGCGACGGGCACCTCACGCTGTGCCACAAGACGAACGTCCTCACCTATGCCGGTGACCTCTGGCAGCGGGTCGTCGACGAGGTCGCGGCGGAGCATCCGGGCCTCGACGTCGACTACGTCCACGTCGACGCGATGTGCCTCTACCTCGTGGGCGATCCGGGGCGCTTCGACGTCGTCGTCACCGACAACCTCTTCGGCGACATCGTCACCGATCTCGGCGCGGCGGTGCAGGGGGGTCTCGGCCTCGCCGCCAGCGGCAACCTCAACCCCGCCGGTGCGGCCCCGAGCATGTTCGAGCCGGTCCACGGATCGGCACCCGACATCGCCGGCAAGGGCTGGGCCAACCCGGTCGCGGCGGTGCTGTCGGCGGCGCTGTGCCTCGAGCACCTCGGAGAGGCCGAGGCCGCCGCTGCCCTCGAGGCCGCCGCCGGGGCGGTGCTGCCGCGTCTCGGTGCGATGGGCGGCCCCGAGATGGGATACTCGACCGCCGAGATCGGCGAGGCCATCGCCGCTGAGGTCGCGCGAGGGTAGCCGCCGAGGCCACCCCGGTGCCGCCCGACCGCGGCCGTGAGAGAGGAGCGTCATGCCCATCGAGTCCGTCGGCGAGATCTGGATGGACGGCGCGTTCGTGCCGTGGGACGAGGCCACCGTGCACGTCCTCACGCCGACGCTGCACTACGGATGGGGGGTCTTCGAGGGCATCCGGGCCTACGAGACGCCCGACGGCCCCGCGGTGCTCTGCCACCGCGCGCACTACGAGCGGCTGCACCGCTCGGCTCGCATCCTCCAGCTCGACGTGCCCTACAGCGTCGAGGCGCTCATGGAGGCCACCCGCGAGCTCGTGCGGCGCTCCGGGCTGACCTCGTGCTACATCCGGCCGCTCGTCTACCTCGGGTACGGCGAGATGGGCCTCAACCCGCTACCGAGCGCGACCCGCGTGGCCATCGCCGTGTGGCCGTGGGGCACCTACCTCGGCGACGAGGGGCTGCGCCATGGGGTCCGGGCCAAGACCTCCTCCTGGGTGCGCATCGGCGCGAACATGATCCCGACCGGCACGAAGGCCTGCGGGGTCTACATCAACTCGTCGTTGGCCAAGCTCGAGGCCCTGCAGGCCGGCTACGACGAGGCGATCCTGCTCAACGAGCACGGGGAGGTCGCCGAGGGCTCGGGCGAGAACGTCTTCGTCGTGCGCGAGGGCACCCTGCTGACGCCGCCGCTGGCCGCGGGGGTGCTGCGCGGGGTGACCCGCGAGGTCATCATGCGCTTCGCCGCCGATCTCGGCATCGACGTGGCCGAGACCCGGTTGCTGCGCCAGGACCTCTACACCGCCGACGAGGCCTTCTACACCGGCACCGCCGCCGAGGTCGTGCCGATCAGGTCCGTCGACGATCGTGAGATCGGCGACCCTGGTCCGGTGACCACCGCGCTGCAGCAGCGCTTCTTCGCCGCCGTCAAGGGGGCCGACCCGCGCTACGCCGACCTCCTCGACGTCGTCGGCCGCTAAGCGCGGTGGGCGCGCGGCCGGGCGCGGGCGCGCTCAGCACGGCTCACTGACGAGGCGCACGGCCGGGTCGAGGATCACCGAGGCCTCCCGTGGGATGCCGAGCACCCGCAGGGAGACCGCGAGCTGGGTGAATGTCGTCGCCCCGGCCTCGGTGCGGTCCTCGCAGGCCGGCAGCCGACCGTCGACCTGCACGAGGCGCTCCTCGCCGGGGGACAGGCGGAAGGGCTCGAAGTCCTCGAGCACGAGGTCGCTCTCCTCGCTGGCGCGGGCCACCGCCTGGGGCGTGAAGCCGACGAGGTCGAGCGGCTCGAGCGGCACGTCGGTGACGGTGACCGGCAAGCGGCTCGTGTTCTCGATCGCGACGCCGAACGTCGCCTCGGTGCTGTTGCGGTTCGACAGGGTGCACACCTTGCGGTCGTCGACGTCGAGGCGACCCTCGGTGCTGCCCTCGGGGCAGACGTGGGCGCTGCCGGCGGCGACGTGATCGCCGCTCAACACCACCGCGAGGCCGCCGAGCAAGGCGACGACGGCGAGTACGCCGATCGCGGGCAGGAGCGGGCTGCGGCTGCGCGTCGTCATCACCTGCGCTCGTCTCGGTCGGGCCCTGCGGCGCCGACGCGTCGCTGTGGCCGCAGGGCGGTGGGACCGTGCCCGGCGGCGTCGTGGTCACCGTGGCCGCCGACCGGGTTGTCGGCGGGCCCCGTGGTCTGCCACACTAGAGCGCGATGTCTCCCGCGCAGCGTCACCTCACCGGTCTCGCCGAGACCGGCATCGACGTGCGCGCGATCGTGGGCATCATCATTCGACCGCT
This sequence comes from Egibacteraceae bacterium, assembly GCA_046498405.1. Classification (GTDB taxonomy): domain Bacteria; phylum Actinomycetota; class Nitriliruptoria; order Euzebyales; family Egibacteraceae; genus T1Sed10-49. Next base: position 35,354 of record JAWOAS010000050.1, read on the forward strand.
CCCGTAGCCCGGTTCGGTGCCGGCCTGCGGGAGCGGGCGGGCACCGCATGCCGTCCGCCGCGCGGGTCGCCACCGCACCACGAAGACGAGGTGTGACGCCATGGCCGAGGTGGACCCGCAGGTGACCCATGTCGATCTCTACGACACGACGCTGCGCGACGGCACCCAACGGGAGGGCATCGCCCTGACCGTTGACGACAAGCTGCGCGTCGCCCGCACGATCGACGGGCTCGGCGTCCCCTACATCGAGGGCGGCTGGCCGGGGGCCAACCCCAAGGACACGGAGTTCTTCGCGCGCGCCAAGGCCGGTGAGCTCGCGCTCGACCAGGCCACGCTCGTGGCCTTCGGCATGACGCGCAGGCCCGGCCACGACGCGGCCGGTGAGCCGGCCCTCGAGGCGCTGCTCGAGGCCGGGACCTCGATCGTCTGCCTTGTCGGCAAGTCCTCCGCCCTGCACGCCACCGAGGTGCTCGGCACGACCCGTGAGGAGAACCTCGCGATGGTCGCCGACTCGGTGCGGCTGCTGCGGGCCGAGGGCCGGCGCGTGTTCTTCGACGCCGAGCACTTCTTCGACGGCTTCCGCGACGACGCGGCCTACGCCGCCGACGTCTGCGCCGCGGCCGCCGAGGCCGGGGCAGAGTGCGTCGTGCTCTGCGACACCAACGGCGGGATGCTGCCGGGAGAGGTCGAGGACGTCACGCGCCGCATGGTCACCCACCTCGGCGGGACCCAGGTCGGGGTGCACGTCCACAACGACACCGACTGCGCGGTGGCCAACTCCCTCGTCGCGCTGCGCGCCGGCGCCACCCACGTCCAGGGCACGATCAACGGCATCGGCGAGCGCACCGGCAACGCCAACCTCTGCTCGATCATCCCCAACCTCGAGCTGAAGTGGGGCCTCCAGCTCCTCGGTCCCCAGCGGCTGGCCCAGCTCTCGCGCGTGGCCCACGAGGTCGCCGAGACGATGAACCTCACCCCCGACCCGCACGCCCCCTACGTCGGGTCGGCGGCCTTCGCCCACAAGGCCGGCCTGCACGTCTCGGCGCTGGCGAAGAACACGAGCACCTACCAGCACATCGAGCCGGAGTCGGTCGGCAACTCCCTGCGCCTGCTCATGTCCGAGCTCGCCGGCAAGTCGACGATCGTGATGAAGGGCGAGCAGCTCGGGCTCGACCTCGGCGACGACGGCGACCTCGTCGGTCGCATCCTCGACCGGGTCAAGGACCTCGAGCACGCCGGCTACTCCTTCGAGGCCGCCGACGCCTCCTTCGAGCTGCTCGTGCGCGACGAGGCGGGGATGGCCGCCGAGCCGTTCCGCCTCGAGGGCTTCCGCGCGATCGTCGAGCGGCGCGAGGACGGCCGCACCGTCGCCGAGGCCACGGTGCGCGTGTGGGTGCGCGCCCGGCCCGGTGACGAGGACGTCGTCGACGGCTGGGTGCGCAAGATCGGCGTCGGCGAGGGCAACGGACCGGTCGACGCGCTCGACCAGGCCTTCCGCGCCGCGGTCAACGGGCGCTACCCCGAGCTCGCGCGCATCTCGCTGGCCGACTACAAGGTCCGCATCCTCGACCCGCAAGCCGGCACCGCGGCGACGACGAGGGTGCTGCTGTCGAGCTCCGACGGCGAGCGGGAGTGGTCGACGGTCGGCGTCTCGGAGAACGTCATCGACGCCTCCTGGAAGGCCATGGCCGACGCCTACGCCTACGGGCTGGCCAACCAGCCCGCCCCGGAGGACGATCCGGCGATGGCCCGGTGACCCCCCGCGGGCGGCGGGCGGTCGCTCGGGCGCGTCCGCTGCCCTGCGAGGGGACCGTCACGCCGCGGCCGTGGCGCTCGGCGTCCCGCGAGGCGGGGCGCGGCGACCCTGCGGTCGACGGCCCGGCGGCCACGCGGCGATGATGCCCGCGCTGCTCGTGCTCGTCGGTGCGGTGCTCTGGGGCACGACCGGCACCGCGCAGGCCCTCGGACCGGCCGAGACCACCCCGGCCGCGGTCGGCGCGACGCGCGTCGCGCTCGGTGGGACCGCGCTGCTGCTGCTCGCCGCCGCCCGCGGCGAGCTCGGCCCCCAGGTGTGGCGTGGGGCCCCGAGGGGCGGCACCGCCCTCGTCGTCGGCATCATCGCGATCGCCGGCTACCAGGGGGCGTTCTTCGCCGGCGTCGACCGCGCCGGCGTCGCCCTCGGCACCGCGGTGGCGATCGGGTCGGTGCCGGTGTGGACCGGGATCGTCGCGCGGCTCGCGCGCGGCGAGCGCCCGGAGCCCGGCTGGGGCACTGCCACCGCCCTCGCGGTGGCCGGCAGCGCCCTGCTGCTCCTGCCGCAGGGCGCGGTCCGCATCGACGCGCTCGGCATCGGCCTCGCCCTGCTCGCCGGCCTGGCCTTCGGGGTCGGCACCGTGGCGATGAAGGTCCTGCTCGACGGCGGTGGCGGGCCCGTCGGGGTCGTCGGCGTCGTCTTCGCCGGCGGCGCGGTCCTGCTCGCGCCCGTCCTCGTCGCCAGCGACCTCTCCTGGCTGGCCACGCCGCGTGGCATGGCGATGGTCGCCTTCCTCGGCCTCGTCGCGACGACGCTGGCCTACGTCGTCTTCTCCACCGGGCTGCGCGGGGTCGCCGCGGGGACCGCCGCGACGCTGTCCCTCGCCGAGCCGCTGACCGCTGGGGCCCTCGGCATGCTCCTGCTGCGCGAGCAGCCGGGCCCGCTCGGGCTGCTCGGCGGCGGGCTCGTCCTCACCGGTCTCGTCGTGCTGTCGGTGCGTCGGCGCCAGCGGGCGCCGCGGGCCATCGACCCCGCGGCCGCGCCGACGTGAGCCCCCCGCGGCGGCGTGGTTGACTGCCGCGCAGGCCGCTGACCCGAGCACCCCAAGGAGTCGTCGTGCGCATCGTCCGTGTCGCGAGGCCGAGCGGGCCTGCGTTCGGTGTCGTCACCCGCCCGGAGGGCAAGCCCGACCACGTCGCGCTGCTCGAGGGCCATCCCTTCGGTGAGCTGCGGGTCACCGACCAGGTCGCGCCGCTGGCCGACGTCCCGCTGCTCGCGCCGATCATCCCCTCGAAGATCCTCGCGATCGGCAAGAACTACGCCGAGCACGCCGCGGAGATGGGTGGGGAGGTGCCCGCCGAGCCGCTCGTCTTCGCCAAGCTGCCGACGACGGTCATCGGGCCGGGCGAGACGGTCCGGCTGCCGCCGGAGTCCGCCGAGGTGCACCACGAGGCCGAGCTCGCCGTCGTCGTCGGCGGCCTGCTGCGCCGCGCGACGCCCACGGAGTCGGCGGCGTCGATCCTCGGCTACACCGTCGCCAACGACGTCACCGCCCGTGACCTCCAGCGCCGCGACGGGCAGTTCACGAGGGCCAAGGGCTTCGACAGCTTCTGCCCGCTCGGGCCCTGGATCGAGACCGAGCTCGACCCGGCGCGGGGCCTGGCCGTGCGCTGCACCGTCGACGACGAGCTGCGCCAGGACGGCAGCACCGCCGACCTCGTCGTCGACGTCCCGTCGCTGCTCGCTCACGTCTCGGCGTTCGCCACACTGCTGCCCGGTGACGTCGTGCTCACCGGCACGCCCTCGGGCGTCGGGCCGCTCGCCGACGGCCAGACCTGCGAGGTCTCCGTCGAGGGGATCGGCGCCCTCCGCAACCCCGTCGCCGTCGAGAGCCGGTAGCGGGTCCCGTGCCGGCCGCGCCCGCCCGGGTGGTCGGCGACCCCGCTCAGCCGGTGGCCTCGAGGCGCAGGCCCTGCGCGCGGAGGCGCTCGCGCAGGGGCGGGCCGAGGGCCTCGGCGGGCCCGCAGGCCCCCGTGGCCAGCCCCTCGCCGGCGGCCAGGGCGAGGGCGGCCTCGGCGAGGATCACCGCGGTCTCGCCGTAGCCCGGGTCGCCGCCGGCGACCTCGCTGGTGGCCTGCCGACCACCGGCCGTGGCCACGCTCGTGACGCGGAACCAGTGCTCCGCGCGCCGCTCGGCCGAGGGCCCCTCGCCGGCGGAGGGCGCGACCCTGCGCAGCAGCGCCCGCGTCGGGGGGATCGCCGCGAGCGCCGTGAGCGCGCCCATCGCGCCGAGCATGCCGAGCCCGGCCACACGCGAGGGCGCGCCGAGGAAGTAGCCGAAGGCGAAGCTCGCCCCGTAGCCCGGCAGCCGCGCGGCCGACCGCCGCACGACCTGGCCGTCGACGGTCGGCAGCGGGATCCCGACGCCGTCGGTGGCCGGGGCGTCGTGCAGCCCGTCGGGCAGGCCGGTGGTGCGCCGCCGCGCGCGCGAGGGCGGTGGCACGCGCGAGGAGCGGGCGCTCAAGGACTCGAGGGCCGAGGCGATCGTGCCGCCGCTGGCCGCGCCCTGCCCACGCAGGTAGCTGCGCACCTCGACGGCCTCGTCGTCGCCGGGCGCGAGCGCCTCGACGGCGAGCTGGGCGCCGAGGTCGGTCACCACCGACTCGAACCCGCAGCTGCTGACGAGCGTCGCTCCGCTGCGGCGCGCCTCGGCGTCGTGACGCCAGGCGACATCGGCGACGAACGCCGGCTCGCCGGCGAGGTCGAGGTAGGACGTCCCCGCCCTCGCGCAGGCCTGGGGCACGAGGCGGCCGTGGCGCGCGTAGGGCCCGACGGTCGTGGCGAGCACGCGGGTCCGCGCGGCCAGGGCGGACAGCCCCGCGAGGTCACCGGTGTCGACGACCTCGACGGCGAGGTGCCCCCCGAGGTCGGTAGCCAGCCGCGCCAGCCGCTCGGGGTCCCGGCCGGCGAGGGCGATCCGCTGGCCCTCGGCCCCGGCGCGGGACGCGAGGTGCGCGGCGGTGAGCCGGCCGGTGAAGCCCGTCGCTCCCAGGAGGACGAGGTCGTGCTCGGGTCGCGCCATGTCGGAGCCTCTCCCGCTGATCCTGCGGTCACCGCCGGGCAGCCTGCCCCACGCGGGCGGGCCGTACGCGCTGGCCCGGGCGGGCCGTACGCGCTGGCCCGGGCGGGCCCAGCCCCCGCGGCCCGCTAGCCTGTCGCGCGACCCGCCACCCCCGAGTCGTGAGGATGCGATGAGCGCTCCGCGTGTCCGGTTCTGCCCTGCCCCCAGCGGCTGGCTCCACGTCGGCGGCGCGAGGACCGCGCTGTACAACTGGCTCCATGCGCGCGGCCACGACGGGACCTTCGTGCTGCGCATCGAGGACACCGACGCCGAGCGCGCGACCGAGGCGTCGATGCTCGGCATGCTCGAGGGTCTGCGCTTCCTGGGGCTGCACTGGGACGAGGGTCCCGACGTCGGCGGCGGCCACGGCCCCTACCGCCAGTCCGAGCGGGCCGCCCTCTACGCCGCGGTGGCGCGCCGCCTGCTCGAGGCCGGGCACGCCTACGAGGCCTTCGAGACCGCCGAGGAGCTCGACGCCGAGCGGGAGCGCGCCCGCGCCGAGGGCCGTCCGCCCGGCTACCGGGGCGCGCACCGCCACCTCACCGAGGCGCAGCGCGCCGCCTACCGCGAGGAGGGCCGCACCCCGGTCCTGCGCCTGGCGACCCCAGAGGAGGGCACGAGCGTCGTCGACGACCTCATCCGCGGCCCCGTCGAGGTGGACTGGGCCGACGTCCCCGACTTTGTCGTCGCCCGCGCCGACGGCTCGGCGACGTACTACCTCGCCAACACCGTCGACGACCTCGCGCAGGGCATCGACCTCGTCGCCCGCGGCGAGGACCTCCTCTCGGCGACGCCGAGGCAGCGCTACCTCTCGGCCCTCCTCCTCGCCGAGGAGGGCGGCACCGCCCTGCTCGACGCCGCGCTCGCCGAGGTCGGCCTACCCGCCCGCGAGCCGGGCTGGGGACCGGTGACGGCCTACGCGCACCTGCCGATGCTCGTGGGACCCGACCGCAAGAAGCTCTCCAAGCGCCATGGCTCGGTCGCCGTCGAGGAGTTCGCGCGGCAGGGGATCCTGCCGGAGGTCCTCGTCAACCTCCTCGCGCTGTGCGGCTGGAGCCCCGGTGACGGCAGGACCGAGCAGCTGTCGGTGCCCGAGATCGTCGCGCGCTTCGACCTCGCCCGCGTCGGCCGCAACCCCGCCTACTTCGACGTCGACAAGCTGCGCGCGTTCAACGGCGACGCGATCAAGGCCCTCGACGTCGCCGAGCTCGCCGAGCGGCTCGTGCCCTTCCTCGTCGAGGCCGGCCTCGTCGCCGATCCGCCGGAGCCCGGCCAGCGGGCGCTGCTCGAGGCCCTCGCGCCGCTGCTGCAGGAGCGGATCCAGACCCTGGCCGAGGCCCCGCCGCTCGTGGCCTTCGCCTTCGTCGACGAGGTCACCTACGAGGAGAAGGCCGTCGCCAAGCACCTCGCCAAGGGACGCGCCGCTGAGGTCCTCGCCGCGGCCGAGCCGGTGCTGGCCGACCTCGAGGCGTGGACGCCCGAGGCGATCCTCGAGGCCTTCGACGGCCTCTGCGCCGACCTCGAGCTCGGTCGCGGCAAGGTCATGCAGCCGGTCCGCGTGGCCGTGGCGGGCACCGCGGTGAGCCCGCCGCTGCCCGAGACCCTCGCGGTGCTCGACCGCGAGACCGTCCTCTCGCGCGTGCGTGAGGCGCGCGAGCGCTTCACCGCGCCAGGCGCCGACTGATTGCCGCACCGGCGGGACCTCGCTATGCTCGATCACGCCCTTCGGGGGTGGTGTAATCGGCAACACGGCTGGTTCTGGTCCAGTTATTGAGGGTTCGAGTCCTTCCCCCCGAGCGAGACGACGGCCCGCCGCGATCGCGGTGGGCCGTCGTGCGTGCGCGGGCCCGCGCCTCGTCCTCCTCGCGCATCCACAGGGCCGCCGGCGCGCGGCGCCGGCGGTGTCGCACCCCTGTTCTACGTTGATCCCTCGAGCCGAGATGGGGGCGTGAGCCCTCCCGGGGGTGAGGGACCGTGCATCGGGCCACCTGGCGCCGTCGAGCGCACCTGGCATGTGAGCCGCGGCCGCCGGACTACGCCGCGGGGCGGTCCTGCGCGGTGGCGACCTGCGAGCGGAGGCATTACGCCAACGGGCTCTGCGAGCTCCACGACCGCCGCCGGCGCCGTCACGGCGACCCGCTCGCCGACGTTGCCCCGAGGGGCACGCCACGGGCCTGCGCGGTCGAGGGCTGCGCGCTGCCCGTCGACGCCCACGGGCTCTGCCACGGCCACGACCAGCGCCGCCGGCGCACCGGGGACGTCGACGCCGAGCAGCCGCTCGAGCGTCGCCGCCAGCCGGAGGCCTGCGCAGCCGAGGGCTGCGAGCGGCCCACCCACGCCTCGGGCTGGTGCCAGACCCACTACCGCCGCGTGCGGGCCACCGGTTCGGCGAAGGAGGGCGAGCCGGTGCGCACCCCGGCGGGCAAGGGCTGCCTCAGCCACGGGTACCGCCGTGTGCCCGTCCCGCCCGAGCTGCGCCACCTCACCCACGGGCAGTCGCCCTATCTCGAGCATCGCCTCGTGATGGCGACGATGCTCGGTCGTCCGCTCAGGCGCGACGAGGTGGTCCACCACGTCAACGGCGTGAGGACCGACAACAGGCCGGAGAACCTCGAGCTGTGGACGACGGCGCATCCCAAGGGCCAGCGCGTCGAGGACAAGGTCGCGTTCGCACGGATGCTGCTCGAGCGGTACCGGCCCGACCTGCTCAACTGAGGGAGGTCGGTGGCGGGGGTCGTGGTCGTCCCGCAGGCGCCGCTTCGAGGCGGGCGCAGGCGGGTGCGGTGACAACCGTTTCGTAGCCCCGACCGGATTTGAACCGGCGTTACCGCCTTGAGAGGGCGGCGTCCTTGGCCGCTAGACGACGGGGCCGTGTGGATGCTGCGGCGGCTGCGCCCCAGCGCGTCTGGCGACGCTGCGCACAGCCAGCGGCGAGCATAGCAACGCCCCGCAACCGCGGCAACGTCGTGGCGGTGCCGCTCGACGCGGCCACCGCCGGTGGGGCGCCGCCGAGCGACGGGCGGCCGCGGCGGGGCGCCCGCGTCCTAGCGGCGGTCCTTCTTCGCGGGCACGACGACGACCGGGCAGGGACTGTGCTGGGAGACCTGCTGGCTCACCGAGCCGAGGAGCAGGCCCTTGAAACCGCCCCGGCCACGCGAGCCCACGACGATGAGGTCGGCGGAGTGCGCGTAGTCGAGCAGGACGCGGGACGGCTTGCGGTCGGAGACGATGACGGGCTCGACCTCGATGCCGGTGGTGTCGAGGTCGGCCACCATCCGGTTGACCTCCTGCTCGGCGCGCATCCGGGCGTGCTCCCAGTTGAGCTCGCGCTCGCGCTGGGCCTCGGCGCTGAGCTGCGGGTTCTGCGTCGCCCCGACGTAGGACGGCGAGTACGCCAGCGACGTCGTCATCGACGGCGTGGCCGGCTCGGTCGGGGGCTCGTAGACCAGCACGGCGACGAGTCGGGCGTTGCGGTTGCGGGTCTCCTCGGCTGCCCACTCAAGGGCTCGACGCGAGTGTGCGGACCCATCGACCCCGGCGACGATGACCTCCATGCCTTCCACCCCTCGGTCCTGCGGCTGTCGTTGGCGTCGTGCTCCTGCGGTGGGGTGACCGCTCGCCGCCCCACATGCTCTGTCCTTCCCCATCCTCCCCTGTCGTATAGGACCCTTCCCTGGGAGGATCGGCAGTCGGTCGGGCGGGGACAGTCCCCACCGGCACGCTTTCCCGGGACGTTCGGCCGTGCGCGCGGGTAGCCGGCCGGGCCGGCAAGCCTTTGGGAGACCGGCTTGACGACGGCGTCACATTGACGCTGCAGACGCGGTGGGCCACGCTCGGGAGCATGGCTCGCGATGTGGTCGAGGTCGAGTTGCGCGACGGCAGTCGCGCGCTCGTGCGGCCGATCCGCCCCGACGACAAGGAGCGGCTGCGGGTCGGGCTCGCCAAGCTCTCGCCGCAGTCGCGCTACCTGCGCTTCCACACCCCGGTCGTCGAGCTCACCGACGAGCAGCTGCGCTACCTCACCGAGGTCGACTTCAAGGACCACGTGGCGTGGGTGGCCATCGACCCCTATGCGATCGATGAGCCCGGGATGGGCGTCGCGCGCTACGTGCGCCTCGACGAGGAGACCGTCGCCGAGGCGGCGATCACCGTCGCCGACGCCTACCAGGGACGGGGGGTCGGCTCGTTGCTCCTCGGCATTCTCGCGCGCTCGGCGCGCGAGAACGGCATCGAGACGTTCCGCAGCTACGTCCTCAGCGAGAACATCCCGATGCTGCGGATCTTCGAGCGTCTCGGGGCGTCGATCATCGGGCCCGAGGAGGACGCGAGCCTCGACGAGGGCGTGACGCGCATCGACCTGCCGCTGCCCGAGGAGGCCGCCGGGATCGACGACGAGGTGCTGCGCAAGGTCATGCGCCACGCGGCCACGCGGGACCTGCCGCCCCTGCCGATCATCTCGCGACCGATCTGGCGTGAGCTGCGCCCCGCCGGCCTCGGCTCGGCGACGGCCAAGCGCCGGGGCGACGGCGCAGGCGAGGACGGCGGGCAGCCCGACGGGGACGATGCGGCCGAGGAGCCGCGGTCGGGCGCGGGCGGCGGGGACGATGCGGCCGAGGAGCCGCGATCGGGCACGGGCGCCGGGGACGAAGCGGCGGAGCAGCCGCGGTCGGGCACGGGCGCCGGGGACGAGACGGGCCACAGTGCCGCCCCGGGGGCCTCCTAGCCCACTGGGGGAGCGAGCGATCGGCGCACGCCGGGCAGGGCGAGCGCGACGAGCCCCGCAGCGGCGAGCCCGATGCCGAGGACGCTGCCGGGTCCACGGAAGGGCACGGCCGCGGCGAGCAGCGTGGCGGTGAGCACGACGACGCCGAGCGCCCAGCCCCAGCGTCGGGACCGCAGCAGCCCGACGGTCGCGGCGGCGAAGCCGGCGGCGGCCACGGCGAAGCCGATCGCGGCCTGCGGGACGACGGTGTCGCCACCGGGGCCGATCGCGTCGAGCAGCGGCACCGCGACGCCGGTGTGGGCGACGGCCATGAGGGCGGTGCCCAGCGCGAGGACGGCGAGGAGGGCCACGGCGGTGCGCCGGGCGGCGCGGTCACGGGGACGCACGGCCAGGGGGCGGGTCGGCGCGGGGCTCACAGGCTCACGAGCTGCAGGGCGGTGACGCGGCGCTGCTCGCCCTCGCCCTCGACGCTGACGCGGACGCGCTGGCCGAGCCGCAGGTCCCAGAGGTGGGAGGCGGCGAACGTCGTCGCGTCGAAGGCGAGCTCCTCTTGGGAGTCGAGCAGCAGCGAGCCGCTGCCGGTCTGCGCGTCGAACTCCTTGATCGTGCCTTGCGGCATCCGGTGCTCCTCGCTCGGGGAGGGCAGGCTAGCGCACCCACGGTGACCTGGCCTGGCGGTCGGCAGCCTCGGTGAGGGGAGTAGACTGCCGCGCGTCCGACGTCGACGGGAGGCGCATGCCCGCAGACCGGCTCCGGGTGCTCGTGCTCTACGGTGGGCGCTCCGCCGAGCACGGGGTGTCCTGCCTCTCGGCGCGACACGTGCTCGACGCCGTCGACCGGGACCGCTACGAGGTCACGACGGTCGGCATCACCCGGCAGGGCCGCTGGACGCTCGTCGAGGACGCCCCGCCGACCGCCGACGGGGGGTTGCCCGAGGTCGCCGAGGTCGGCGAGACCGTCGCGCTCGTCCATACCCGCAAGGGGCCGCGGCTCGTGAGCTTCCGCGACGGCCTCATCGGCACCGAGCTCGGCGCAGTCGACGTGTGCTTCCCGGTCCTCCACGGCCCCTACGGCGAGGACGGCACGGTGCAGGGGCTGCTCGCGAGCCTCGGGGTGCCCTACGTCGGCGCCGACGTCGCCTCAAGCGCGGTGGGCATCGACAAGCGGCAGATGAAGAACGTCTTCAAGGCTCGGGGGCTGCCGCAGACGTCCTACCTCGCGGTGCGGCGGGCCTCCTGGGAGCGCGACCGTGGCCTGGCCCTCGAGGACGTCGAGGCGGCCCTCGACTACCCGGTGTTCACGAAGCCGAGCCGCCAGGGCAGCTCGATCGGCATCACGAAGTGCCGTGACCGCGAGGACCTCATCGCCGGTATCGAGGAGGCCTTCGCCCACGACCGCGTCGCCATCGTCGAGGCCGGCGTCGTCGGGGCCCGCGAGCTCGAGTGCGGGGTGCTCGGCAACGCCGAGATCGAGGTGACCCCGCCCGGCGAGGTGCGCACCGGCAAGGAGTTCTACGACTTCGAGGGCAAGTACCTCGACGCCGGTCTGCAGCTCGACTGCCCCGCCCGCGTCGACGAGGAGGTGCTCGAGACCTGCCGCGCCTACGCCCGCGAGGCCTACCTCGCGATCGGGGCGCGGGGGATGGCCCGCGTCGACTTCTTCTACCTCGAGGACTCCGGTGAGGTCCTCGTCAACGAGATCAACACCATCCCGGGGTTCACCCCGGCGTCGATGTTCCCGCGGGTGTGGGCCCAGGAGGGCCTCGATGGCCCGGCGCTCGTCACCCGCCTACTCGACCTCGCCCGTGAGGCCGCTGAGACCGATGCCCGCTTCGCCCCTTGAGCCGGTGCTAGAGCCGCACGACCGGACACGTCAGCGTCCGGTCGATGCCCTCGACCGCCTGGATGCGCGCCACGACCATGCGCCCGAGCTCGTCGACGTCGGCGGCGTGGGCGCGGACGATGACGTCGTAGGGCCCGGTGACGTCCTCGGCGGCCTCGACGCCGTCGATCGTCGCGATCTCCTCGGCGACCTGCGCGGCCTTGCCGACCTCGGTGAGGATGAGGATGTACGCCGCGACCATGCCGTCCTCCTCGCTGTCCCGCCGCCGGTGCGGCGCCTGACGACCATCGTAGAGCCCGACCGATCACGTCAGCCCCTCCTCGCCCTGGAGCCTGCCCCATGATCTTCACCGACCGCACCGACGCCGGCCGTCAGCTCGCTGACGCGCTCGCCGAGGAACCCGCCATCCGCGACGCCGACCGCGTGTGCGTGCTCGCGGTGCCGCGGGGCGGCCTGCCCGTGGGCGTCGAGGTCGCGCGTGCGCTCGGCGTGCCGCTCGACGTCTCGGTGGCGCGCACCCTGCGCTCGCCCCACGACCCTGACATCGCCTTCGGTGCCGTGGCGGCCGACGGCTACGTCCACATCGACGAGGCCGAGGTCGAGCGCCTCGGGCTGAGCCAGGAGGAGATCGACGCCGAGGTCGAGGACCGTCGGCGGCGCATCTCGCGCCGCATGGGGATCTTCCGCGAGGTCCTCGACCCCGTCGACCTCGAGGGGGCGATCGTCATCGTCGTCGACGACGGCATCGCCACGGGGGCCACGGCGATGATGGCCTGCGGCATGGCGCGTCGCGCCGGCGCGGCGGAGGTCGTCGTCGCGGTGCCCGTCGCCCCCGAGGACGCCGAGGATCGGCTCACCGAGTGGGCCGACCGCGTCCTCGTGCTCACGACGCCGGCGGAGTTCCTCGCGGTCAGCCAGGCCTACCAGGACTACACCCAGCTCTCCGACGAGGAGATCCTCGATCTCCTCGGCTCCGCCGCGGCGGTGGGATCGTAGCGGCGATGGCCCGTGGGCGGGCAACCGGTGGGCTCGACGCCACGCCCCATGGGCGGGTGGCCAACGGGCTCGAGGCCACGCCCCGTGGTCGCTGAGTTCGCCCTCATCGAGCGCCTCGGGCGCTGGCTCGCCGGCGCCGGCGGCGGCGTCGAGGTCGGCCACGGCGACGACGCGGCGGTGCTCGCGCTCGATGGCCAGGCCGTCCTCGCCATCGACGCCCTCGTCGAGGGTCGCCACTGGGACCCGGCGATCTCCTCACCCCACGACGTCGGCTGGAAGGCCGTCGCCGTCAACGTCAGCGACGTCGCGGCGATGGGGGCCAGGCCCGTGGCCGCGGTCGTCGCGCTCCATGAGCCCGCTCCCGTGGCCCTCGCCGAGGTCGAGGCGTGCTACGCCGGCATGGCCGAGGCCGCGGCGCGCTGGGGGGTGGCCCTCGTCGGCGGCGACACCGTCGAGTCGTCCTGCCGCGCCGTCGACCTCGCGATCCTCGGGCAGGTCGCGCCGGGCGCGGCGGTGACGCGAGGAGGAGCGGCGCCGGGGCAGCGCCTCGTCTGCGTCGGCGCGCTCGGCGCCGCCGCCGCGGGCCTCGCGCTCGCCCGGGCGGGCCTGGCGCCGCTCGCCGCCGGTGACCGGGCGGCCGCCCCCGCGGCGGGGCCGGCCCCACCGCAGGCCTCGGCGCTGCTGGCCGCGCACCGTCGGCCGCAGGCGCTGCCTGCCGCGGGCGCGGCGCTGGCGGCGCACGGCGCGACGGCGATGCTCGACGTCTCCGACGGGCTCGGCGTCGACCTCGCGCGACTCTGCGCGGCCTCAGGGGTCAGCGCGCGCCTCGACGCCGGCGACCTGCCGATCGCCGAGGGGGTCACCGCGGCGGCGCGAGCCCTCGGCGTCGACGCGCTCGACCTCGCCTGCCGCGGCGGGGAGGACCTCGCCCTGCTCGCCGCCCTGCCCGCCGAGCGGGCCGACGCGGCGGTGGCCGCGGCGACCGCCGCCGAGGCGGGGGTGCCCGCGGCGGTCATCGGACGGCTCGGCGGGCGCGACCCGCAGACGCCGGTGCGTCTCGTCGTCGACGGGGTCGCGCGCGACCTCGGCGCGGCGGGCTACGAGCACTTCGCGCCGGACTGAGCCCGGCGTGGCCCGGCGGCCGCGCGGGCAGGATCGCCGCCGAGGAGCTACCGAGAGGTCGGGTCGGGGCCGAGACGACCGGTCGAGCGAGGGCAAGGAGGCAGGGTGCAGGGATCGTCGAGTGCGCTACGGCGTCGCTGGCGCGGCCTCGCGCGCCACCTCGGCGCGACGGCGACCGGTGCCGACCCGATCCTCGGCATGCTCGTCAGCCGCTACACCGAGCCGCACCGGCGCTACCACACTCTCCACCACGTCGACGAGGTGCTCGACGGCATCGACCGGCTCGCCACGGCGGGCGAGCCCCTCGAGGACCCGCACGCCACCGCGCTCGCGGCCTGGTTCCACGACGTGGTCTACGAGCCCGGCGACCCGTGCAACGTCGCGCGGTCGGCGCAACTGGCCACCGAGACCCTCGCGGCGGCCGGCGTCGACGAGGGCACCGTCGAGCGCACCGCCGCGCTCGTGCTGACCACCGAGGACCATGTCCCCGACGGCCCCGACGCCGCGGTCCTCTGCGACGCCGACCTCGCGGTGCTCGGCCGGGAGCGTCGCGCGTACCTGCGCTACGCCCGCCAGATCCGCGAGGAGCACGAGCACCTCGACGACGGCGCCTACCGCGCCGGCCGTCGGGAGGTCCTGCGCAGCCTGCTCGAGCGGCCGCTGCCCTACCACACCGCGACGATGCGGCGGGAGCGCGGGCAGCGGGTGCGACCCAACCTCCTCGACGAGCTCGAGCGCCTCAGCGACGACGGGCGCCCGGTCGGCGCAGCCCTGCGCGACGCAGCGCGCTGACGAGCTGGCGGCTGCTCACCGGCCTCGCCCCGAGCGTGAGCGCGTGCGCGCGCAGCTCGGTGGGGATGTCGTAGTGGTCGCCCTGGAAGTGCTCGCGCCGCAGTCCGAGGCGGGCGGCGAAGTCGTGGAGCTCGCCATGGCTCGCGTCGCTGGCGAGGTGCGCCCAGCGCCGGCCGCGCCACCGCCAGACCGCGGGGTCGACGAGGACGGCCACCGCGATCTCAGGTGGTGCGCTGCGGCGGGCGCTGGACCTTGCCGGCCTTGAGGCAGGAGGTGCAGACGTTGGCGCGGCGCACCCCGCCGTTCTCCCAGATGCGGATGCGCTGCACGTTGGGGCTCCAGCGACGCTTGCTGCGGCGGTGCGAGAAGCTCACCTGGTAGTTGAAGGTCGGCTTCTTCGCGCAGATCTCACAGACGGCAGGCATGGCGTGGCATCCCTCGGTTGGCGCAGCGGCGGGCTCGGTGCTCCTCGTCTGCCATCTCGGGGCGCCCGGCGGGGCGCAGGGGTGTCAGGGTCGACCGCCCGAGCGGCAACCCGCGCAGCGTAGCCCGTCACCGCCGGCGGTGCCACCTGCGGGCCGCGCCGGGGCCCGCCCGCGCGGCGGCGGTGTCGCGCCCTACACTGCCCGCCAGCCCGCCCCACCGAGCCGCCGACCGCGCGCGACCGAGGAGGCCCGCCATCCGCCTCGACGACCCGATCGACGCGGTCCCCGGGGTCGGCACGAAGGAGGCCCGGCGCTTCGCCGAGCTCGGGATCGCCACGGTGCGCGACCTCCTCGCCCACTACCCCCATCAGGACCGCTACCGCGACACCGGTGCGGTCGTCGACGCCGCGCAGGCGCCGCTGTCGGAGCCGGTCACGATCGTCGGGCGCATCACCGCCTGGCGCGTCGACCGGCCCGCGCGCCGCCGGGGCATGACGATCGCGCGGGCGACGCTGCTCGACCGCGGTGGCGCGACCGTCGAGGTGCCGTTCTTCAACCAGCCGTGGCGGCCCAAGCAGACGCCGAAGGGCGCCCTCGTCGCGGTGTCGGGCACGCTCGAGACCTTCCGTCGCCAGCTCCAGGTCAAGAACGCGTCGCTGACCCGCCTCGAGGGCGAGGACGACATCGCCGCCCTCGAGCGCGGCCGTGTGACCCCGACCTACCCGGCGGTCGAGGGCCTGGCCAGCCACCGCATCGCCGCGGCGGTGCGCGCCGCCCTCGACGAGCTCGGCCCCCTGGCCGACTACGTGCCGGCGTCGCTGCGGCGCCACCGCGGCCTCTGCGGGCTCGACGAGGCCGTGCGCAGCCTGCACGCGCCCGGCTCGCTCGCCGAGCTGCCGCCGGCGCGTGAGCGCCTCGTCTACGACGAGCTGCTGTGCCTGCAGCTCGGGCTGCAGCAGCGGCGTCACCGCCTCGAGGCCGACGTCGTCGGGCTCGTCCAGCCCCCGCGCGAGGACGGCCTCGCGGCGTCGCTCCTCGAGCGGCTGCCGTTCGCGCCCACCGCAGCGCAGCGACGCGCCACCACCGAGCTCGCCGCCGACCTCGGCCGCGCCACGCCGATGCACCGGCTGCTGCAGGGCGACGTCGGCTCGGGCAAGACCGTCGTGGCGGCCTGGGCGATGCTCACCGCGCTCGACCACGGGCGGCAGGCGGTGGTCATGGCCCCGACCGAGGTCCTCGCCGAGCAGCACCTGCGGACGTTCACCGACCTCCTGGCCCCGCTCGGGCTCAACGTGCTCGACGGCCCCCGCGTGGCGCTGCTCACCGGCAGCCTGCCGGCCGCGCAGCGGCGCCGCGTGCTCGCCGAGCTCGCCGCAGGCGACCTCGACCTCGTCATCGGCACCCACGCGCTGCTCGAGGAGCGCGTCGACTTCGCCGACCTCGGTGTCGTCGTCGTCGACGAGCAGCACCGCTTCGGCGTCGAGCACCGCGCCCGCCTGCGGGACAAGCGCGGCGACGGCCACGCGCCCGACGTCCTCGTGATGACGGCCACGCCGATCCCGCGCTCGCTCGCGCTGACGTTCTACGGCGACCTCGACGTCACCGTGCTCGACGAGCTGCCGCCGGGACGCGAGCCGGTCACCACCCGGGTCATCGAGCGCGACTCGCCCCGGCGGGCGAGGCTCTACCGGTTCATCGCCGAGCGGGTCGCCGCCGGCGAGCGCGCCTACGTCGTCTGCCCGCTCATCGAGGACTCGACGAGCCTCGAGGGGGTGGCCAGCGCGGTGTCGACCCACCGCCGGCTGGCCGAGGAGGTCTTCCCCGACCTCGCGGTCGGCCTCGTCCACGGCCGGCTGGCCGCCGAGGAGAAGGACGAGGTCATGGAGGCCTTCCGCCGGGGCGACGTCGACGTCCTCGTCGCCACGACGGTCATCGAGGTCGGCGTCGACGTGCCCGAGGCCACGGTGATGATCGTCGAGGACGCCGACCGCTTCGGCATCAGCCAGCTCCACCAGCTCCGCGGTCGCGTCGGTCGGGGGCAGGGGCGCTCCTACTGCGTGCTCTTCAGCGCCAACCCGGCCGAGAGCCCCCGACTCGAGGCGGTCGCGGCCACGACCGACGGCTTCCGCCTCGCCGAGGTCGACCTCGAGCTGCGCGGCGAGGGCAGCCTCTTCGACACCCGCCAGTCGGGCCTGCCCGACCTGCGCCTGGCCCGCCTCGTGCGCGACGCCGCGCTCGTCGGGGCGAGCCGGGACGACGCGCGCGCCCTCGTCGAGGCCGACCCCGAGCTCAGCGCCCATCCGGCGCTGGCCGAGGAGGTGGCCTGGCGCTACGGCGAGGAGCGCCTCGCCGCCCTCGACTCCGGCTGATGCCCCGGGTCATCGCCGGCGCGCTCGGCGGGCGGCGCTTCGCCGCCCCGCCGGGCGGGGCCACCCGTCCCACCGCCGAGCGGGTGCGCGAGGCGCTCTTCAGCGCCCTGGCGGCCGACCTGCCCGGCGCCGTGGTCGTCGACCTCTTCGCCGGCTCGGGGGCGCTGGCGATCGAGGCGCTCTCGCGCGGGGCGGCGCGCGCGGTCCTCGTCGAGTCGGCTCGGCGCGCCGCGGCGGTCATCGGCCGCAACCTCGCCGACCTCGGCCTCGACGAGCCCCCCGGCCGCGCGCGCGTGCGCCGCGTCGACGCCCGGGCGTTCTGCGCCGCGCCCGAGGGCGGCCCCTTCGACGTCGTGCTCGCCGACCCGCCCTACGACCTGCCGGCCCCGGCCCTGGCCGGCTGCGTGGCCGACCTCGCCGCGGCCGGGGCGCTGCGGCCCGGCGCGCGCATCGTGCTCGAGCGCGACCGCCGGGGGGTCGAGGCGCTCGAGGCCGCCCGACCCGCGGCGGTGGCGCCCGAGCGGGTCCGCGCCTACGGTGACACCGTGCTCGTGTGGTGGCGCGCGGGCGAGGAGGCTCCAGGCGACGCGAGGGGAGACCTGCCGACGTGACGACCGCGGCCTGCCCCGGCAGCTTCGACCCGATCACCAACGGGCACCTCGACGTCATCGAGCGGGCCGCGGCGAGCTTCGACGAGCTCGTCGTGGCCTGCACCCGCAACGCCGGCAAGCACGACCTCTTCTCCCTCGAGGAGCGCGTGGGGATGATCGAGGAGGTCACCGGCCACCTCGACAACGTCACCGTCGCGTCGTTCGACGGGCTGCTCGTCGACTTCTGCGCCGAGCGCGGCGTCCGCGTGATCGTCAAGGGCCTGCGCGCGGTCAGCGACTTCGAGTACGAGTTGCAGATGGCGCAGATGAACGGCCGACTGGGCGAGGTGGAGACGCTGTTCCTCACCACGAGCCCCGTATATTCGTTCCTGTCCTCCTCGCTGGTCAAGGAGGTCGCCCGCTTCGGCGGCGACGTCTCGGACTTCGTGCCCGAGACCGTCGCCCGCCGTCTCACCGCCCGTCTCGTCCCGTAGCCACCGCGCAGCAAAGGACCCACCGTGGATGTGGAGGGGTACCTCGACCGCATCGAGCAGCTCGTCGCGCAGGGTCGACCGGTGCCGCTGTCGGCCTCGGTCATGGTGAGCAAGGCCGAGCTCGAGGAGGCCCTCGCCGGCTTGCGCGCCGAGCTGCCCGAGGAGATGCGCCAGTCCCGCTGGGTGCTCAAGGAGCGCGACGAGGTCATCGACCAGGCGCGCCGGGAGGCCGAGCGCGTCGTCGCCGACGCCCGCGCCGAGGCCGAGCAGCTCGTGAGCGAGACCGAGGTCGTCAGCACCGCGCAGCGCGAGGCCGAGCGCATCCTCGAGGAGGCGCGCGAGGAGGCCCGCGTGCTGCGGCTCGAGGCCGAGGACTACGTCGACAACAAGCTCGCGAACTTCGAGATCGCGCTGCACAAGACCCTCGAGGCCGTCGAGAAGGGGCGCGAGCGACTCCGCGGCCGGCTCGTCTCCGACGAGCTCACCCGCGACGAGGACGAGCCGGCGCCCGGCGCGGGCGACGAGGAGCCGTCGGTGCCGCGCTCGCAGCTCTACGACCACGAGGGCGGGTAGGCGCACCGGCCCGACCGCGATCGGCTGGCATCGACCGCGCCGGCCCGCCCCGGCCGGGCGTCGGGCCGCGCCGGCGTGGTAGGGTTGCCGCTCCGGACCTCGGGTCTGTCGTCGTGCCCGACGACCCCCAGCCGTGCCCTCGCTGGAGCCGTGTTGTGCTCATGACCGCCCCCCTCGACGACCTCACCGTGAAGGTCAACGACCTCCTCGACCGCCCGGGAGCCTCCCGCGCGGTCGACCTCGCGCTGCCCGTGCCGGAGGGCTTCGACCTGCCGCTGGCCACGGTGGGGGAGCCGGTGCGCCTCGACGGCCTCATCGAGAGCGTCGTCGACGGGCTGCTCGTGCGCGGGAGCCTGGCCGCCGAGATCGTGCTGTCGTGCTCACGCTGCCTCACGCCGATCGCCCACGACGCCCGCGTCGACGTCGTCGAGCTCTTCACCGACCCCGGCGAGGTCGACCCCGACGACGAGGTCGAGCCGGGCTACGAGCTCCTCGACGGGCACCTGCGCCTCGACGCGCTCGTGCGCGACGGCCTCGCGACGACGATCCCCTTCCAGCCGCTGTGCGCGGCGACCTGCCGCGGCCTCTGCGCCCAGTGCGGCGCGGACCTCAACGAGGTCGCCTGCGACTGCGCCGACGACGACCTCGACCCCCGCTGGGAGGGGCTGCGCGGCCTGCGACTGCCGGAGTGACCCGCCGGCGACCCTCACCCCTTCCGAGCCCCCGAGACCAGACCAGGAGCGACGACCGTGGCTGTCCCAAAGCGCAAGACCTCGCGAGCCCGCACGCGCCACCGCAAGGCGCAGTGGATGCGCCGGGCCCGTCCGGCCGAGGCCACGTGCCGGCGGTGCAAGGCGCCGGTGCGCCCGCACACGGTGTGCGGCACCTGCGGCTACTACGGCGGCCGGCAGGCCGTCGCCAGCGACGACTGACCCCAGGGCCGTCGCGCCGGTGACCACCGCGGAGGCCAGCGCCCTCGAGCACGCCCTCGGCGTCCGCTTCGCCGACGGGGCGCTGCTCGACCTTGCCCTGGCCCACCGCAGCTGGGCGTTCGAGGCGGGCGGGCAGCCGACGAACGAGCGGCTGGAGTTCCTCGGTGACGCCGTCCTCGGCCTCGTCATCACCGACCGCGTCTACCGGGCGCTGCCGGAGGCCTCCGAGGGCCGGCTCGCGAAGCTGCGGGCGGCGACGGTCAGCGCGACGACCCTGGCCAGCGTCGCCCGTGGCCTCGGCGTCGGCGAGGCCGTCAAGCTCGGTCGCGGCGAGGAGCAGTCCGGGGGGCGCGACAAGGACTCGATCCTCGCCGACACCCTCGAGGCCCTCATCGGGGCGGTCTACCTCGACCGCGGCCTCGACGAGGCGACCGGACTCGTCCACCGGCTCTTCGACGGCATCGTCGACGAGCTCCGCAGCGCGAAGGGGGCGCTGGACTTCAAGACCGCGCTGCAGGAGCTCTCGGCGGCGGAGCTCAGCACGCTGCCGGCCTACGAGCTCAGCGAGGAGGGGCCCGACCACGAGAAGCGCTTCACCGCCGTCGTGCGCGTCGGCGGCGAGGCGCTCGGATCGGGTCAGGGACGCAGCAAGAAGGAGGCCGAGCAGGCCGCGGCCCGGCAGGCGCTCGACGCCCTCGCCGCGCGGCCGGGCGCGGCGGGCTAGCCCGCCGCGCGCGGCTCGGCCGCACCGCCGAGCACGGCGGCGCAGCACCCCTGGCCGGCACGGCGGCGGCCGTCGAGAACGGAGGAGCACGGTGTCCCACCTTCCCGAGGTCGAGGTCCTGCGCAAGGACCTCGAGAAAGAGGTGGTCGGCAAGCGCGTCAAGGACGTCAGCGTCAAGACCGCGAAGACCGTCGCCCGTCACCGCCACCGCCCCGACTTCATCGCCGCTCTCGACGGCCGCAAGATCGAGGCCGTCCGCCGCCGGGGAACCTGGCTGCTCTTCGACCTCGACGAGGGGGCCACGCTCTGCGCCCACCTCGGCGACCAGGGCGTCGTGACGCGCGAGACCGCCAAGGCCGAGCCCGGCCCGCACACCCAGCTCGTCGTGACGTTCACGACCGGCGGGGCCCTCCACCTCGTCGACCCGGAGAGGACCTCGCGGCTCTTCGTCGCGCCCACCGACGGCGTCGAGCAGCTCGAGGAGCTCGTGCCCGGCGGCATCGACCCGCTGTCGGGGGCGTTCACCTGGCACGCCTTCGCGCGCTACCTCGCCGGCCGCCACGCCGCGCTCAAGGCCCTGCTCGTCGACGAGAGCTTCATCCTCGGGCTCGGCGACCTCTACGCCGACGAGATCCTGTGGGCTGCCGGCCTCGCACCCGACCGGCGCTCGGACGCGCTGTCGAGCCAGGAGGTCCGTCGCCTCTACCGGGCGCTCTTCGAGGTGCTCTACGAGGCGATCAAGCAGGGTGGCACCGCCGACCTCGACGCCGAGGGCGAGCACACCGACCTCTTCGGCGAGCCGGGGGAGTACGGCTCGCACCTCAACGTCCACGGGCGGGCGGGCCAGCCGTGCCCGCGCTGCCGGCGCCCGGTGGTCCACACCGAGGTCGAGGGCGTCGGCGCCTACCACTGCTCCTCCTGCCAGGGCTGAGACCCGCGCGCTCAGAACAGCCGCGCGTCGACCCACAGCGTCGCGGCGATCGCGAGGGCTCCCACCGCCGGGGTGGGCCACCACGGCAGCGCCGGCCCGGGCACGCCGATGCGGGCGAGCCGGCGCCGGCGCCCCTGCGACCAGCCGGCGGCCCACCCGGCGACGAGGCCGACGAGCTGGGCGAAGCCGGTCGGCACGTCGAGGAGGCGCGCGGCGGCCAAAGCGAGGCCGATGCCGGCGAGGGAGCCGAGGGCCGCGAGGAGCAGCCACTGCAGCATCGCGACGGCCTCGGCCGCGGAGCGTCGGGCGCGCAGCGCCGTGCGCTCGGCGGCCCGGCGCAACAGGCGCCGACGCCGCGACCACCAGCGCCCCGCCCAGCGCCCCGCGTCGCCGACCATGGCCTCCCAGCGACGCGCGAGGTCCTCCTGGGCCGCGCGTGAGGCGGCGGCGCGTTCGCGCTCGCGTCGCAGCGCGTCGTAGGCCGCCCGTGACTCGGGGTCGCGGACGAGGCCGTAGGCGACGTTGATGCGTTGGACGCGCCGGGTCGCCGCGGCGCGCTGCTCAGGGGCGACGAGGTCGGGATGGTGACGGCGCACGAGACGGCGGTGCGCGGCCTTGAGCTCGGCCTGCGACGCGGTCGGCGCGACCCCGAGCACCGCGTAGGCGTCGAGGTCGGCCTCAGCCATCGGCGCGGCGGGCGAGCACGTCGGCGACGGCCTCGCGCAGGACCGGCACGACGAGGTCGGGCCGGGCGAGGTGCCCGTCGTGGTCGACGTCGACGTCGAAGCGCCGGGCGGTGGGGATGCGCGCGGCGAGCGCGGCCTGCGAGGCGGGGGACACGAGCCGGTCGCGGGTCGAGCGCACGACGGCGGTGGGCACGTCGACGGTCGCGAGCCACCCCCGCGCGTCGAAGCGGCCGAGCTCGCGTCCGGCCTCGGCGACGTCCTCGGGGCTGCCGCGGACGAACTCCGCGACCATCCACCCCAGGCGGTCGAGCACCTCCCGCGGGGTCTCCTCGGTGATCATCCGGGTGACCTGCAGGGGCAGGCGCCCGTCGGCCTGGGCGAGCAGGAGGCGCTCGAGGGTCTGGCGGGGCGCGAGGCGCAGCGCGAGCTGGAGGGCGCCCATCGAGCGCCACAGCGCGCGGCGGGCCGGCGTCTCGCCGAAGCTCGCCGCCGTCGAGACGAGCACGAGCCCGGTGACGACGCCGGGGTGGCGCTGCCACACGAGTTGGGCGACGGGCCCGCCGAGGGAGTGGCCGAGGAGGACGACCGGGCCGGTGTCGAGCGCGGCGCAGAGCGCGGCGACGTCATCGGCGACGTCGGCGAGGCGGAAGGGCTCGGGCGGCCGCGGCGCGCGGCCGTGGCCGCGGAGGTCGACGGTGAGCACGCGCTGGTCGACGGCGAGGGCCTCGAGGATCCGCCACCAGTAGACGTCGGCGGGGTACATCCACCCGTGGACGAGGACGAGCGTCGGTCCGCTCCCGCCGCGGCCCGCCTCGCGGACGACCTGCTCGCCGCGCGACCCGAGGTCGACGACGCGCGCGCTCGGCAGCGGCGGCGGGGTGGCGTCGAGGCCGGCGGGGGGCGTCCGCCGAGGGCGCGACGCCGCCCACAGCAGCCCGCCGACGGTCAGCGCGGCGGCCCAGCCGAGCCGGTGCGACGGCGCGGCGCCGGGGGCCCGCGACGGGGTGGACGACGACATGGGCGCAGCGTAGCGCCGGGGCCCGAGCCCAGCCGCGTGGCGCCCGGGCCGCCGCGCGCGGCCACCCGCTCTTGTCCGCGCGCGGCGGCTTCGGTATCGTTCATTCGTCAACGCGGGGCGCCGCGCAGCGTTGCGCGCCCGCCTCGAGAGCCCGCGCGGTGACCGGCCGGTGTGCTGCCGCTTCGGCGGTCGCAACCCCGCGTGGCGGCCGGCCACCACGACGCAGCCGCAGGAGGAGCACCGCATGAAGGCCCTCGTCGGCTCCTGGGAGCACCGCCCCTACCAGCTCCTCGCGGAGGTGACGGCCCTGCGCACGAGGGTGCGTGAGCTCGAAGAGGCCCTCGACAAGGCCGAGCGCGAGAACGCCTCGCTCCGGGAGGCCATCGACGCCGGCCTCGCCGCGGCGACCGACGACGAGGCCTCGGCGCTGAGCCATCGCTAGCGCCCGCGCCCTCCCACCACCGCGCGCCCTCGCAGGCGCCCCTGCCGCCACGGCGCGCGGGCCCCGACGCCCGTCCCCGGCGGCGCGGCGGATGCGCTGGCCCGGGCACGCCGGACGCTAGACTGCCGCGGCGCCGCCCCCCGCTGACCGAAAGGCCCGGCTGCATGTGCCCGCGCGCTCCCGCGGTGCCCGGCCGCGCGGCGCCGGGTCGCGTGGCGCCAGGTTGCCCCGTGCCGGGTCGAGCGGCGCTGAGTCGCGTGGCGGCGCCGGGGAGGCCGTCGTGTACCTGAGCTCGGTCACCCTCCACGGCTTCAAGTCCTTCGCCGACAAGACCGTGCTCGACCTCGAGCCGGGCATCACCGTCGTCGTCGGCCCGAACGGCTCGGGCAAGTCCAACGTCGTCGACGCCCTCACCTGGGTGCTCGGCAGCCACAGCGCGAAGTCCCTGCGCGGTGGGCAGATGGCCGACGTGATCTTCGCCGGCTCCCCCCAGCGGCGGGGCTTCGGGCGCGCCAGCGTGGAGATCGTCATCGACAACGCCGGGGGCACGCTGCCCGTCGACTATCGCGAGGTGCGCGTCAGCCGGTCGATGTTCGCCTCGGGCGAGACCGAGTACGCGATCAACGGCGAGGCCTGCCGCCAGCTCGACATCGCCGAGCTGCTCAGCGACACCGGGCTCGGCCGCGAGCACCACCAGATCGTCGGCCAGGGCCGGCTCGAGGCGATCCTCTCGGCCCGTCCCGAGGACCGCCGCGCCTTCATCGAGGAGGCCGCGGGCATCCTCAAGCACCGGCGGCGCAAGGAGCGCAGCCTGCGCAAGCTCGCCCAGACCGAGGCGCACCTCGAGCGGCTCACCGACGTCCTCGGCGAGGTCAAGCGCAGCCTCAAGCCCCTCGAGCGCCAGGCCCGCCTCGCCGAGCAGCACGCGTCGCTGTCGGCCGAGCTCGCCGGGGTGCGGCGCGCCCGCGCGCTGCGCGAGCTCGACGGGCTCCTGGCCCGCCTCGAGGGGGAGCGCGAGGAGCGCGCGAGCGCCGACGCCGCCCTGGCCGGGCTCGAGGAGCGCGCGCGGACGGTGCGGCAGGAGGAGGCCGGCGTCGAGCAGGCCCTGGCCGCCCTCGCCCCGCAGGTCGAGGCCGCCGCGACGACGCACTTCCGCCTCGCCAACCTCGTCGAGCGCTACCGCGGCCTCGAGGGGCGCATCGAGGAGCGCCGCCGGGGGCTGTCGGAGGCCGTCGAGGAGCCCGTCGCCGGGCGCGACCCCGAGGCGCTGCGCGAGGAGGC
Organism: Egibacteraceae bacterium; assembly: GCA_046498405.1. Lineage (GTDB taxonomy): Bacteria > Actinomycetota > Nitriliruptoria > Euzebyales > Egibacteraceae > T1Sed10-49. Next base: position 60,168 of record JAWOAS010000050.1, read on the forward strand.
CGCCGAGGAGCGCCTGCGGCTCTCCGCGCTCGAGGGCGAGGTCGACGACGCCGCCCGGGCGCTGGAGGAGGCCACCGCCGCGCGCGAGGAGGCCGAGCGCCGCCGTCGGGCCCACGAGCAGGCCGCCGCCGCCGAGGCGCGGCGGCGCAACGAGGCGCGTGAGCGCCACCTGCGCTGGGAGGGCGAGGTCGCCGCGCTGCGCAGCGCGCTGGCCCAGGCCGCGAGCGAGCAGGGGCGCCTGTCGAGCCAGATCGACGGGCTGATCGCCCGCCGTGAGGAGCTCGCCCACGACGTCGAGGGGGTCCAGGCGGAGATCCAGCGCCTCGACGCCGCCGCCCCCGAGGTCGCCGAGCGCCACGCCGCGGCGGAGTCGCTCGCCGCCCGCCGCGCCTCCGCCGCCGCCGAGGCCGCCCGCGAGGAGCGCGACCTCGAGCGTCGCCGCGCCTCGCTCGAGGCCCGCGCCGACGCGCTGCGCGCCGCCTCCGAGGAGGCCACCGGCGGGCAGGCCGCGCTGCTCGAGGCCGTCGACGCCGGCCGGGTCGGCGGGATCCGGGGGCCGCTGGCCGAGCGGATGCGCGTCGCCGACGGCATGGCCCAGGCCGTTGCCGCCGCGCTCGGGGGCCTCGGCGACGCGCTCGTGGCCGACTCGCCGCAGACCGCGGCGGGCGCGGTCGGCTTCGTGCGCGAGGAGGGCTCGGGCCGGGTGCTCCTGCTGGCCGCCGGCGCGCCGGCACCGGCGCGCGACGCCGAGCGGGACGCCCGCCTCGCCACCGAGCGGGCCAGGCCGCTCGTCGAGGCGCTCGACGCCGAGGCCGACGTCCTCGCCGGGCTCGCCGCCGCCCTCGCCGACGTCTACGCCGTCGGCGACCACGAGACGGCCTGCCGCCTCGCCGAGGCCGAGCCGGGCTGCGCCTTCGTGACCCCCAGGGGCGAGCTCGCCGGCGCCCTCGGCTACGCCGGGGGCTCGGCGGCGCCCTCGAGCGCGGTCGTCTCGCGCGCAGCCGCCGAGCAGGCCGAGGCCGAGCTCGAGGAGGTCGGCCGGGAGCTCGCGGTCGCGCACCGTCGCGTCGGCGACGCCGATCGTGAGCTCGAGGCCGCGCGCGGCGAGCTCGACGGCGCGACCGCCGCGCTGCAGGAGTCCGACGCGGCGATCACCGCCGCCGCCGAGCGCCTCGGCCGGCTGCGCAAGGAGCTCGCCGCCGCCGAGCGCCAGCTCGCCGAGCGGGAGGCCGAGGCCGCTGAGCTCGAGGACACGATCGCCGAGCGTGGCCGCCGGCTCGAGGAGCTCGAGGCGCGCGGCGCTGACGCCTCCCCGCCCGACGAGGCCGAGGACGGCCCCGACCTCGAGGCCGAGCGCCTCGACGACGCGCTCGGCCGGGCGCGCGAGGCCGAGGTGCAGGCCCGGCTGGAGGCCAGCGCGGCCACCCAGCGGCGTGACGAGCTCGCCCGGCGCATCGACGCGCTCGTCGAGGAGGCCGGGGCCGTCGAGGCGCAGGTCGCCGAGCGCGAGCGCCGGCGCGAGGCGCGGCTGGCCGGCATCCGCCGCTGCGGGGAGCTGCGCGCCGTGGCCGTCGAGGGGCTGGCCCGCGCGGAGCGCTCGCTGGCCGAGGCCGCGACCGAGCGGGGCCGCCTCGAGGAGGCCCGCGGCCAGCGCCAGGGCGAGCTCGGCGTCCTGCGCGCCCGGCTGCGCGAGGTCGAGGCCGAGCTGACCGCCGCGCGCGAGGCCCGCCACCGCGAGGACCTCGCCCGCCGCGAGCTCGAGCTCGCCGCCGAGGAGGTCCGCCGTCGGCTCGTCGAGGACCTCGACGTCGAGCCCGACGCGGCGCTGGCCGAGGCGCGGGAGGCCGGCGAGGACGGCCCCCTGGCCGGCGGGGACGACGCCGACGCCGCCCTCGCCGAGGAGGAGCAGCGCCTCGCGCGCAAGCTCAACCTCCTCGGCGCGGTCAACCCGCACGCGCAGCGGGAGCACGCCGAGCTCTCCGAGCGCCACGACTTCCTCGAGTCCGAGCTCGCCGACGTCCGCCGCTCCCGCGCCGATCTCGCCAAGGTCATCGATGCCGTCGACGGGCGCATCCGCAGCGTCTTCGCCGAGGCCTTCCACGACGTCGCCGAGGCCTTCGCCGAGATCTTCCCCCGGCTCTTCCCCGGGGGCGAGGGCCGTCTCGTGCTCACCGACCCCGACGACCTCCTCGACACCGGCGTCGAGGTCGAGGCCCGACCGCCGGGCAAGCGGGTCAAGCGCCTCTCGCTGCTGTCCGGCGGCGAGCGCAGCCTCACCGCCCTGGCGATCCTCTTCGCGATCTTCCGGGCCCGCCCCTCGCCCTTCTACGTCCTCGACGAGGTGGAGGCGGCGCTCGACGACGTCAACCTCCAGCGCTTCCTCACCGTCGTCGCGGAGTTCAGGGAGACGAGCCAGCTCATCATCGTCACCCACCAGAAGCGCACGATGGAGGTCGCCGACCTCCTCTACGGCGTGTCGATGCACTCCAGCGGCGTCTCGCGGGTGATCTCCCAGCGCATGGACGGCCAGCCCAGCGCCGCGGCGAGCTGACCCACGCGTCCACGTCCCCGGCGCGTCGACCGGGTGAGGGCGGCGCCTCGCGCGGTACGGTGAGCCCAGCCCGGAGGACCCGGGCGCCGGCCTCCCCGTCCCCGCTGACCGGAGTTCCTGCATGACCGAAGAGCTCATCGTCGTCGTCCTCGCCGCGGTCGTGGCCCTCGGCGGCGCAGGCACCTTGCTGCTGCGCCGCCGCGGGGGTCCGCCCGAGGCCCCGCCGCCCGAGGCGCCGCCGGTCGAGGAGGCTGAGCCCGAGGCGCCGGCGGTCGAGGAGGCTGAGCCCGAGGCGCCGCCGGTCGAGGAGGCTGAGCCCGAGGCGCCGGCGGTCGAGGAGGCCGGGCCCGAGGCGCCGCCGGTCGAGGAGGCCGGGCCCGAGGCGCCGCCGGAGCCCGTGCTCACCCCCGCGCAGCGCTTCCGGACCCGGCTCGGCCGCGCGCGGGAGAGCCTCGGCACGAGCGTCGCGGCGATCTTCGGGCGGGGGCTCACCGAGGAGGCCTGGGAGGAGCTCGAGGAGTCGCTCATCGCCGCCGACGTCGGCGTCGAGGCGACGATGGAGCTCGTCGAGGGGCTGCGGCAGCGCTGCCGCGAGGAGGGCGTGCGCACCGGTGAGCAGGCCCTGGCCCTCCTCAAGGAGGTGCTCCGCCTCGAGCTCGGAACCGCCGACCGCGAGCTCGCCCGCCGCGAGGACGGCACGACGGTGTGGCTCGTCACCGGCGTCAACGGGACCGGAAAGACGACGTCGATCGGCAAGCTCGCCGCGCGCCACACCCGCGAGGGGGAGCGCGTCGTGCTCGCCGCCGCCGACACCTTCCGCGCCGCCGCCGCCGATCAGCTCGAGCGCTGGGGCGAGACCTCCGGCGCCCGCGTGGTGCGCGCCGGCGAGGGCGCCGACCCCGCCTCGGTGGCCTTCGACGGCTACGCCTCGGCCGCCGCGGCCCAGGCCGACCTCCTCCTCGTCGACACCGCCGGGCGCCTGCAGAACAAGACCGCGCTCATGGACGAGCTGCGCAAGACCAAGCGCGTGCTCGAGCGCGAGGCCGGGCCCTGCGACGAGGTCCTCCTCGTCATCGACGCCACGACCGGCCAGAACGGGCTGTCGCAGGCGCAGGCCTTCCTCGAGGCCGTCGACGTCAGCGGGGTCGTGCTCACCAAGCTCGACAGCACCGCCCGGGGCGGCATCGTCATCGCCATCCAGCGCCAGCTCGGCATCCCCGTCAAGGTCGTCGGGCTCGGCGAGTCCGTCGACGACCTCGCCCCCTTCGACCCCGACGCCTTCGTCGAGGCGCTCTTCGCCGAGGTCGCCCAGGACGTCGACCTCGAGGACGACGAGGTCGGATGATGGACGTCGGGCGGCTCAGCCACGACGCGGTGCGCGAGGCGCTGCGCCTGCACGGCGAGGACGAGCCGCCCGCCCACCGCGGCTCGGCGGGTCGGGTCCTGCGGGAGCGCTTCGCGACCCCCGGGGCGGTGCGCGCGCTGCTGGCCGAGGCGCCCGAGGGCGCCCGGGCGGCGTTCCTCTCGCTGTGCGAGGACGGGCCGAGCAGCGTCGAGGCGCTGCTCGGCCGCGGCTGGTGGGGGCGCGGCCTGCTGCCGCCGCCCCTGGACTGGCTCCAGCGTCGGGCACTCGTCGCCGTCGGCGACGACGGACTCGTCCACCCTGTCGAGGAGGCCGTCGAGGGCTTCGCCGCGCTCACCCTCGACCTCGGCGGCCAGCCCGGGTCGCCGGCGCCGGTGCGGGTCGAGGAGGCCGGCGCGGTCGTCATCGCCGACGACCCGGCGATGCTCGACCGCAGCGTCGCGGTGGCCGCGGCGAGCCTGCGGGCGGTCGCGCCGACCGTCGCGGTGTCGCCGCGCTCCGCCGACGCGGTGACCGCCGCGCTGCGCGGTGCGGGCGTGCCGCTGGCCGCCGACGAGGTCGTGCGCACCGCGCCGGCCGCCCCCGCGCTGCCGGGCACCCCGGAGGACGCCGTCGGCCCGCGGGCGATCCGCGCGCTGCTCTCGCGCGCCGTCGCCGAGCAGCGCCAGGTCCGTCTGCGGTACTTCGCCTCCTCGCGCGGGGGAGCGGCCACCGAGCGCGTCGTCGACCCGTGGCGCTTCGCCGACGACCTCCTCGTGGGCTACTGCCACCTGCGCCACGGCGAGCGCACCTTCGCCGTCGACCGCATCGGCCAGGCCCGCCTGCTCGGCTCCGCGGTCGACCACGCTCCGCCGCAGGGCTGAGCGCGGTCGCCCCCGCGCCGCTGGCGCCGGGGACGCAGCGGGCACGGGCGGCGCCGAGCCAGCGGTCGACCCTGCGGGGCGGCTCGTGCCTGCGGTGCCCGAAGGACGACCGCGGTGTCGTGGCGGTCGCCCCGGCTGGGTACGGTGCGGACATCCGGTGGTGCGACCGGCGAGCCAAGGGGGCCAGCAGCGATGCCACCGCACGAGCGAGCGGCGCGCGGGCGGGGTCCCGACCCGACGGCGACGACGGTCGGCGAGGACGTCGTCATCGACCTCACCGACGCCACCGTCGGCCGTCACGGGGGCGCGCGAATCGATGCCGCAGGGGTGAGCGTGGCGGCGCCCGCGGTGCCACGGTCCACCGGCACCTGGCGCGGCCGGCTCGCGAGCCCACTCGGCCTCCTGCTCGCGCTCAACGCCCTCAACGTCGTCGACGCCGCCCTCACGCTGCTGTGGATCGAGCTCGGCATCGCCCGCGAGGCCAACCCCGTCGTCGAGGCGATCGGCTTCCCGGCCAAGGTCGTCGGTGTCGCCCTGCTGAGCTACGCCGGCTACCTGCTGCGCCCGCGGGCGCTGCTCGTGCCGATCGTCGTCCTCGGGCTCGTCGTCGCCTACCACCTCATCGGGGCGACGGCCGTCCTCGTGCCCGTCGGGCTCTGAGCCCCCTCGTCGGCGGCCAGCGGCGCCCACCCGCGCCCTGGCGGGCGCCGCCGACCCGACCCTGGCCGGGCGCGGCCGATCCGACCCTGGCCGGGCGCGGCCGATCCGACCCTGGCCGGGCAGCGCCCACCGGCCCCCGCCGTCGGGCGGTCAGTCGCCGGCGGGCTCCCGGACGTTGCGGCGGCTGCCGCCCTGGGGCTGCATGAGGTCGAGCCGGTCGGCGGTGTCCTCGGCGGCGTCCTGCCAGGGGAAGGCCACGAAGTGGGCGTCGGTCTGCTCGAGGACCTCGAGGTCGGCCTCGCTGCGCGCGGTGACCATGACGCCGCAGCGGTAGCCGGCCTCGCCGATGGCCTGCAGCGTCGTGAGGGTCGCGTCGAGCTCGGGCACGGTCACGACGACCCATCGCGCATGGTCGACCGGGAGATGCTCGAGGAGCTCGGGGTCGCCGGCGTCGCCGTAGATCGCGGTGTAGCCGGCCGCCTTCGCCGCGCGGACGACCCGCGGGTCGTCGTCGACGGCGAGGATGCGCCGCCCGCGCAGGCGCAGGTGCTCAGCGAGACGGGAGCCGAACCGGCCGAGGCCGAGGATGATGATCTCGGCGTGCGGGGCGGCGTCGGCGTCGGAGAGCGAGCGCTCCCGCAGGCGCGAGCGCTCGAAGGGCCCGAGGAACCGGCCGAGGCGCTTCCACAGCGGCTTGGAGTAGAGGATGAGGTAGGTCGACATCGCGATGGTGACGACGCCGACGACGGTGATGAGGCCGACGTGGGTGTCGGTGATGTGCCCGACCGACAGGCCCAGGGCGGCGAAGATGAGGCTGAACTCGCTGATCTGGGCGACGGTCACGCCGGTGAGGAACCCGGTGCGCGCGCGGTAGCCCATCACGCCCATGATCGTCATGACGATGAGTGGGTTGCCGATGAGCACGAAGAGGCTCAGCACGATCGCCGGCACGACCTGCGCGCCGGCGTCGGCGAAGTCGAGTCCGACGCCGAGGTTGACGAAGAAGAAGAGCAGGAGGAAGTCGCGCACCGACAGCAGCCGCCCGCCGATGGCCTCGCGGTAGCCGGTCGAGGCCAGCGACACCCCGCCGACGAAGGCGCCGACCTCCTGGCTGAACCCGAGGATCTCCCCGCTGGCGGCCAGGGCGATCGCCCAGGCGATGGCGAAGAGCACGAGCAGCTCGCGCTCCACGGCGAGGCGTTCGAGCAGCCCGGGCAGGACGTAGCGCATGAGCAGCCCGATGACAGCCACGAAGACCGCCGCGCGCACGCCGGTCAGCGCGAGCTCGGCGGCGATGCCGCCGGCGGCCTCGTCGGCGCCCCCGAAGGCCGACAGGCCGATCATCACGACGACGACGACGATGTCCTGGACGATGAGCACGCCCAGGGCGATCTTGCCGTGGGTCTCCTCGACCTCGTGCTTGTCGGAGAGGAGCTTGACGATGATGATCGTCGAGCTGAACGTCAGCGCCACGGCGATGTAGAGCGCGGGCAGGGGGGAGAAGCCGAGGGCGATGACGATCGCGAAGCCGACGAGCGAGGTGAACGCCACCTGCCCGAGGCCGGCGACGAGGGCGACGGGGCCGACCGCGCGGATGAGGTGGAGGTCGAGCTTGAGGCCGACGAGGAAGAGCAGCAGCGCGATGCCGATCTCGGCGAGGAGCTCGAGCTCGTCGGACTCCCCGACGAGGCCGACGCCGACCGGCCCCAGGGCGATGCCCACGCCGATGAAGGCCACGACGAGCGGCTGACGCAACCGGACCGCGAGCGCACCGACGACGACGGCGATGAGCAGGAGCGCGCCGATCTCCTGGAAGACGTTGTCGAAGGCGATGTCGACGATGGACTCCACGTCACGCTCCCGTCTGGGTCGTCTGCGCGCGCAGGCGGCCCGTGGGGGCCCGGCACCGCTGGACCGCAGCGTATCCCGAGCCCATCCGGCCGCGCGTCCGACCAGCCGAGGCCTCGCGCGGGGCGCGCGTCGCCCAGCGGGGGCCGCGCGGCGCCCCGGGCACACCGCGCGGCGCTCGGCGCTCGGCGGGGGCGTGGCGCCGGTAGACTCGAGGCCCCCTGCGCCCGCGACCCGGAGCCCCCGCATGTTCGACGCGCTCAGCGACCGCCTCGAGGCCGTCTTCGGTGGCCTGCGCAGCCGCGGCAAGCTCTCCGAGGAGCAGGTCGACGCCGCGCTGCGCGAGATCCGCCTCGCGCTGCTCGAGGCCGACGTGAACTTCAAGGTCGTCAAGACCTTCGTCGGCCGCGTGCGCGAGCGCGCGGTCGGCAGCGAGGTCGCCGAGGCGCTCAACCCCGGCCAGCAGGTCACGAAGATCGTGCACGAGGAGCTCGTGCGCATCCTCGGCGAGCAGTCCGCCCCGCTCGAGCTCGGCAGCGCGAGCCCCGCGGGCATCATGCTCGCCGGGCTGCAGGGCTCGGGCAAGACCACCGCGGCCGGCAAGCTCGCCTCGCTGCTCAAGCGCAAGGGCCGCAGCCCGCTGCTCGTGGCCTGCGACCTCCAGCGCCCCGCCGCCGTCGAGCAGCTCAAGGTCCTCGGCGAGCGCGCCGGCGTGCCGGTCTACGCGCCCGAGCCCGGCAGCGACCCCGACGCCGACCCGGTCGCGGTGGCCCGCGGCGCCGTCGACGAGGCCACGCGCCTCGGCGCCGGCGTCCTCATCGTCGACACCGCCGGGCGGACCAACGTCGACGACGTCCTCATGGCGCAGGCCGCCGACATCAAGGCGACGATCGAGCCCGCCGAGACGCTCTTCGTCATCGACGCGATGATCGGCCAGGAGGCGGTGACCGTCGCGAAGGCCTTCCAGGAGGCCGTCGACTTCACCGGGGTCATCCTCTCCAAGCTCGACGGCGACGCCCGCGGTGGCGCGGCGCTGTCGGTGGCCGAGGTCACCGGCCGGCCGATCAAGTACACCTCGCTGGGGGAGGGGCTCGAGGAGTTCGAGGCCTTCCACCCCGACCGCATGGCCGGGCGCATCCTCGGCATGGGCGACGTGCTCACCCTCATCGAGAAGGCCGAGGAGGCCTACACCGAGGAGCAGGCCGCCGACCTCGAGAGCAAGCTGCGCGAGGACGCCTTCACCCTCGAGGACTTCCTCGAGCAGCTCCAGCAGCTGCGCAAGATGGGATCGCTGCAGAACCTCGTCGGGATGATCCCCGGCGTGGGCAAGCAGCTCGAGGGCGCCGACCTCGACGAGGGCCAGCTCGTCCGCGTCGAGGCGATCATCCAGTCGATGACCCGCGCCGAGCGCCACGACCCCGACGTCCTCAACGGCAAGCGCAAGAAGCGCATCGCCGCGGGGTCGGGTCGCAGCGTGCAGGAGGTCAACGAGCTCCTGCGCTCCTACGGCGAGATGCGCAAGCTCATGAAGCAGATGGGCGGCGGCGGCGCGCGCGGGGGCGCCAAGGCGATGCGCCAGCTCTCCCGCGAGGGCGGCGACCTCTCCTCGCTCGGCGCCGGTGGACTCGGGGGCGCGGGCGGCCTCGGCGCACCCGGCGGGGGCGTGCCGGCGGGCATGCCGGCCGGCGGGCTGCCCGGCGGCGGAGGGCCGGGCGGCGGCAAGCCGCGCGGCAAGCAGGTCCCCAAGCGCAAAAAGAAGAAGAAGAAGCGCTGAGGCGCGACCGGCTGCGCTCGCGCCGTTGAGCCGGCGCTCACCGCACGCGCGACCAGCTCCCGCTCGCCTCGCCGGATCCAAGGAGAGGACGCGGCCGGCTAGGCCGAGTTCGCCAGGTGGCCTTGCCGCTCGATCTGGGAGACCCGCGAGGGCGTGACGCCGAGCAGTTGCGCGACGTCGCGGACCGTGAGTCCGGCTGCCCGGAGCTCGGCGATCGCGGCCGGGGTCCGGCGGCGTGCCCGGTCGCTGAGCTCCGCCAGTTCACGGCGAAGCGCGAGGACCTCGAGCGTCGCGTCGGAGACCTCGATGCGCTCGAGTTCCGGCGTGATGTCGACGTCGAAGGCGTCACGGTCGACGTCGAGGACCAGAGCGATCGCCTCGCGGATCGCGGCGTCGGCCTGGTCGAGTCGACGTGACTGAGAAGCGACCTCGCGTCCCCCGACGTTCGAGGCCACGAGCGACCACCAGTCACCATCGCGGGTCGCGGTGACCTGGTAGGTGGTCATGTCCACCACTCCTCTCCGAGCTTCGCTGCCGCCTGGCGCAAGATCGACCTGGCCGTGCCCTCCGCGATCTCGCGGTGGTTCGGGATCGGGATGCGCAGACCGTCGAGCGAGAAGACCTCGTGACCTCCGGCGTTGCGCAACGACGTGAACTCCAGACCTGCGACGCTGGCGCCGTCTCGGAGCCGTCGGATGAGGTCTCGTCGCTTTGTGAGAGTAAGTGTAGATGATGGACATCGTCAAGTTCAGACGATGCACTTACCTGTGCACAGGCGCTGTGCTCTCCCGGTGAGTCAGCACCCGCGTTGACCCGTCGCGCCGACGTCGCCTTGCCGGGAGCACGTGCGGCAGGGTGAGGCCGCAGCCACATCAGCCGCGCCGGTGCGGGCGCATCCGGCAACACCCGCTGCCGCGCTCACCCCCAGCCGAGGTCGTGGAGCTCGTCGTCGTCGAGGCCCATGTGGTGGGCGAGCTCGTGGACGACGGTGACCCTGACCTCCTCGACGAGCTCGTCCTCGTCGGCGACCATCGCGCACAGCGGCAGGCGGAAGATCACGACCCGGTCGGGCAGCACGCCGCCGTACTCCTCGCGCTCGGTCAGCGGCACGCCGTCGTAGACGCCGAGGAGGTCGGGCTCGTCGGGGTCGACGTCCTCGGTGACCACGGCGACGTTGTCGAGGCGGGCCCAGAGCTCGTCGGGGATGCCGTCGAGGGCGTCGTCGACGAGCGTGGCGAAGCGCCTCGGGGGGACGGGCTCCATGCGCGGGCGCGGCTCCTCGGCTCGGGGCGGGGCACGAGCCGCTAGCGTAGCGACGACCGCCGCGCGACGGGTCAGGCGTGGGGCGTCGCGGGCCGGTGGTGCTCGGGCGCGAGGACCGGGGAGGGACGATGGGCGACGTCGCCGCACTGCTCGTCGGCCTCGTCCTGCTCACCGTGGCCGCCGACCGCTTCGTGCTCGGCGCCGCGCGGCTGTCGAGCGCGCTGCGGGTCTCGCCGGTCGTCATCGGCGCGCTCGTCATCGGCGCGGGCACGAGCGCGCCGGAGCTCGTCGTCACCGTGCTCGCCGCGGTGCAGGACTCCGCCGAGCTCGCCGTCGGCAACCTCGTGGGCTCGAACGCGGCGAACGTCGGCCTCGTGCTCGGCTCGGCCGCGCTCATCTCCACCGTGGCGGTGGGTCACGCGACGCTGCGCCGTGAGGTCCCGCTCATGCTCCTCGCCGTCGGCGCCTTCGGCGTGGCGGCGTTCGACGGGACGCTTAGCCGTCTCGAGGGCGGGGTGCTCCTCGCCCTCGGCGTCGCCGCGATCGCCGCGGTCGTGGCCTTCGCCCGTGCCGACCAGCGCGGCGCGGCGGTGGTGCCCGCCGCCCGGTCCGAGCCGCTGTGGCGCCCGGCGCTGCTCGCGCTGGCCGGGCTCGTCGGCACCGTGGCGGGCGCCCAGCTGCTCGTCACCGGCGGCAGCGGGCTGGCCCGGGCCCTGGGGGTCAGCGAGGGCGTCATCGGGCTCACCGTCGTGGCGGTCGGCACGAGCCTGCCCGAGCTCGTCACCGCGGTCGCGGCGGCCCGGCGCCGCGAGGCCGACCTCGTCGTCGGCAACGTCCTCGGGTCGAACATCTTCAACTCCCTGCCGGTGGCCGGCGTGGCCGGGCTCCTCGGCACCGTCGGCCTCGAGCCGGCGCTCGGCCTCGCGGTGGTGGGCATGGTGGCGATCTGCGCGCTGGCCGCGGTCTTCCTCGCCACCGGTCGGCGCCTGGCCCGACCCGAGGGCGCGGTCCTGCTCGTGCTCTTCGCCCTCGTCGTCGGCGCGACCCTGACGTAGCGGCCGAGCCGCGCGCTGCGCTATCCTGCCGGCAGTGCCCGCCGTGCGGGCGCTTGGTGCGTGCGATCTGCCGGACCCGCACACCCGTCCACAGACCGAGGTGGGCGCGTCGGGCGCCGCCCCGCGGCGACATCGAAGCCCGACGGCACCTGCCGGCGACCGCCGGCCCGCGGCACGCCCGGCCGTGCCTCCAGAAAGGCAAGCCCCCATGGCCGTGAAGATGCGCCTCCGGCGCGAGGGCAAGAAGAAGCAGCCCTTCTACCGCGTCGTCGTCGCCGACGTCCGCTCGCCCCGAGACGGGCGCTTCATCGAGGACATCGGCTACTACCAGCCGCTCGCCGACCCGTCGGTGATCTCCATCGACCACGACCGCGCGCTCTACTGGCTCCAGCAGGGCGTCCAGCCCTCCGACGCCGTGCGCAAGCTCCTGCGCATCGAGGGCGTCTGGGAGCGGTTCAAGCCCGGCGACCCCGGCAAGGACCGCAGCCGCAAGCACGCCCAGCGCGCCGCCCGCAAGGCCGAGTCCGACGCCAAGCGCGCCGAGGCCGAGGCCGCGGCGAAGGCCGCGCAGGAGGCCGAGCAGGCCGCCGCCGAGGCGCCCGCCCCCGAGGAGGAGCCGCCGACCGAGGCCTCCGCCGAGGCACCCGAGCCCGGGGCCTCCGCGGTCGAGGACGGGGAGGAGGCGTCGCAGGCGTGATGGCCGTCGACGTGCTCGAGTTCATCGCCCGCAACCTCGTCGACCACCCCGACGAGATCGAGATCACCGAGACCGAGGACGACGAGGGCCAGGTCGTCCTCGAGCTCAAGGTCCACCCCGAGGACATGGGCAAGGTCATCGGCAAGCGCGGAAGGACCGCCAAGGCGATTCGCACGATGGTCAAGGCCGCGTCGACGCGCGACGGCCAGCAGGCGACCGTCGAGATCGTCGAGTAGCGCGCCGGCGATGGACGAGGCCACCGTCGTCGTCGGTGCCGTCGGCAAGCCCTTCGGCGTGCACGGCGAGGTCTACGTCCACCCCGACCCCGACCTCGACCATGAGTTCGCCGCGGGCACGCGCTACGCCGCCCAGGGCGGCGCGCTGACCGTCGAGCGCTCCCGCGCCCACGGCGGGCGCCTCGTCGTGAAGTTCGAGGAGGTCGCCGACCGCAGCGGCGCCGAGGGCCTGCGTGGCACCGTGCTCTGCCTCGCGCGCGACGAGATCGACCTCGACGACGGCGCGGTCTGGCTCGACGAGGTCCTCGGCGCCGAGGTCGTCGACGGCGACGGCGCGCTCATCGGCGTGCTCGAGGGCGTCCTCGATGCCCCCGCCCACGACCTCCTCGTCATCGCGCGACCCGACGGTGGCGAGGTGCTCGTGCCCGCCGTCGACGAGCTCGTCGAGCTCGGGCGCGAGCGCATCGTCGTCCGGGCCATCCCCGGCCTGCTCGGCGACGACGAGGCCTAGGTGCGCCTCGACGTCCTCACGATCTTCCCCGGCTACTTCGCCGGGCCGCTCGAGTCCTCGTTGCTCGGCCGTGCCGTCGAGCGCGGGCTCGTCGACGCCCGGGTGCACGACCTGCGGCGCTGGACCCACGACGTCCACCGCAGCGTCGACGACGCGCCCTATGGCGGCGGCGCGGGCATGGTCCTCAAGCCCCAGCCCTTCTTCGACGCCGTCGCCGAGCTCTACGGCGACCTCGACGCGCGGCCGCGCACGATCGTGCTCACCCCCCGGGGGCGGCTGCTCGACCAGCGGCTCGTCGGCGAGCTCGCCGGCGAGCCGGCCCTGCTGCTGCTCTGCGGGCGCTACGAGGGCATCGACGAGCGGGTCCATGCCCGCCTGGCCCACGACGAGGTCTCGATCGGCGACTACGTCCTCGCCGGGGGGGAGGCCGCCGCCTGCGTGCTCATCGAGGCGGTGACCCGCCTGCTGCCCGGGGTCATGGGCAACACCGAGAGCGCGAGTGACGAGTCCTTCGCCGACGGGCTCCTCGAGCACCCCCAGTACACCCGCCCGGCCGAGATCGAGGGCCTCGTCGTGCCCGAGGTCCTGCGCTCGGGCGACCACGCCGCGGTCGAGGCCTGGCGCCGCGAGCAGGCGCTAGCAAGGACCGCCGAGGTGCGCCCCGACCTCCTCGCGCGCTGGCGTGCACGACGCGCGGCCGCCCGCGGCGACGCCGCGGGGCAGGATCCGGGCGCTGATTGACCCCCGGCGCGCGCGAGGGCTATGCTGGTCCATCGGGCCGCGCGCCCTGCGTCTGCGTGCTGCCGGCCCCGACACCGCCCATCGCCAGTGGAGAGCGCCGCGCCATGAAGCCCACCGACCTCGTCGACATCGAGAGCCTCCGCGACGACGT
>JAWOAS010000062.1:0-4125 GCA_046498405.1 Egibacteraceae bacterium
CCAGCGTGCGGTCCCTCACCGTGGTGACGTCCTCAACGACGGTCACGTCGGTCACCGGGGCAGGCGTGGGTGGCGGCGCCGGGGTGGGCACCGGTGTGGGCTCCGGCGTCGGGTCAGGGAGGACCTCCTCCTCGTCCTCGAAGGTGTTCGTGAAGAGGACCGTGACCTCGGCCGGATCGGTGACGTCGTCGACCTCGGGGATCGTCACCGCCACCCTCGTGCCCGCGACGGTGAAGTCCCCCCGCGCGGCGTCGCCGGTGACCGAGATCGTCACGGGGTCCGCGCCGCGAGCATCGACCTCGGTGATCACGCACTCGGTGCCGGCGGGCAGGTTGATCTCCTGGAACGGCGGATCGTCGGCGGCCAGGGTGACCTCACGGGTCGCTCTGCCCTCACAACCGACGCGGAAGCCGAAGTCGAGGTCCTCGATGCCCTCGAACTCCCCGTCGCCGAGGAGCTCGAGATCCTTGCTCACGAGCAGGTCACCGGCGGACAGGACGGTGTCCTCGGGGTTGTCGGCGGTCAGGGTCACCGTGCCGCTGCCGGTGATCTCGACATCGACCTCGCGGGGGTCACCGACCAGCGTGAGGGTCCCGTCGCCGCTCAGCGACCAGGTCGGCGCGTCGTCCTCGGCGATGTCCTCCTCGGTGATGCGGCACACCGTGCCAACGCTGACCGCGCTGATCGCCCGGACGGTCTCGCCGGGCTCGACGGCCACCTGTCGGGTGGCCCGGCCCTGACACGCCACGGTGAACGCATAGGAGCCCTCGCCCTCGTCGCCGCCCGCGACGAGCTTGCCAATGTCGAGGTCACCGGTCTGGGTGTACTGCGCGGCAGCCGGTCCGCCGAGCATCCCGATCAGCACGACCGTCACGGCCGTAAGGAGCCAGAGCCTCTTCATGTCGCGTCCCCGCTCGCCGTCGTCGACGCCCCGAGCCGTCGCTTGTGCGAGCAGCGTGCGCGTGAGTATCACGCTCTGCAAGCGGCAATACGCAACGTGGCACGTTGCTGGCAGAACCTTGACCGAAGTCGTCAGACAAGCCGTTGACCTGCAGATTCCCTGCGATCAGATGACGGTCGTCTGGAGGCCCGCAAGAGCCACAGCGGCGCACTCGCGCGCGCCTGCCGCCCGGCCTACTCGCTGCGCAGCGCCACGACCGGCTCGAGCCGCCCGGCCCGGCGGGCGGGGTAGACCCCGAAGACCACGCCGACGGCCACGCTCACGCCGAAGGCCGTGGCCACGCTCCACGTCGTCACCGTCGCCGGCAGCGGGGTGACGGCCTCGGCGAGCGCGGCGAGGCCGACGCCGAGGCCGATGCCGACGAGGCCGCCGAAGCCGCAGAGCACGATCGCCTCGACGAGGAACTGCCGGGTGATGTCGCGGGTGCGCGCCCCGAGGGCCTTGCGCAGGCCGACCTCGCTGGTCCGCTCGGTGACGCTGACGAGCATGATGTTCGACACGCCGATCCCGCCGACGAGCAGGCTGATCCCGGCGATCGCCGCGAGCACGAGGGTGAGCGTGTCGAGGATGTCGCCGGCCACCCCGAGGATCTCGTCCTGGGTGACCACCGAGACCTCCCGGTCGACGCCGGGGCCGCTGGTGAGGATGCGCTCGGTGGCCGAGGCCACCGCGTCGAGGCGGTCGCGGTCGGGCGCGGCCACGAGGAGGGTGTCGAGCTCCTGGGTGTTGAAGAGCCGCTGGGCGGTCGTCACCGGGACGTAGACCTGCGAGCCGGCGGCCTCGGGGCCGAACGCCGCGGTCTGCGCCTCGCCGGTGATGCCGACGACGCGGAAGCCGAGCCCGGCGATCGTGACCTGCTGGGCCAGCGGGTCGCGCTCCCCGAACAGGCCCTCGGCGGCGCCCGCCGACAGGACGATGACCCGCCGCGAGGCGGTGAGGTCGGACTCGCTGAAGAAGTCGCCACGGGTGACCTCGACGTTGGTCACCGCCTGGTACTCCGGGGTCACCCCGACGACGGTGCCGCTGGTCTCCTGGTTCTCGGCGCGCAGGCGCTCCCCGCCGGTGAGGTTCGTCGTGACCTCCGCGCCGCTCGGCAGGTCGCGGCGCAGCGCCTCGACGTCCTCGAGGGTGAAGCTGCGCCGGCCGGGCGGCTGGCCCGGGCCGGGATCGCCGGGCACGACGATGAGGAGGTTCGAGCCGAGCGACTCGATGCCCTCGGTGACCTCGTCGCGGGCGCCGGTGCCGACCGCGACGAGCAGGACGACGCTCATCACCCCGATGACGACCCCGAGGATCGTCAGCGCCGAGCGCAGCCGGTTGGCCGCGATCGCGGTCAGCGCGACCTTGACGGCCTCGAGGAACCTCACCGCCGGCGCTCCCGGCCGGCGCTCACCGCAGCACCGCCGGCTCGCTGACGACGCCGTCGCGGATGCCGATCTGCCGCGGCGCGAGCGCGGCGATCTCGAGGTCGTGGGTGATGACGACGACGGCGACGCCCTCCTTGGCGTTGAGGTCGGCGAGCAGCGCCATGACCTCCTCGCCGCGCTGGGTGTCGAGGTTGCCGGTCGGCTCGTCGGCCAGCAGCAGCCGCGGGCGGGTCACCAGCGCCCGGGCGATCGCCACGCGCTGCTGCTCGCCGCCGGAGAGCTGGTTGGGCTTGTGCTCGAGGCGGTGGCCGAGGCCGACCTGCGCCAGCGCCTCGCCGGCGCGGCGGCGGCGCTCGCCGCGGCTGACGCCGGCGTAGACCAGCGGCAGCTCGACGTTGGCCACCGCCGGGGTGCGCGCGAGCAGGTGGAACTGCTGGAAGACGAAGCCGATCGTGGCGTTGCGCAGCTCGGCGAGCTCGGCGTCGCCCATCTGCGAGACGTCGCGGCCGGCGACCGAGACCGTGCCCTCCGAGGGCTTGTCGAGCGCGCCGAGCAGGTGCAGCATCGTCGACTTGCCCGAGCCCGACGGCCCGACGATCGAGACGAACTCGCCGTCGTCGATGGCGAGGTCGACGCCGCGCAGCGCGATGACCGGCTCGGCGTCGCCGAGGTCGTAGCGCCGGGTCACCCCGGCGAGCTCGATGAGCGGCGCGCTCACTCCTGCTCGTCCTCGTCGTCCCCGCCGTCGTCGCCCTCGCCGACGCGGACCTCCGCGCCGTCGGGCAGGTCCTCGTAGCCCGCGGTCAGCACGACGTCGCCGGCGGCGAGGTCGCCCTCGACCGCGGCGGCCTCGTCACCGAAGGCGAGGACCTCGACGGGCACGATCTCGACGGTGTCGCCGTCGAGGACGTAGACCGCGTCGCTGTCGTCGCGGCGCACCACCGCAGTGGAGGGCACGACCTCCTCGGCCTCGACGCTCGCGGTGGCGATCTCCACCCCCGCCGACATCCCGATGCGCGCGCCCGGCTCGGGCGGGCGGTCGAGCAGGCGGATGCGGGTCGGGTAGGACACCGCCCCGCCCCCGCCGCCGCTCGGGGTCAGGGCGACGCTGTCGACGACGCCCTCGAAGACCTCGCCGGGGAAGGCGTCGAGGGTGACCTCGGCGGCCTGGCCGGCGGCCACGCCGCGGGCGTCGAGCTCGTCGATGGCGGCCTCGACGTACCAGTCGCTGAGGTCGTAGACGGTGAAGAGCGGTTGGCCGGCGCTGACCTCCGAGCCCTCCTCGATCGGCGCGTCGTCGACCCCGCCCTCGGGCGCGGCGTCGCCGAGGCCCTCGAGGCCACCGCCGAGGTCGCCGAGACCCCCCAGGCCCCCGAGGTCGCCGAGGCCGCCGAGGTCGCCGAGGCCGCCGAGGTCGGGGGCGCCCCCACCTGCCGCGCCGTCGGCGAGCTCGACGAGGCCGGCGCGGGGCGCGCGGGCCTCGAGGTCCTCGCGGCGCTCCTCGACCTCCTCGGCGGCGGCGTCGAGCTCGGCCTCCTGCTCGTCGCGGGCGGCGGCCACCGCCTCCTCCTGGGCGGCGACCTGCGCGCCGATCTGGGCGTCGAGCACGCCCGACAGCGCCTCCTGCTGGGCGCCGGCCACCCCGGCGAGCAGCCCGTCGAGCTGCGAGCCCACGGCCTGGGCGGCCTGCGCCTGCGCCCCGGCGACCTCCCCGAGCGTCGAGGCCAGCGTGGCCTCGAGCTGGGCGGCCACGCCCTCGGCGGCACCGGCGAGCTCGGCGACGAGCTCGGCCTGCCC
>JAWOAS010000091.1:0-6522 GCA_046498405.1 Egibacteraceae bacterium
CTGCCACGACCGCGGCGACGCCGATCACCGGCCGCTGCCGGTGATCGGCGTCGCCGCGGTCGTGGCAGCGCGGTTCGCGCGCCGCGCCGGCGCGACCGGCCGGGTGCCGTGGGCGCCCGTCGCCTGCTGCCAGGCTCCTCGGTCATCGTCGGGATGGGCCAGGCCTGCGTCCTCGACGTCGACGTGCCGCTAGCCGCCGCGGTCCTCGGCGCAGCGGTGTGCACGGTCCTCGCCTGCACCGGCCGAGGCGGGATGCTGCGCTCGCGAGCCCCCGCCGCCTGCGGCCGCGCGCTCGGTTAGTCGCCCGCCCGGTCAGTCGCCCACCCGACCGCCTCGGCGAGTGGCGGATCCGTGCGGTTCAGGCGCCGTGAGTCGCCACTCGGCGCGAGGGACCGCGCGGCGGCCCGGCGGCGAGGGGCGCACGGCGGGCGGTCGCACGCCGAGTGGCGGATCCGTGCGGCTCAAGCGCGGCGAGTCGCCACTCGGCGCGACGGGCGGCGCGGCGGCCCGGCGGCGAGGGGCGGGGCGGGCCGCCCCGGCTACGGCGAGGTCTCGCGCAGGCGGGCCTTGACCTCGGGGATCGCCCCGGCCGCCATCGACAGCTCGCGCACGCCGAGGCCGACGAGCCGGGCGGCGTGGTCGGGGTCGCCGGCCATCTCGCCGCACACCCCCACCCAGCAGCCGGCGTCGGCGGCGGCCTCGCAGAGCCAGGCGATGAGCTGGTCGATCGCGGGGTGGTCGGGCCGGTAGTACTCGGCGACCTCCTCGAGGGTGCGGTCGGCGGCCATCGTGTAGGCGATGAGGTCGTTGGAGCCCACGCTGCAGAAGTCGACCTCGGCGACGAGGTCCTGCGGCGCGGCCGCCGCCGCGGGCACCTCGATCATCACCCCGACCTCGGTGGGCTCGCCGTGGGCCACCCCCTCGGCGTCGAGGGCGGCGGCGGCCTCGGCGAGGGCGGCCTTGGCGCGGCGCACCTCACCGACGTCGGTGACCATCGGGAACATCACCGAGACCTCGAAGGACGCGGCGACCCGCAGGATCGCCCGCAGCTGGGGCTCGAAGACCTCGGGGCGCGCGAGCGAGAGCCGCAGACCGCGCTGGCCGAGGAAGCCGTGGAGCACCGGATCGAGGTCGAGCGCCGGGGCGGGCTTGTCGCCGCCGGCGTCGAGGGTGCGGACGATGACCGGGCGGCCCTGCATCGCCTCGCAGATCGCCGAGAGCTCGGCGACCTGCTCGTCCTCGCTGGGCAGCTCGGTGCGCTCGAGGTAGAGGAACTCCGTGCGCAGCAGGCCGATGCCCTCGGCGCCCTCGGCGACCGCGCGGCGCGCCTCGGCCGGGGAGGAGGCGTTGGCCGCGACGACCACACGGGTGCCATCGGCGAGCTGGCCGGGCTCGGCGGCCGCCTGGCGGGCGGCCTCGGCGGCGGCCTCGTCGGCGGCGATCGCCGCGGCCGCGGCCTCGCGCCGCTCGGGGTCGGGGGCGACGACGAGCTCGCCGGCCTCGCCGTCGAGGATGACCTCGGTGCCCTCGGCCACGGCGAGCAGCGACGGGCCGAGGCGCATGACGAGCGGGATGCCGAGGTTGCGCGCGAGGATCGCCGCGTGGGAGGTCTGCGAGCCCGCCGCGGTGGCCAGCCCCGCGACCTCGGCCTCGGCGAACTGGGTGACGTCGCTGGGGGTGAGGTCGCTTGCGGCCACGACCGCGCCGGCCGGCGGCGCGGCCACCCCGGTGGCCTCCGCGCCGAGGAGGTGGCGCAGCACCCGGTCGCCGACGTCGCGCACGTCG
This sequence comes from Egibacteraceae bacterium, assembly GCA_046498405.1. Taxonomy (GTDB): domain Bacteria; phylum Actinomycetota; class Nitriliruptoria; order Euzebyales; family Egibacteraceae; genus T1Sed10-49. The sequence goes on from JAWOAS010000091.1 coordinate 1,786, forward strand.
AGCGCGCGGGCGGCGAAGGCCGCGTCGGCCATGCCCGCGAGGACCTCCTCCTCGGCGGTGACCCCGCGCAGCCAGGCCGCGGAGGCGGCCAGGCCCTCGGAGAGGGCGTCGTCGACCTCGCGCGACAGCGCGGGGTCGTCGAGCAGCGCGAGGTGCATCGCGAAGATCGCGCCCTCGGCGCCGGCGGCGAGCTGCTCGAGCTCACCGCGCGCGGCCTCGCGGGCCGCGTCCAGCGCCTCGGCCTCGACCGCGGGGTCGTGGTCGGTGCCCTCGGGCACCGCGGGCACCGGGCGGCGCAGCTCGGCGAGCGGGCCGATGACCGTGCCACCGACGATGCCGCGGCCCGACAGCGTCGCGCCCGCCGGCGGAGGCTGGTCGGGGGCGCCCTCGAGCGGGGCGGGCGCGGCCTCCTCGGTCGGCGCCTCGCCCTCGGCCTCGCCGAAGCCCTCCCTGGCCATCGCCGCGACGCGCTCGACGGCCTCGGCGGCGTCGGCGCCCTGCCCGGCGATCTCCACTTCGATGCCGCCGGTCGCGCCGAGCGCGACGACGTCGAGGACCGAGCGCGCCGAAGCGCCCACGCCGGTGTCGGTGCGGGCGATGTGGACCTCGGCGTCGAGGCCGCGCAGCGCGGCGACGACCTGCGAGGCCGGCCGGGCGTGCAGCCCGAGGGGGTTGGGCAGGACGACGCGCTCGCGGACGTCGGGCTCGGCGAGGACCGCCTCGCCGGCGTCGCTGGCCACCCCTCCGCCGGCGGCCTCGGCGGCGGCGAGGACCTCGGCCAGCGCCGCGCCGCCCCCCGCGGTGGCCGCCGCGGCGATCGCGCCCTCGGCGACCGGGGCGTGAGCCAGGGCCACGCGCGCGGCCTGCTCGCCCTCGAGGAACTCGAAGGCCTGCTCGGTGGTGAGCTCGGCGCTGCCGAGGTCGGCGAGGACGACGACCCCGTCGCCGGCGTCGGCCTCGGCGATCGCCGCGAGCACGCGGTCGAAGGAGGTCCCGATGCCCCCGTCGTCGGCGCCGCCGGCGGGCACGAGGGTCACGCCCTCGGCCATCTGCTCGGCGAGCTCGGCCACCCCCCGGGCGAGCCGATCCGAGTGCGACACGATGACGATCCCGACCGCCACTGCCCTGTCTCCCTCCTCAGGCCCCCGTCGGGGGCGCGACCGATGCTGCGCTGCCCGTTTGCGCCTGCGCCCGCCGCTCGGCGGGTGCCCCCCGCGCTGCTGGGGCTGCAACGCCGAGGGGGCGGTGCCAGCGCACCGCCCCCTCGTGCTGAGCCCGCGTCGTCCTAGCTGACGTCCACCCAGTCGAGCGTGCGCTCGATGGCCTTCTTCCAGCCGGCGTAGCCGCTCTCACGCTGGTCGTCGGACCACTGCGGGTACCAGCGCTTGTCCTCGAGCCAGTTGTCGCGCATCTCCTGGAAGGTGCTCCAGAAGCCCACGGCGAGGCCCGCGGCGTAGGCCGAGCCCAGGGCGGTCGTCTCGGCGACCTTCGGCCGCGAGACGGGGACGCCGAGGATGTCGGACTGCATCTGCATGAGCGTGTCGTTGGCGGTCATGCCGCCGTCGACCTTGAGGACCTCGAGCTCGACGCCCGAGTCCTTCTCCATCGACACCGCGACGTCCTTGGTCTGGTAGCAGACCGACTCGAGCGTCGCGCGCGCGAGGTGGGCGTTGGTGTTGAAGCGGCTCATGCCGACGATGGCACCACGGGCGTCGGAGCGCCAGTACGGCGCGAAGAGCCCGCTGAACGCCGGGACGAAGTACATCCCGCCGGTGTCCTCGACCTGCTTGGCGAGGGTCTCGGACTCCGCGGCACCGGAGATGATGCCGAGCTGGTCGCGCAGCCACTGCACGGCCGAGCCGGTGACGGCGATCGCGCCCTCGAGGCAGTAGATGGCGGGGTCGCCGTCCATCTTGTACCCACCGGTGGTGAGCAGCCCGTGGTTGGACTTCACGATGTCGGTCCCGGTGTTGAGCAGCATGAAGTTACCGGTGCCGTACGTGTTCTTCGCCTCGCCGGGGTCGAAGCAGACCTGGCCGACGGTGGCGCCCTGCTGGTCGCCGAGCATGCCGGCGATCGGCACGGCTGCGCCGACGGGGCCGTTGACCGGCGTGTGGGCGTAGACCTCCGAGGAGGGCATGATCTGCGGCAGCATCGCCTTGGGGATGTTGAAGAAGCTCAGGAGCTCGTCGTCCCACTCGAGGGTCTCGAGGTTCATGAGCATCGTGCGGCTGGCGTTGGTGATGTCGGTCATGTGGACGCCACCGTTGACGCCACCGGAGAGGTTCCACAGCACCCAGGTGTCGATCGTGCCGAAGATCGCCTCGCCGCGCTCGGCGGCCTCGCGGACGCCGTCGACGTTCTCGAGGATCCACTGGACCTTGCCGCCGGAGAAGTACGTCGCCGGGGGCAGACCCGCCTTGTCGCGGATGATGTCGCCCTTGCCCTCACGCTCGAGCTTGCTGGCGATGCGGTCGGTCCGGGTGTCCTGCCAGACGATCGCGTTGTAGTACGGACGCCCCGTCTTGGGGTTCCACACCACGGAGGTCTCGCGCTGGTTGGTGATCCCGATGGCAGCGAGCTGGTCACCGGCGATCCCGGCACGGGCCAGGCCCTGCTCGATGACCGTCCGGGTGCGCTCCCAGATCTCCACGGGGTCGTGCTCGACCCAACCGGCCTGCGGAAGGATCTGCTCGTGCTCCAGCTGCGCGGATCCAGTGTCTTCACCGGAGTGGTTGAAGATCATGAACCGCGTGCTCGTCGTTCCCTGGTCGATGGCTGCTACGAACTCTGCCATGTGGCCAACCGCCTCCTCAGACGTTGTCGCTCGCTTTGAGCTCTTCCTGATCGGTGCTGTGCAAGACGCCCTCTCAGGCGCCGGTCATCCGTTCGAGCCCGCCATGTCGGCGAGCGTCCGGAACAGGTAGTAGGTGGAGGTCGCGCCGGGATCCTGATGCCCGGCGCTGCGCTCGCCCAGATAGCTCGCGCGCCCCTTCCTGGCGACGAGCGGGATGGTGGCCTTCATGCCCTCCTCCGCGGCCGCGGCGGCCGAGGCGAGCACCTCGGGGCACTCCGCGCCACCCTCGAGCGTCTCTTTGGCGGCGTCGACGGCGGGAGACCACGCGTCGACCATCGTCTTGTCCTCGAGCTCGGTCTTGCCGCGGGAGATGACCCCCGCGAGCCCGGCGTCGAGGGCCTCGACGATGCCTGAGGTGTCGAGCTCCGCCCGGCCCTCGACCGCCGCGGCCGCCCTGAGGAACGCCGTCCCGTAGAGCGGCCCCGCGGCGCCGCCGACCTTGCTCACCAGCGCCATCGCCACGGCCTTGAGGATCTCCGCGGGCGTCGCGTCGTCGCCGGGCAGCCGCTCGAGGGCGGCCTTGAAGCCCCGGTCGAGGTTCTCGCCGTGGTCGGCGTCGCCGATCGCGCTGTCGAGCTTGGTGAGCTCGCGCTTGTGCTCGGCGACGACGCCGGCGTAGGCCTCGATGAAGGCGATGACGTCGCTGCTCGTGGCATTGGCCATGGTCAGGGAGCTCCTCTCGCCTCAGGCGACGGCGGTGTCGCGGTCAGCGGACGTCGGGGCGGACACGCGCCATGCCGGAGGGCCGGCCACGGTGAGCCGCGCGCGTCGCGCCCCGTCGTCGGTCAACGGGCCTAGTCCTCGTCGGCGTGGACCCACGGCAGGTTGCGGTGGTGGGTCGAGATGCCCCAGGTCGTGACCCACGGCACCGCGGGCTTCTCCCAGGAGCCCCAGCTCAGGCCGGGCGTGTCGACGGGGGCGTCCCAGAGGTGGGTCGTGTCGTCGTCGAGCTTCATCACCGTGACCGAGCAGCCGGCCATCTCGAGGGCGGTGATGTAGTTGCCGACGAGGTTGCGGCGGATGTGGATGCCCTTCTCGCTGAGGAGCTGGCAGATCCGCCGGTAGACGATGAAGAGCTCGATGAGCGGCGTGCCGCCCATGCCGTTGACCATGACGAGGACGTCCTCGCCCTTGTCGATCGGCATGTCCTCGAGGATCGGGTCGAGCAGGCGCTTGGCGATCTCGTCGGCGCTCTCGAGCGGCATGCGCTCGCGGCCCGGCTCGCCGTGGATGCCGATGCCGATCTCCATCTCGTTGTCGCCGAGCTCGAAGGTCGGCTCGCCGGCGTGCGGCACGGTGCACGGCGTCAGTGCCATGCCCATCGAGCGCACCCGGGAGTTGAGGTCGGCGGCCAGCGCCGCGGCGGTGTCGAGGTCGTCACCGCGGTCGGTGCAGGCGCCGATGATCTTCTCGATGAGGACCGTGCCACCGACGCCGCGGCGACCCGCGGTGAAGAGGGAGTCCTTGACGGCCACGTCGTCGTCGATGACGACGGACTTCACGCGGATGCCCTCGGCCTCGCAGAGCTCGGCGGCCATCTCGAAGTTCGCGACGTCGCCGGTGTAGTTCTTCACGAGGTGGAGGACGCCGGAGCCACCGTCGATGGCCTTGGTCGCGGCCTCGACCTGATCGGGGGTCGGGGAGGTGAAGACCTGGCCGGGCACCGCGGCATCGAGCATGCCCGGGCCGACGAAGCCTCCGTGCATCGGCTCGTGGCCGCTGCCTCCCCCGGAGAGCACGCCGACGCGTCCGGCCTTCGGCGCCTCGCGGCTGACGATGTAGGCGGGGTCGTGGCTGACCTTGATGCGGCCACCGTAGGCACGTTCCATGCCCTCGAGGGCTTCGGCGACGACCTTGTCGGGGTCGTTGATGAGCTTCTT
>JAWOAS010000107.1:0-4988 GCA_046498405.1 Egibacteraceae bacterium
CCGGCGAGGAACGCCGCGACCTCCTCGAGGGGGCGCTGGGTCGCCGACAGGCCGATGCGCTGCAGCGGGGCGACGTCGCGGCGCCCACCGTCGCCGTCGGGCCGGCCGGCCCGCAGCGCCTCGAGCCGCTCGAGGCTGGCCGCGAGGTGGGCGCCGCGCTTCGTGCCCGCGACCGCGTGGACCTCGTCGACGATGACGGTCTCGACCCCGGCGAGGCTCTCGCGGGCCTTCGAGGTCAGCAGGAGGAAGAGCGACTCCGGGGTGGTGATGAGCACGTCGGGCGGCACGCGCGCGAGCCGGCGGCGCTCCTCGGCGGAGGTGTCGCCGGTGCGCAAGCCAACGTCGACGCCGGCCACGGCGACGTCGAGCCGCGCGGCGGCCTGGGTGATGCCGGCCAGCGGCGCGCGGAGGTTGCGGTCGACGTCGTAGGCCAACGCCTTGAGCGGCGAGACGTAGAGCACCGTCGTGCCCTGCGGCCGTGGGCCGCCGGCCAGGAGCCGGTCGAGCGCGGCGAGGAACGCCGCGAGCGTCTTGCCCGACCCCGTCGGCGCGCTGACAAGCGCGCTCTGCCCGTCGGCGGTGGCCGCCCACGCGCCCTCCTGCGCCGGGGTCGGGGCAGCGAAGGAGGCCGCGAACCACGCCCGCGTCGGCTCGGAGAAGCGCGCGAGGGCATCCATCGGCCCGAGGATAGGCCGGCGCTGCGCCCCGCCGAGCGGGTGTACGGTTCGGCGCCGTCCCACGCAGCGTCGGTGACGCCGCCGCAGCGCCGCGAGGGCGCCTCGCGCCAGGCACGCGACCGTCGTGGTGGCCGAGGGGAGATGATGCGCGTGAGCACCCTGGCAGACGCCGTCACCGGCGCGGTCCTCGCCGAGGTCGGATGGCGCCGGCCCGACGGCACGATCGGGGCGGCCGCGCGCGTACCGCTGCTCGACGGCGCCACGCCGATGCTCGCGCTGACCTTCGACGACCGGGGGCTCGCCGACGAGCTCGCCGCGGCGACCGAGGCGACGCTGACGGTGTCGGACTCGCGCTGGTCCCTGCGCGGGTGGCGACCGATCAGCGCGTCGGGACGGGTGGGTGTCGAGCACGACCTCGACGGCGCCGTCTTCGAGGAGCGCCTGCTCGATGAGGAGCTCCGCAAGCACCCCCCGTCGCGACTGCATGCCGACTCGTTGCTGCAGCGCCGCGAGTACTGGTGGTTCCTCCCACGGCTGCTGGTGTCCTTCGTCAACCTCGAGTCGGGTCCGGATCCCGCCGTGCGCACCTCCCCCGACGAGGGGGTGCTCGTGTGGGCCGGGACCGACGGCTTGTGCGCCGACAGCGTCCGCGTCGACACGTGGCAGCAGGAGCAGGTGCACGTGACGTCGCTGGCTGGCCGGTCGCTCCCGGACACGCCGACGCCGGCGTGCCTGTTGCGCCACGACGCTGCCGACGACCTCGAGCGCCGGGTCGAGCTTCGGCTCGAGGGCGAGCTCGCCGGTGGACGGCTGCGCGTGGCACGGCGCGAAGGCCACGCCGACCTGCCTGCGCTGCCGAGCTGGTGGGGCCGACTGCGCCAAGCCAAGCGCTTCGAGCGCGAGTGCCGCCGGGCGATCGCTGAGGCCGAACGGGGTGGATGACCCGCTGCGCGCGAGGCCCTGACCACGGGCCGGCGACCGGCGAGCAGGCACGACCTAGCCCAACCGCTCGAGCCGACGCCCCCGAGCCGGACGAGCCCGGCCGTGCGCCAGCCCGCGTCGGCAGGGACGACGACAGGAGCCCGTCGAGGCACGACCCGCGGCTGGTCGGGGCCAGCGCCGGGGACGCCGTGGCGCGACGCACCGGACCCGGACGGACGTGTTGACACGCCTCCATCGTCACCTGTACGAAATGCTGCTGTAACACAAGAACCGGCCCGGCCACCGTCGGGCGATGCTGGCTCGGGCTTCTCCCGCCGCTTGCCTCCGCACGGGGAGCGCGCCTCCTCGGACGGGGCGGGCGTGGCGCGACCGCGCGCACACCTTCAGGGGGCTTCCCCCTGGAATGGAGGGACGAGCAGTCATGCCCAGCGCCGTCATCGTCATCGTGTCGTTCATCGCCTTCGGGCTCGGCTATCGCTACTACTCGAAGTACCTAGCTGAGCGCGTCTACCGCCTCGAGGAGGACTTCCGCACCCCGTCCTACGAGTTCCGCGACGGGGTCGACTTCGTCCCGACGAACAAGCACGTGCTCTTCGGTCACCACTTCACGTCGATCGCGGGCGCGGCACCGATCGTCGGCCCAGCGATCGCGGTCGTGTGGGGGTGGCTGCCGGCGCTGGTGTGGATCGTGCTCGGCACGATCTTCGCCTCGGGCGCGCACGACTTCGGCTCGATCGTCATCAGCGTGCGTCACCGGGCCCGCAACATCGGCACGATCGCGCAGGACGTGATCAGCAACCGCGCACGGACGCTGTTCCTCCTGATCATCTTCTTCCTGCTGACGTTGGTGGTCGCGGTCTTCGCGATCGTGATCTCCAACCTCTTCATGGCCAACCCCGAGGTCGTGATCCCGGTGCTCGCCCAGATCCCGATCGCGATCGGTCTCGGGCAGGTCATCTACCGACGGCGGACCGCCGCGCTGCTGCCCTCGCTCATCGCGGTGGTGGTGCTCTACGCCACGCTGCCGCTCGGCGAGGCCATTCCGCTGGACATCACGCCCCTGGCGGAGGCGACCGGGATCGGCTTCTTCGCCAACGAGCCCGCCAACCTGTGGGTCGTGCTGCTGTTCCTCTACTCGGGAGTCGCCTCGCGGATCCCGGTGTGGGTGCTGCTCCAGCCCCGTGACTACATCAACTCGCACCAGCTGCTCATCGCGCTGGCCGTCATCTTCCTCGGCGTGCTCGTGGGCTTCGACACGATGGAGGCCCCCGCGGTCAACACCGACATGCCGGACGACGCCCCGTGGGTGTTCCCGTTCCTCTTCGTGACCATCGCTTGCGGGGCGATCAGCGGGTTCCACAGCCTCGTGTCGTCGGGCACGACCTCGAAGCAGCTCGCCAAGGAGACCGACGCCCGGTGGGTCGGTTACATGGGCTCGCTCGGCGAGGGCTCGCTGGCCCTCGGCGCGGTCATGGCCGTCACCGCGGGCCTCGCGGTCGCCGGCGTCGACTGGAACGAGGCCTACGGGACGTTCCAAGCCGCCGACGCCGGCGCGGTCGGCAACTTCGTCACCGGCGTGGGCGGCCTTGCCTCGAACATCGGGGTCCCGCTCGGGCTCGGCGCGGTCTTCGCCTCCCTCATCGTCATCGCGTTCGCCGCGACCACGCTCGACACCGGCCTGCGCCTCGAACGGTACGTGGTCCAGGAGATCGCCGAGATCGCCGGTGCGCGCCGCGTGGCGCGCAACCTCAACTTGGTGACCGTCGTCGCGACCGCGATCCCCCTGTCGCTCGCGCTGTTCCGCGAGCTCGCGTTCGAGCGGCTGTGGATCCTCTTCGGCACGATGAACCAGCTGACCGCGGGCCTTGCGCTCTCGGTGATCGCGGTGTGGCTCATCAGCAAGCGCCGCAACGCCCTCGCGGCGATCATCCCGCTGGCGTTCCTGCTGGCGATGACGATCTTCGCGCTGCTGCTCAACAGCTGGGACTTCCTCACCGAGGGCGACGTGTTCACCCAGACGATCCTGCTGCCGCTGAACCTCATCATCCTCGGTCTCGCCGTCTGGGTGGTGATCGAGGCGGTCACCGCGCTGCGTCGCCTGCGCCTGGCCCGGGCACGCGAGGACGAGCCCGTGGCCGGCATGCCGGCAAGCGACGAGTAGCGCCCGACACGCCACGCTGCTGCGGGGCACCGGTGCGGTGTCCCGCAGTGGCCCCGCCAACAGCAGGGGCGACACCGATGCGCGTGATCCTGGTCCGCGAGTGGGATGCCCAGATGGGCGGCTCGGGCTGCTGTGGCCGCCTCGGTGGCCGCGACTGCGCCATCGGCGAGCCAGAGACCTACGCCTACGCCCGGGTCGACATGGAGGCGATGGGGGAGGTCTATCGCGCGCTGCGCTCGGAGTTCGCGGACGCCATCACCGTCGAGGTCGTCGACCCCCGCAACACCGTCTGGCTGGTGCCGACCGTCTGGCGGGACGCGCGCGCCCGCGGGCTGAGCGTCGGCGGGGCCCTGCGTCAGATCGCAGCGGGCGCGGGGCAGGGGACGGTCATCTGCGACGGCAGGGTGGTGCACCGCGGCGGACCACCCGACCCCGACGGCATCGTCGAGGTGATCGGCAGGGAGCTGGCAACCTCGCGACGATCCACGAGCCCGGTCGCCGACCGGCGCGCTGCCCGGTGACCCCGCCGTCGGGCTGGTGGCCACGCGCCATCGAAGCGCTGCGCACGGTCGCGGGCTACTACGAGGAGGTCTACACCGCGCCGGTCCGCGCAGGGCTCGAGCGCGAGGCGCGACGACAGCAGGACGTCCTCGTCACGGTGCTGTTCCTCGAGGCGCTCGGCGTCGACAACCCCGCGAGCGCGGTGACCGCGGAGCTCTACCCCGAGCTCCTCGAGGCCTATCACGACTGGCATCGCCGCGAGGGCTGGGAGCGCGCTCCAGAGCCGGGGTTGTGCTGTTGAGCGGCGCGCGAGCCGGACGAGGCCGCACGGACCGGCAGACCACCCCGGCGAGCCCGCTGGCCGCCGACACCGACCGGCCGATCGTGCTCCTCTCGGGCAAGGGCGGGGTCGGCAAGACGACGCTGGCCGCCGCCACCGCCCGCGCGCTGGCGATGGGCGGGGTGAGGACCCTGCTGGTCTCGACCGACCCGGCGCACTCCACCAGCGACGTGCTTGGCATGCGCCTGGGGCACGAGCCGACCACCGTCGCCGAGCGGCTCGACGCCGTCGAGATCGATCCCGAGCAGGCCGCCATCGGGCATCTGGCCGCCGTCGAGGACGCCGTCGCCGACCGGGTCGACCCCGACCTGTGGCCGCAGGTCCGCCGGCACCTGCGCCTCGCGCGCGACAGCCCCGGCATGGCCGA
>JAWOAS010000201.1:0-13458 GCA_046498405.1 Egibacteraceae bacterium
TGGAAGCTCGACAACATCAGCGTCGAGTACGAGCACGACCGGGTCCACGCCGACGACTGCGACGACTGCGACAGCGACGCCAGCGGGCACCTCGACCGGGTGCGCAGCCGCATCTTCATCGACGGCGACTTCGACGACGCCCAGCGCGATCGGCTCCGCCAGGTCGCGGTGCGCTGCCCGGTCCACAAGACCCTCGACCGCGGGATCACTTTCGGCCACGAGGAGATCCACGTCGGCTGAAGCCGTGTCTGACCTGCAGTGACGCTTACGGCTCCTGTTCTTGGCTCACAGGTGGCTCACAAACCGTCAGCGCGGCGTCGACTGCCTGCCTCGCGCGATCCTCGCTGTCCGGCATGACGTGCGAGTAGACGCGGAGGGTGAAGCCGGGGTCGTCGTGGCCGAGGTACTCGGCCAGCGCGCGGATGCTGACGCCGCCGTGCAGCAGGACGCTCGCGTAGTGATGCCTCAGCTGGTGGAAGCCGAGGCCGCCGGTCTCGAGGCCGGCTGCGGCCACCGCTGGCTTCCACACGCGCGCGTTCCATGACCCTCGATTCAGCGGCGTGCCGGCCGCGCTGGTGACGACCAGGCCGTCGCGCTCTGTGGGATAGCGCGCCAGGTGGCCGGCGATCGCCTCGGCTACTGCCGCCGGCAGCGGTACGCTGCGCTGCTTGCCGCGCTTCGGAGGCGCCACGACCGTCCCTTGACCCTTGGGGTGCTTGACCTGCTGACGCACCTCGAGGCGCTGCCGCAGGAAGTCCACGTCGCTGACGCGGAGGCCGAAGGCTTCGCCTTGCCGGAGGCCGCACCCTGCCGCGAGCGTGACCGGCGGCGCGTAGCGGGGATGCATGGCTGCGTTGGTCGAGCTCGCCGAGGGGACCTACGAGGTCGACTGCCCGGTCGAGGACGGCGATGGGGAGCACGGCGAGCTCGGGATGGCGATGTTCTTCCGCGTCGCAGAGGGTGCCGCCCCACTCGAGCCGCTGCCGGCCGGTGTCGGTCGCCGATCGGAGGATGGTTCGGAGAGCGCAGCCGAGGACGAGGCATCGGCGCCCGAGGAGACCACGGCGTCTGAGGTGGTCGAGATCCGTTCCTTCGCCTACGAGCCGGTGGACATCGAGGTGCCGGTGGGCACGGAACCGGGCTGGGTCAACCGTGATCCTGCGCCGCACACCGCGACCGGTGACGGTCTCGACACCGGGCGGCTCGAGCAGGATGCCCGCGGCATCGTCACCTTCACCGAGGCCGGGACGTTCGAGTACGTGTGCACGACCCACCCTGCGATGCGAGGGCGGGTGACGGTCGTGGAGCCGTAGTCATCCAATGGCCGCGGAAACGCGCGCCTGGAGCTGCCTGTGCGCGCTGTGCGGACGGATGTTGGGTGGCCGGTATCTCTTTCGCAGGCAGCGTCGTCCGTGGGGCAGTACGGACCGGCCGGGAGATGCCTGGCTGAGTGACGAGCGCAGGAGATGAGCGATGGAACGCAACGAAGCAGGCCTCGACCGGGCACTCCGTGGCGCCGCCGCAGTGGTTGCAGCGGTCGCCGCGTTCGCTGTCGGACCGACCAGTGCGGCCGGGATCGCCTTGATCGTGGTGACGGTGGTGTTGGCGGGGACCGCCGCGACCGGGTTCTGCCCGCTCTACCGTTTGTTGGGGATCAGCACATGCCGGGTGCCGGGAAGCAAGTAGGTGAGACGTCGTGGAACAGGTCGATGCTGCGGTGGCTTCGCCGGAGAACGCGGACCGGGTCGGCGCGGCGATCGTCGACGACCTTGACGGGCTGTACCGGTTCGCGCTGCTGCTGACCGGCGACGGCCACGCGGCGCAGGACGTGGTCCAGGAGACCGCCGTGCGCGCGCTGGCCGCTGCGGGTGGCTTCCGGGGTGAGGCATCCGCCCGGACGTGGCTGCACCGGATCGCGCACAACGTTGTGATCGATGCCGCGCGCCGTTCCAGGCGCACGGTCCCCACCGCGGAGGTCGAAGCGTTATGGCGTGACGATGACTACACCGTCGACACCGCCGAGGTGGTCGCACGGGCTGCCGACCGCGCGGAGCTGGAGGACGCGCTGATCCGGCTCCCGGAGACCCAGCGCACGGCGGTGGTGCTCCACGATGTGGACGGGTGGACGGTCGCCCAGATCGCCACGGCCGCCGAGATCTCCCTGCCGGCCGCGAAGCAGCGGCTACGGCGAGGGAGGATGGCGCTGGTGACGGCACTGGCCGCGGGCCCCGAGCGGCGCCGCCAGACACAGGGGACGCCCATGCGGTGCTGGGATGCCCGCCAACTCGTATCCGACTACCTCGATGGCGAACTCCCCGACGTCGAGGTCGGCCAGGTCGAAGCACACCTCGAACGCTGCCCCACGTGCCCGCCGATGTACGCCGCCCTGGTCGGCGTGCACGACGAGCTGGGCCGGCTCCGCGATACGGACACGGTGGTCCCCGATGCCCTCGCCCGCCGCATCACCACCATGATCGGGCACCGCGACACTCCGGGATAGCGCCCGGCCCCCCCTCCGATTTAGGTGTGATGGAGTAGGCGTTCGTGGGCGGGAAGGCGGAGGGTTGCCCGGCCGTACAGTTCGGGCACCCTTCGGGGCAGCGGGTACGGAGCCCCCCTGGCCCGAGGAGGTCTGCGATGAGCAGGAGGGTGTGGTGGCAGGTCGCGCGAATCCCGGTGCTGCTGTTGCTGCTCGCAGGGATCGGGCAGTTCCAAATGGACCTCGCCCACGCGTGGCAGCGGTTGTTGGAGTTCGGGCAGGCCGCGGTGCCGTGGCTGGCGACGGTGCTGCTGGGCGCGGCGTTCGTGTTGGTCGCGTTGGTCGGTCGCGCTGCGGGGGTGGGGCGGGTGCTCGCCGGGGTCGAGGTGGTCCTGGCCGGGGTGCTGGCGCTCGTGCCTCCGCCGCAGTGGATGCTCTGGTTCGAGGTCAACTGGTTCACCGAGTGGGTCGGCGCGTCCATCGGGAACGCGTTTGTGCAGGGCTTGGCGGTGGCGTGGCTGGTCATCGCGGCGCGCGCGCTCGTGGCCGGCGGTGAAGCGTCCGCGGGCGGGCCGCGCGACCGCAGCAGCGTGGCCCACAGGCAGAGCGCGGCACGCTGACAAGCTCACGCTCGCCCTGGCGCCAGCTGAACCCTCGCCGCCACAGGCTCGCGGAAGTGGGGCGCCGGTAGGGGTGCGGTGGTCAGCGCCGCAGTGACGAAGTGCGAACGTAGCGCTGCTGCTGGGCGTCGTAGCGCATCGGGTCGGTGATGTGGCGGTAGCGGCGCGGCACGGCGCCGTTGCGGGCGGTGAGGTGGCGTCGTAGTTCGCTGGCGTAGGCGCGTGGGTCGTCGCAGCGGTTGATGCGCAGGCGTACGAGTTCAAGCAGCAGGTTCATCCGGTGGAGGTTGCGGAAGGTCCAGGCGCGGCGTTCGAGCACTTCGCGCGTGGTGGCGATGGCGGCCTCGATGGCGCCGGTGGAGTAGTGCTCGGGTAGTTGGTCGCGCCGGGCGGTTTGGGCTTGCAGGCGCTTGTCCCAGTGGCGCACCCATCGCTGGGTACTGGGAAGCGCGGGGTCGCCGAGGACCAGGTCCCGGAAGGCGTTCCAGCCGGCGTTGCTGCGCAGCGCGTCGCCGAGCAGGTCGTTCAGCGTGGAGCTGTAGCGCGCAGCGCCGTCGCGGCGCAGCGCTTGGAGCCCTTTGGCCCACAGGTGGTGTTCGGACAGGTGCCCCGGCACCTGGTTGTTCCAGTGTCGCTGGACTGCTCCGACGATGGCGTAGTCCCGGTCGGACACCACCGACTGGGGCGTGCCAGGCAGCTCCGCGAGGAAGCGTTGCCAGGCGGCACCGTCGTCCCGAGGGCTGGCGGCCAGCCGCCACAGCCGCGGCTCGCCCTCAGACGGGTAGCCCCAGGCGGCGAGCACTGCGAACAACTGCTGGCTGGTGCCGGTTCGCGGGTTGGTCCACTGGAACTCGGTGGCGTCCAACACGAGGGTCTGGTCGGGCCAGGCGGTCTCGGTGTGCGGCGCGGCGACGACGGGCACGAAGTCCGCGACCCACTCGGCGACGGTCTGGCCGTTCGTCGGCTGCCGGGCGGGCTTCTCGCGCCCGCGGTTTGCTGCCTGGCGTGCTCGCCGAGCCGCGTCCGTGTAGCTCATCCCCCGCCCCAGCGCCACCAGCGCCTCGCTGACCTCGCGGACGAGGTACTCGAACCGCCATGGTGAGGCCGGCCCCTGATGGGCTGCGATGTCGTTGTCGCACTCTTCGCAGTGGTTCTCGGTCGCACGCGTGCGCGTCGACGGCCCCAAGAAGCGGTGGAACGACCCATCCGGAGCCACGCACCGGAACCGCTGACGCTCCCTGCCGCCGCGACGCTGAACCCCGTCGCGGACCACCCGCCACCCGTCCTCACCGTGCCCCCGCCGCGGGCACTTCGGCATTCTCGCCATAGCCGCAACTCTACCGGGGAACACCTCGCTTATCACACCCAAATCGGAAGGGCAGGCGCCCGGTGACTCGGTCAGTATCTGCGTCGCGTTGTCCAGCGAGACCCCATGGGCCTCGAAGCTTCGGCGAACGTGGCGTGGTCGGTGACCTGGCGGTCATCGACGACCTGCATCGCAGTGCCGACGTCGTCGCGGACGAGCCGACCCGCATCGCGGCCATCGATGCGCGTCGGTTCGTGATCATGATGGGGCAGGGGCGGGCTTCGCCCTCACGGTGACCCATATCCAGTCTTGGAGCTTGCACGTCGAGGCCGGCCTTCCGCGTGTGCCACGAGTGCAGGAGGTAGGACGATGTAAGAGTTGGTCTGGTGCTTTCTGTGCGCAACTGTCTGAGTGATGGAGGTGGGCCCTCCGTAGCCGCCCTGCAGGGGGAGGCTGCACACCGCCAAGAGGTCAGCAGCGTCCTAGGGGGCGACCCCGGCGCGCGGCACCCCTCAGCGCTGGCGCCGCCGCCGTCGGGCGATGAGGAGCAGGAGGGCCAGCAGGCCCGCGCCCCCGGCGGCCCCCGCCAGCGCGAGCGTGGCCTTCCCGCCGGCGTCGGCGTCGCCTCGCGTGGGCTCATCACCGAGGTCGACGCCGGGCTCGCCGTCGTCGGGGTCGAGGGGCACGAAGCCTTCGTCCTCGCCGGTGGGCTGCGCCTGGCCGGCGGTGGCCTCGACCCAGGCGGCGACGCCCTCGTCGAAGCCGACGCGGACCTGCCCGGCGACGAGGAAGGTCGGCACCGTGCGCGGCTCCCGGTCCAGGGCGGCCATCGTCGCGGCGAAGGCGGCCTGCCCGGCCTCGTCGTCCCAGACCTCGACGCGGGCGACCTCGAGGTCGGGGTTGGCCGCGGCGAAGCGTTCGAGCCAGTCGTGGGCCGCCGCCGAGTAGGGGCAGCCGTCGCCCCAGAAGAGCGTGACGTCGGCCTCGACGACCTCGCCGCCGGCGCTGGTGCCCTCGTCGTCGCCCGCGCCGGTCCCGTCGTGGTCGCTGCCGCCGGTCCCGTCGTGGTCGCTGCCGGGGGCTCCTCCCTCCTCGGCCTGGCCGAGGCGGGCCGTGGGCTCCTCGCCGGCCCCGGCCGCGGGGTCCTCGAGCGCCCCGACGAGCAGCACCGCGAGCGCGAGCAGCGTCGCCGCGGCAGCCCTCGACGGCCCGACGCTGCGGGTCGTGGCCCGGGCCCGCGCGCCGCCGGCCACCGCGCTCAGGGGCTGCCCACCCGGGCGGTGCCCAGGCGCACGGTCGCGAGCAGCCCGCGCAGGAAGACCGAGCGCAGGGGGCCGACCGCCCGGTCGGCGGTCGCCCGGGGGGCGCGCTCGAGGTGGCTGAGCAGCCGGGCCACCGCCCTCGGCCCCGCGCCGGGCAGCGTGTCGACGAGGAGGTCGCCGAGCTTGCCGCGCTCGACGGCCATGGCGATCATCCGCTCGAGCCCGGTCTCGGGGGTGAAGGGCCGCTCGTCGCGCGGGACCATCTCGCGCACCCCGAAGGCGCAGGCCTCGACGCAGACCCCGCAGCCGATGCACCGGCGCGCGTCGACCTCGGCCCAGTAGCGCCGCCGCCCGCGGCCCTCGCTGTCGACCCGGGTGATCGCCGCGGTCGGGCAGGCCTCGACGCACCCGCTGCGGCAGCCCCGACAGGCGGCGAGGTCGCCGGCGGCGATCCAGTTCGACGGCACGACCGCGCCGTCGATGCCGGCGGTGCGGATCGACTGGAGCATCCCGCAGCAGCACCCGCAGCAGTTGCAGAGGTAGGACACCTCGCGCTGGACGTTGTCGGCGGTCTGCGCCAGGCCCGCGGCCTTGGCCTCGGCGAGGATGGCAAGGCCCTCGTCGGTGCCGATCTCCTCGGCGAGGTCGGCGCGCACGAGCGCCTCGGCGGCGCTGCCGAAGGTCAGGCACGTGCGCTGCGGGGCGTCGCAGGCCAGGCCGAGGAGCTCGGCGTGGGAGCGGCACGGGCAGCGCGAGACCGCGACCGTCGCCGCGTCGCGCACGACCGCGGTGGCGCGCTCGTAGTCGAGGACCTCGCTCGCGGGGGTCTCGGGCAGGGCCTCCTCGCGCACGAGCGAGCGGCCGAGCTGGACGCTGCCGGCGAAGGCCGCCTCGGCGAAGCGGTGCTCAGGGTCGTCGAAGAGGTACTCGTGGAAGAGCGCTGCGAGCTCGGTCATCGGCGCGTCGTCGCGCACCCGCATGAACGTGAACTCGAAGAAGCCGATGACCACCGGCGCGAGGGCGACCCAGCGCTGCCCGCGGTGCTCGAGGTCGAGGACGAGGCCGCGGCGGGCCATGCTCGACAGCGTCGCGTCGAGCTCGTCGCGGTCGCGGTCGAGGCGGCGGGCCAGCGCCCGCACCGACACGAGCGAGGGCAGCTGCGCGGCGAGCTCGGCCTCCTCGGGGCTGAAGAGCAGCCGGAGGATGCGCCGCAGCGCGGCGGTGTCGGGCGCGCCGGTCGGCATGCGGTCGAGGCGGCGCTGCAGCGCCGCGTAGCTCGCCGCCGTGGCCGCGGCCTCGCCGCCAGCCCCACCGCCGCCGTCGCCGGCCGGCGTGGTCGTCGTGGCATGGCCCATCGTCGCGCTCCCCGGGTTCGGGTCCGCGCCGGCGCCGGCCGACAGCCGGTGGCCCAGGCGCGCGGGTCGAGGCCAGGCTCGCGGGGCGCGCCGCGCAGGGCCACGGCGATCCCGGCCGCTGCCGGGGGGTCGAAGGTCCCCCCTCCTCGCAGGGCGAACGGACCGGCGCGGCGGGCGCTCAGGCGCCAGTCGTCGTGGCCGCGGCCTCGGCGGACGGCGCGAAGCCCGGCAGCCAGCGCTCGAGCACCGAACGGACCGGCACCGTGGCCTCGAGGTGGCAGAGCACCCCCACCATTCCGAGCCAGACCCGGTGGGTGAAGAGGTGCTCGGCGGGCATCCGCAGTTGCAGCGCGACGCCGAAGTCGGGGTTGCGGGGGTCGTTGACGCGACCGAACTGCCCCCGCAGCCACGCCCGGGTGAAGGTGAACTCCGACGCGGCGGCCGGCTCGGTGAACGGGCGCATGTAGTCGAGGAGCTTGTCGACCTCGACGTCCGCGCCCGGCTCGACGAAGCCCGCGTCGACGAGCGCCGCGCCGACGGCGTCGGGGGAGTCGGCGATGAGCGCGGCGAGCAGCCGCCCGAACGAGTCCGGCATGCCGTCGGGCATCGCCAGGGCCGAGCCGAAGTCCATGACGCCGAGGGCGCCGTCGTCGAGGACGCGGAAGTTGCCCGGGTGCGGGTCGGTGTGCAGCCAGCCGGCGTGCTCGGGGCCGGCGACGAGGAAGCGCTGGTAGGCGCGCGCCGCGGCGTCGCGCCGCTCGGCCGGCGCGTCGGCCAGCGCGGCCAGC
This sequence comes from Egibacteraceae bacterium, assembly GCA_046498405.1. Taxonomy (GTDB): domain Bacteria; phylum Actinomycetota; class Nitriliruptoria; order Euzebyales; family Egibacteraceae; genus T1Sed10-49. The sequence continues at coordinate 7,811 of JAWOAS010000201.1, forward strand.
GGGGTGCCGCCGAGCCACGTGCTCACGAGCACCCGCGGCGCCGCGGCGACGACCTCGGGCACGACGACGCCGGGGTCGTCGGCGAAGCCCTCGACGAAGCGGGTCTGCACCGCCGCCTCGCGGGTGTAGTCGAGCTCCTCGGCCAGGCGGGTGCGCAGCTCGTCGACGAGCGGCGGCAGGGCCAGCGAGGGCGCAAGCCGCGCGGCCAGCCGCGACATCGCCGCGACCGTGCCGACGTCGCTGGCCACGGCCTCGGCCACGCCCGGGTACTGGATCTTGACCGCGACCTCGCGGCCGTCGCGCCAGCGCCCGCGGTGGACCTGCCCGAGCGAGGCCGACGCCACCGGGGTGGGGTCGAGGGCGGGCAGGTCGCGCCGCCAGCTCGCGCCGAGCTCGTCGAAGAGCACCGGCGCGAGCTCGTGGAAGTCGACGGGCACGCCGACCTCCTGCAGCTCGCCGAGCGCCGCGCTCCAGCTCGCCTCGGGGTCCTGCGGCAGGAGGGCGTCGACGGTCGACAGCAGCTGCCCGGCCTTGAGCGCCCCGCCCTTGAGCTCGCCGAGCGTGGCGCGGGTGCGCTCGGCGTTGCGCCGTCGCAGCTCGGCGCGCACCGCCTCGGGGTCGGCGCCGGCCAGGGCCGCCACCCGCGCGCGCACACCGAGGGCGGCGGTGCCCAGGGGCAGCGCGAGCAGGCGCAGGCGCCGCAGCGACGTGACCACCGGTTCAGGCCGCCATCGTCGCGGGGTCGAGCCCCTGCGCGACGCACCAGTCGCGGTAGGCGTAGGGGCTGATCTCGCTGGGCTTGATCTCGCTGCGCCCGCCCCAGAAGACGTTCGTGTACTCCACGGGGATGCCCGCCTCGGCGAGGTGGTCGTCGATCGCGGCCTTGTGCGCGAGCACGCGGTCCTTCTCGGTGCCGTGCGCGACCCCCATGACGTTGACGTCGGCGAACTCCGGGCCGCCCTCGCGCCAGTAGGCGTGGGTCATGCAGTGGTGCCGGCCGACCTCGCGGCCGGCCTCGAGCTCGGCGCCGCGCGGCACGCGCCAGTGGAAGAGCGCGTTGTAGCGGGTCACCCGCGTGCCGTCGCCGAGGCGCTTGGCGTGCTCGAGGAACGTCGAGAAGCGCCCGACGATGTCGCGGCGGGCGAGGTCGGCGGCGACCTCGCAGAAGCCCTCGAGGGTCTCGCCGGCCTCGGCGGCGCGCGGCGCCCAGAGCTCGGTGGACAGCTCGCCGGGGGCGAACTCGCGCTTGAGGGCGGTCAGCACCCGCCACTCGCGGTCGCTGAGGTCGACGACCACGGTGTCGAGGACCCGGCCGGGCTCGGGCGTGCGCTCGCCCGGCTCGACGCTGCGGCGGCGCACGTGGCCGACGCCGAGGGCGAAGAGCCGCTTGGCGGGCAGGAGCCTGAACGCCGTCGCGCCGGTGCGCTCGGCGAGGTAGCGCGCGTGGGCCTCCATCGCGTAGGGACGGGGGACCTTCAGCGTCGTCCAGAGCCGGTAGTCGCTGCCGGGGGTCTGCCGGTCGGTGGTGCGGATGACGACGTGGCCGCTGAAGGGGTCCTCGCGGAACATCCAGTCGAAGGCCTCGTCGAGGCGCGCGGAGGGCACCTGCCAGGCCACGAGCGCCCCCGGCGCCAGGCTCGTCGACAGCAGCGTCTGGCGCACCCGGCGGATCGTGCCGGCCTCGAGCATCGCCGCGATGCGGGCGATGACGGTGTCGACGTCGACGCCCGAGCCCTCGGCGACGACCTCGAGCGGGCGGCGGTGGAAGCCCTGCACTTGATCCTCCGAGACGCTGAGGATCGCGGCGTTGACGGGGTCGTCGATGCTCGTGGGCACGGTCGAGGTCGTCATGCGGCGAGTGTAGGTCGGGGCGGCGCGGGCCTCCGCGCTCAGCGGCGGGCCGCGCCGCGCCGCGGCCACGCGCCGGTGCTCCACAGCGCGAGGGCGATGAGCACGGGTTGGAGGAGCAGCCGCACCGCGCGGGCGAGGTCGCTGTCGAGGCCGAAGGCGTCGGTGCCGGTCAGCAGCTGGGAGACGTTGCCGGGGAAGACCACGACGTAGAAGGCCGCGAGCGCCCAGCCGACCTCCCGGCGCCGGCGCCGCCACGCCAGCAGCGCGAGACCGAGGGCGACCTCGACGACGCCGCTGGCGTAGACGATGAGCTCGCGGGCGGGCAGCCACGGCGGGGTCTGGGCGAGGAAGGCCTCGGTGGCCACGAGGTGGCCGACGCCGGCGACGATCATGAAGACGCCGAGGCCTGCCCGGACGACGTGGCGCGCGGCGCGACCGAGGGTCGCGGACCTGGACGGGTCGGCGGGCATGCGCTAGCGCACCCCGGGCAGGCGCTGCAGCAGCCGCAGCGCGGTGGTGAGCAGCGCCGGGTAGCGCTCGGCGGGCACCCCCGGCGGCGGGGCGATGGGCGCGAGGCGCTGCAGCGCGACGGTCTGGGCCTCGGTGTAGCGCAGGAGCCCCGCGCGGCCGTGGCGTCGCCCGAGCCCGGAGTCCTTCATCCCACCCATCGGGGCGTCGATCGAGCCCCAGGCGGGGGCGTAGGCGTCGTTGACGTTGACGCTGCCCGTCTCGATGCGCGTCGCGAGCCGCCGTCCGCGCGCCGGGGAGGTCCACAGGCTCGCGTTGAGGCCGAAGGGTGAGGCGTTGGCCCGGCGCAGGGCCTCCTCGGCGTCGGTGACGCGCTCGACGGAGACCACGGGGCCGAAGGTCTCCTCGTGGGCCACGGCCATGTCCTCGGTCACGCCCTCGAGGACCGTCGGCTCGTAGAACAGCGGCCCGAGGTCGGGACGGGCCCGCCCGCCGGCGCGCACCCGCGCGCCCTTGGCCACGGCGTCGTCGACGTGGGCAGCCACGGTCGCGAGTTGGGCGGGACGCGACAGCGAACCGACGTCGACGTCCCAGCCGAAGCCGGCGCCGAGGCGCAGGCGACCGACGTGCGCGAGGAAGCGCGCGAGGAAGGCGTCGTAGACGGCGTCCTCGACGTAGAGGCGCTCCATGGCGATGCAGAGCTGCCCGGTGTTGGCGAACGCCGCCCGCACCGCCCCGGCCGCGGCGGCGTCGAGGTCGGCGTCGGCGAGGACGAGCAGGGGGTTCTTGCCGCCGAGCTCGCCGGAGAAGCCGATGAGCCGGCGCGCGCAGTGCTCGGCCACGTGCCGGCCGGTGGCCGTCGAGCCGGTGAACGTCATGTGGTCGACGGCCTCGACGAGCGCCGGCCCGACGACCTCGGCCTCCCCGGTGAGCACGGTCAGCAGCCCGCGTGGCAGCCCGGCGGCGGCGAGGAGCCGGGCGGCGGCCAGCGCGGTGAACGGCGTCTGCGGGTCGGGCTTGAGCAGGACGGCGTTGCCGGCCAGCAGCGCGGGGAGGGCGTCGCTGACCGCGAGCGTCAGCGGGTAGTTGAACGGGCTGATGACCCCGGCGAGCCCGACGGGGTGGCGATGCTCGGTGGTGGCGGTCAGCCCCGGCAGCGCGCCCTTGCGGCGGGCGGGCGCGAGCGCCTCGGCGGCGAGGCTGGCGTAGTAGCGCGCCGTCCCCGCGACGTCGGCGACCTCCTCGAAGGCGCTGCGGCGGTCCTTGCCGGTCTCGAGCTGGACGAGGTCGAGGAGGTCATCCTGTCGGGCGAGCACGAGCTCGTGGTAGCGCTCGGCCACGCGCACCCGGTCGGCGACGGGGGTCGCCGCCCAGCGCGCCTGGGCCTGGCGGGCCCGGGCCGCGGCGCGCCCGACGTCGCCGGCGGTGCAGGCGGGCACCTCGCCGACGAGCCGGCCGTCGAACGGGGCGTGGGAGGCCAGCGTCGGCCTCGCAGCGCCGGTGGGCACGTCGCTGGCGAGGCGGGCCAGCGCGGCGGGCGCGAGCAGCCGCGAGCGACCTCCTGGCGCGGGGCCCATCAGCGGCCGTGCCCGGTGAACGTCGTCATCGTGTCGTTGACCCCCAGGGCGTCGGCGAGGCGGTCGTAGAGCCCGACGGGCAGGGCGCGCAGCGGGCGGGTCAGCCGCGCCAGGGGCGGCAGGACGAGCTCGGCGCGACCCCGCTCGAGGCTGTCGAGGACGCGGGTGGCGACGTCGTCGGCGTCGAGGATCGGCAGCAGCCGCGGCCAGCGCGTCCGCACCCCGTCGAACATCCCGGTGTCGAGGTAGAAGGGACAGACGAGCAGGGTGTGCACGCGCGCGCCGGCGGTGCGCAGCTCGGCGCGCAGCGACTCGGTGAAGCCCACCGCGGCGTGCTTGCTCGCGGCGTAGTCGGTCTGACGGGCGACGCCGATGAGCCCCGCGGCGCTCGCGATCGTCACGACGCTGCCGCGCTGGCGGGCCAGCATCGTCGGCAGGAACGCCTGCGTCACCCAGTACAGCGGCAGCACGTTGACGGCGAAGGTGCGCTCGATGGCCTCCGCGGGGGCCTCGAGCAGCGGGGCGCCGGCCACGACGCCGGCGTTGTGGACGACGACGTCGACCGGGCCGCTGCCCGCGAGGGTGGCCTCGGCGGCGGCCTCCACCTGCCCGCGGTCGGCGACGTCGACGGTGCGGGCCTCGGCGCGCCCGCCCTCGGCGCGCACCGTCTCGGCGGTGGCCTCGGCGGCCGCGCCGTCGAGGTCCCAGACCAGCGCCGCCGCGCCCCGCCTGGCCGCCTGCAGCACGAGGCGTCGGCCGAGGCCGTTGCCGGCGCCGGTCACGAGGACCGTCGCGCCGTCGAGGCTGGGGCGGGCGCGCATGGGCCCAGGCTCGCGCGCGAGCGGTCCGCGTGCCAGCCCCGGCCTTGGCGACGCGCCGTCGTCTCACGGGCACGGCCGGTCGGCGGGTGCCGGTGCCCAGGGCGCGCGTGGCATGCTGCACCGGCCGCGCGCGCCGGCCCGCGGGCGGCGAGGAGCCGCCGATGGACGCCGAGCGCGCCGCCGAGGACGCCCACCGCATCGTCGCGGGACTCGACGCCGACGAGCAGATCCGCCTGTTGTCGGGCCGCGACGCCTGGCACCTCGAGGGGGTCGCCGCGGCCGGCCTGGCCGCGTTGACGGTCACCGACGGCCCGCACGGGGTGCGCAAGACGCGCGGCGACGCCGGCGGTGCGATGCTCGGCGACGCCGAGCCGGCGACGTGCTTCCCCACCGCGGTGACCCTCGGCGCGACGTGGGACGAGGGGTTGCTCGCCGAGGTCGGGGCCGCGCTCGGGGTCGAGGCCGCCGCCAAGGACGTCGCCGTCCTGCTCGGCCCCGGCCTCAACCTCAAGCGCCACCCCGCGGGCGGTCGCAACTTCGAGTACCTCAGCGAGGACCCGCTGCTGGCCGGTCGGCTCGCCGCGGCGCTCGTGCGCGGCATCCAGGGCCAGGGGGTCGGGGCCTGCCTCAAGCACCTCGCGGCCAACCACCAGGAGCACCACCGCATGGTCGTCGACACCGTCGTCGACGAGCGCACCCTGCGCGAGCTCGAGCTCACCGCCTTCGAGCACGCGGTGGTCGGCGGCGCGCCCTGGACGGTGATGCACGCCTACAACCGGCTCAACGGCGACTACTGCGGACAGAGCGGCTGGCTGCTCACCTCGGTGCTGCGCGAGGAGTGGGGCTTCGACGGCCTCGTGATGTCGGACTGGGGCGCGACGAGCGACCGCGCCGCGGCGCTGGCCGCCGGCACCGACCTCGAGATGCCGGG
>JAWOAS010000175.1:0-3567 GCA_046498405.1 Egibacteraceae bacterium
CCCTTGGCGTGGCCGTGCCGCGCGGTAGGCTGCCGGCCCGTCCACAGGAGGCCGCCGATGGCACACGACCACCACCAGCCCGCCCGTGACCTCGCCCTCGAGCTCGTCCGTGCCACCGAGGTCGCCGCCCTGGCCTCGGGCCGGTGGATGGGCCGCAACGAGAAGGAGTCCGGCGACGGCGCCGCGGTCGACGCGATGCGCCAGGCGCTGGGCGACGTCTCGATGGACGGGGTCGTCGTCATCGGGGAGGGCGAGAAGGACGAGGCCCCGATGCTCTTCAACGGCGAGCACGTCGGCACCGGCGAGCGGCCCGAGGTCGACATCGCCGTCGACCCCGTCGAGGGCACCCCCCTGCTCGCCGAGGGCCGCCAGGGGGCGACGTCGCTCATCGCCGCCGCGCCGCGCGGGACGATGTTCGACCCGGGGCCGATGGTCTACATGATGAAGTACGTCGTCAGTGGCGAGGCCGGCGACGTCGTCGACGTCGACGCCCCGGTCAAGGAGAACCTCCGCCGGATCGCCAAGGCGCTCGGCAAGGGCGTCAACGACGTCAGCGTCGTCATGCTCGACCGCCCGCGCCATCACGAGATGATGGCCGAGGTGCGCGAGGTCGGCGCCCGTCTGCGGCTCATCACCGACGGCGACAGCCCCGCGGCGCTGCTCGCGGCGATGCCCGAGTACCCCTACGACGTCGTCCTCGGCATCGGCGGCACCCCCGAGGGCGTGGCCACCGCGTGCGCGGTCCGGGCCCTGCGCGGCAACATCGTCGGCCGACTCTGGGCCCGCAACGACGAGGAGCGGGCCAAGGCGCGCGAGCTCGGCTACGACGTCGACGACGTGCTCACGATGGACCGCCTCGTCTCGAGCGACAACACCTTCTACTCGATCACCGGGATCATCACCGGCGACCTCGTCGAGGGCGTGGCCTACAGCCCGCAGGGCGCGACGACGGAGTCGGTGGTCATGCGGGGGCGCTCGGGCACCGTCCGCTGGATCCGCACCCGCCACCGTCCCGAGAAGCTCGCGCGCTACAAGGCCGCGGCGCAGCGCTGAGCCCTTGCGGCCATCCCGTCCCGGTCGGGGCCGTCGGGGTGACCGCGCCAGGGGCCGCGGCCGCGGCGGCTGCGCTCAGCCCACCGGCGGGCCGTCCCAGTGCCCCCTCCGGGCGATCTCGCCGAGCGGTCGGCGGCTGCGTGCCCCCTCGCGCTCGGCGAGGTCGGCGGGCAGGTCCGCGGGGTCGCCGGGATGGCCGAGGGCGATGAGCGCGACCGGGTCGACCCCGGCGGGCAGCCCGAAGGCCGTGCGCGCGCCCTCGCGGTCGAAGCCGGCCATGGGGTGGGCGAGCAGGCCCTCGGCGGTGGCCTGCAGCGCGAGCGCGAGCGAGGCCGCCCCGACGTCGTGCCAGGCGTGGGGGTTGGCCCGCGCGGGCTTGCCCGGCTTGGGGGGGAAGTCCGCGTGGGCGGTGGCCAGCAGGAGCACCGGCGCGGCCCGGGCCCAGCCGTTGCCGCGTCGCAGCAGGGCGCGGGCCCGCTCGCGCGCTTCGGGGGCCGCGTCGTCGAGGACGACGTAGGCCCACGGCTGGGCGTTGCCCGAGGAGGGGCTCCAGCGCGCGGCCTCGAGCACGCGGTGCAGCGCCTCGGGCCCGACGCCCCGCGCGGGATCGAAGGCGCGACGCGAGGCCCGCGCGGCGATGGCGTCGAGCAGCCCGGGGCTCGGGGCGTGGGCCGGGGCCTGGCCCGCAGCGTCGTCCTCGGTCACCGGCGGGGTCCTCCCTCGGGGCGTGGTCAGGGCTCGTGGGGGTCGGCGCCGCGGACCATCTCGCGGCTCCCAACGTTCACTCGGCGTTCACGGTAGCGCCGATCGGCTGCCACCCGCCGTGCCTACCGTGCGGCTCGCAAGGGACCTACGACGACGATCAGACGATCACCACAGGAGGACCATCCATGCGCAACTGGCGCATCCTGCTCGCCCTGCTCCTCGCCCTCGCCCTCGCCCTCGCGGCCTGCGCCGGCGACGAGGAGGCGGGTGACCCCACCGCGGCGACCGACGACACCGACGACGCCGACGACGCCGACGACGCCGACGAGGCCGACGACGCCGATGACACCGCCGACGACGAGGCGGAGGGCGACGAGGCCGAGATCGTCGAGGAGGACGACCAAGTCGGCGTCGAGGCCGACAGCGCCGACCTGCTCGGCGCCGGCGCGACGTTCATCACCCCGCTCATGCTCGAGTGGATCCGCGACAACGAGCCCGGCATCAACGTCAACTACCAGTCGATCGGCTCGGGCGGCGGCATCGAGCAGTTCCTCTCCGAGAACGTCGACTTCGGCTCGAGCGAGGCCCACCTCGACGACGAGGCGATGGAGGAGGCCCGTGAGATCCGGGGCTGCGAGCCGATCCACTTCGTCGACGCGTTCGGCTCGGTCACCGTCGCCTACAACGACCCCGACCTCGACGCGGCCCTGGAGGCCGCGGGCCAGGACAACGTCATCCTCGACGCCGAGGCCATCGCCGGCATCTACAACACCGACATCACGACGTGGGACGACCCGGCGATCGCCGAGCTCAACCCCGACGTCGAGCTGCCGGCGACGAGCCTCGTGGCCGTGCACCGCTCCGACGGCTCGGGCACGACGAACATCTTCACCCAGTTCCTCGACGACGCCGCGGACAACTGGGAGCTCGGCTTCGGCACCGAGGTCGACTGGGCCGCCGGCACGATCGGCGGCAACGGCAACGAGGGCGTGGCCGCCGAGACCCAGCAGCAGCCGGGGGCCGTCGGCTACCTCTCCTACGCCTACGCCGTCGAGAACGACATCCCCGTCGCGTCGGTCGTCAACGAGGATGGCACCCCAATCGCCCCGACCCTCGAGGCCATCTCGGCCGGCCCGAGCGAGATCCTCGACGACATCCCCGAGGACCAGCGCTTCGCGGTGCTCGGCGTCGGGGGCGAGGGCTACCCGATCGTCGGTCCGCACTGGATCCTCGCCTGGGAGTGCGGCTACGACGACGACGTCGCCGAGTCGATGAAGGAGTTCTTCACCTGGGCGGTCACCGAGGGCGACGACCTCGCCACCGACCTCTTCTACGCGCCGGTGACCGGGGACTTCGAGCAGCGCGTCCTCGACCAGATCGACCGCATCAACTCGGAGGAGTAGGCAGCCCGTCGCCGCACGCGCCCCGTCGCCTCCCCGGAGGCGACGGGGCCGCGGCACGACCGAGCAAGGAGTGCCCGTGTCAGCCACCGACACGCCCACGACCCACGAGAGTCTCCGCGGCTCCGGGCGCGCGCGCCGCGCCGACCCGCTCTTCCGGGGGCTCGTCGTCGTCGCGGCGACGAGCGTGCTCATCATCCTCGCGGCGATGATCGCCCGCACGACGCTCGACGCCTGGCCGGTCTTCGACGCGATGGGCTTCTGGGGCTTCCTCTCCGGGCAGGAGTGGAAGCCCCAGAAGCCCATCGCATCGAAGACCGGCCAGGCGTCGAGCGTCGTGCGGGCGATCATCGCCGCGAGGATGATGAGCACGCTCGTCGCCGCGACGACGACGAGCCCCCCGAAGAGC
>JAWOAS010000192.1:0-13068 GCA_046498405.1 Egibacteraceae bacterium
GTGACCCTGTTCGTCCTGGGGGGAGGAGTGATCCACGACTTTGCTTTCGCCATGCTGGTCGGCGTTCTTGTGGGCTCTTACTCCTCGGTTTTTGTCGCCAGTCCGATTCTCCTGGTGTGGCAGAAACGATTCGTCGAAAGGAAATAAATATAGGAAAGGCGCCGACAGGCGCTTTCACCTGAATTGAGCCCATTATCGGGTCTGCCGATGACAAAGCCCCGCGCCCAGGCTCCTCCGGCACCGACCCGCCGCCCGGAGGCGACCCGCCGCCCGGCCGGCCCCCCGACGCACCCCCGCCGCCCGAACCCCCCGACCCACCGCCGCCGCCCGGACCCGAGCAGCCGACCCTCGACCTCTAACCCACCCCACCCCCACCGCGCCCCGGCCACCCGGGGCGCACACCCCTGCCAGCACACGCGAGCGCCGGGAGGCCGAGCCCCCGGGCATCGGTGCCGAGCCTATGGTCCAATGCCCCCGGCTCGGCTCAGGCGGGATCGCCGTTCGGTCGGGTCGGCGCCCCGCCGTCGACCGCGGCGCGCAGCACCGCGACGAGATGCTCGACGGGGCTGCCCTTGGCGATGACCTGCCGGGCGCCGCCGGCGGTGAGCCGCTGGACGCTCGCGCCGTCGGTGTGGCCGGTGTGGACGAGCACGGCGGTGCCCGGCGCGCGCTCGCGCAGCGCTTCGAGCACCTCGAGGAGCGGGGTGCCGGGCATCTCGACGTCGGTGAGCGCGACGTCGGGGGCGAGGCGAACGACGGCCTCGGCCAGTGCATCAGTCGTGCCGACCTCGGCGACGACCTCGAAGCCGCTGCGCTCGGCGAGGCGCGCCAGCAGCCGGCGCATCGTTGCGAGGTCGTCGGCGACGACGACGCGCGGGCCGGCAGGCGCGAGGCTCACGGCTCCACCTCCCCGACGCGCGCCGGCAGGCGCAGCCGCACCGTCGTGCCGTCCTCGTCGGAGTCGACCTCGAAGGTCCCGCCGCGCACCTCGACACGGTGGCGGACACTGGCGAGCCCGAAGCGCCCCGGCGGGGAGGTCGACGGGCAGCCCCCCGGGCCGTGGTCGACGACCTCGAGGCGCACCTCGCCGTCCTCGGCGCGCAGCTCGATGCGCGCGAGCGCGGCGTCGGCATGTTGCTCGACGTTGCGGACGAGCTCGGCGGCCAGGCGCAGGGCAAGGCTCGCCGTGGCTGGCTGGGTGTCGAGGTGGCCGTCGGGATCGCTGACCTCGACCTCCGCCTCGGGATGGACGGCGGTGGCGATGTCGGTGAGGTGGGCGTCGAGCGTGTCGGCGTCGGTGGCGTGAGGCGCGACCTCGCGCATCGCCTCGCGGGTCTCGCCGATCGCGCTCTGGAGCGCGCCGAGGCCCTGCTCGAGCAGCGCCGCCGGCTCCTCGGGCAGGCCCTTGGCCGCCTCGGCGCGCAGCTCCTCGCGCGCGAGCTCGATGGCCATGCGCGCGACGGCGAGCGACTGCACCGGGCCGTCCTGGAGCTGGCGGGCCACGGCGAGGCGGTGGCGGTGGTCGCGCTCGTCGAGCTCGCGGCGCACGCGGGTCTCCTCGGCGCGGAAGCGCTCGACGCGCTCGACCAGCCCGCGCAGGAGCCTGCCGGCGCTCGCCGCGATCGCCTCGGCGCCGAGGGGGGCGCCGCGCACCGCAGCGAGGCGCGCGCTGAGGCGCTCGGCGTGCTCGGGGGCGTCCTCGACGATCCGGCCGAGCACGAGGTCGATCGCGGCATCGACGAGCTCGGCGTCGAGCGTCCACAGCGCCTCGAAGAGCCGCTCGGTCTCGGGCACCGTGGGGTCGACCGCGGCGGCATCGTCGTCGAGGCCACAGAGCAGGACGGCAACGCCGGGTCCGCGGGCGAGCACGAACCACTCCTGGGCGAGCGGGTCGGCTGGGCGCAGCCGCAGGCCGATGTGGTCGATGCCGCTGGCGGGGTCGGGCTCGCCGGTGGCGAAGAGGCCGAGGACCTCGTGGCGGTCGGCGAGGGCGAGGTAGCGGTCGCGCTCGACCTGCCAGAACCGCCCGCGCTGGAAGCCGCTGACAAGCACCGAGGCGCCCTCGGCTGCGGCGACGACGTCCTCGATGAGGTGGCTCGTGGCTACGAGCGTGCCCTTGCTCGCCAGCGTCGGTTGGAGGTCGGGGTAGGCCGCCCGCAGCGTCGCGTAGAGGGAGCCCGAGACCTCGATGCGCTCGCTCACGACCTCACCTCCTCTCCCACGCCACGCCCGGCGATCGCGTGCCTGCTGCGACCGCGTGCTTCCTCCGACCGCCTGCTTCCTGCGGCCGTGGGCCCCCTGCGATCGCGTGCCGGGTGCGATCGCGTCGTGCCCAGCGACGTTACCCTCGCGAGTCCCGCCGCGGCGGGGCACCCACGGCGCGGTACGTCCAGGCGCGCCGCGCCGCCGGTCCTGTCGGCACGGCCGCCGCGAGGTGCAGCGTTTCGCCGCGGTGGTTGCCGGCCGCGTCGATGGAGCCTTCGGCCGGTGTGGCGGGCCAAGGCTCCATCGGAGGGCGGGGCCGCGCAGGGGCAGGCCGCCCGCGACGGCGGTCGGTGGCGCCGAGGTGGGTGCCGGCCGCGTCGCTGGAGCCTTCGGCCGGTATGGCGGGTGAAGGCTCCATCGGAGGGCGTTGGCGCAGGGCCGCGGCGCCCGATGAGGCCTCTGGCCTGCGCATTGGTCTCCCTGCGCGCGGTGCTGCTAACGTTTGTCGACAGCGGACGGCGCCGCAGGCGCCCACGCCGGCCCCAGAGCCTTTAAGCCTGGTCCCGCGAGGCCAGAAAGGTGGCTGCATGCGCAGACGAGCCCGCGCCCGCCGCGCCGGCGAGATGTGGCGACGATGAGCGTCGTCCTCACCGCCGACGACGTCCGCCGGGTGCTGCGGCGGATGGCCCACGAGCTCCTCGAGCGCAACCGCGGCACCGACTTCGTCCTGCTCGGGATCCGCACCCGCGGGGTGCCGATTGCCAAGCGCCTCGCGGCGATCATCGCCGAGATCGAGGGCGTCGAGGTGGCCCACGGCAGCCTCGACGTCACCCTCTACCGCGACGACTACGCCCGCACCGGCCCCCGCCCGCTCGGGCGCACCGAGCTGCCGGGCTCGGTCGACGGCGAGACCGTCGTCCTCGTCGACGACGTCCTCTTCACCGGGCGGACGATCCGCGCTGCGCTCGACGCGCTCACCGACGCCGGGCGCCCGCGCGCGGTGCAGCTCGCCGTGCTCGTCGACCGCGGTCACCGGGAGCTGCCGGTGCGCGCCGACGTCGTCGGCAAGAACCTGCCGACCGCCCCCGGCGACCAGGTCCGCGTCCGCCTGCTCGAGGACGACGGCGTCGACGAGGTCGTCCTCTCCGATGGCGAGGTGCCCGCATGATCGGCCCCGACCTCCTCGACATGGCCGACCTCGACGCCGAGGCGATCACGACGGTCCTCGACACCGCCGAGGGCTTCAAGGACGTCGCGCTGCGGCCCATCAAGAAGGTCCCCACCCTGCGCGGGCGGACGGTGTGCAACCTCTTCTTCGAGGACTCCACCCGCACCCGCATCAGCTTCGAGATCGCCGAGAAGCGGCTCTCGGCCGACGTCATCAACTTCAGCGCGAAGGGCTCGAGCGTCGCGAAGGGGGAGTCGTTCAAGGACACGGCGCTGACGCTGCAGGCGATGGGCGTCGACGCGATCGTCATCCGCCACGCCGCCAGCGGTGCCGCCCAACAGCTCACCCGCTGGGTCGACGCCCGCGTCCTCAACGCCGGCGACGGCACCCACCAGCATCCCACCCAGGCGCTGCTCGACCTCTACACGATCCGCGAGCGCTTCGGCCGCGTCGCCGGCCTCGAGGTCGCCGTCGTCGGTGACGTCGTCCACTCCCGGGTCGCCCGGTCGGTGTGCCAGGGCCTCGTGACGATGGGCGCGCGCGTCACCGTCGTCGGCCCGCCGACGCTCCTGCCGCCGGCGCTCGAGACCTGGGGGGTGCGCGTCAGCCACGACCTCGACGCGGTGCTGCCCGACCTCGACGTCTGCTACCTGCTGCGGGTGCAGCGCGAGCGCATGCACGCCCAGTTCTTCCCCTCCTCGCGGGAGTACGCGCGGATCTGGGGCCTCGACGCCGACCGGCTCGCCGCACTGCCCGACCACGCGGCGATCCTGCACCCCGGCCCGATGAACCGGGGCGTGGAGGTCACCGCCGACGTCGCCGACGCCCCCAACGCCCTCATCACCGAGCAGGTCTCCAACGGCATCGCCGTGCGCATGAGCGTGCTCTACCTCCTGCTCGGCGGCGAGGAGGGGGCCGAGGGATGACCGCGAGGAGCCCAGCGCCGCCTCGCCCGCGCCGCGACGGGGCGGGCGCGTCGAGGCCGGCCAGCAGCAGCCGAGCGCCCGGGGCGAGCCCCCAGGCGCCCCATCACGAGGAGGTCCCGCGGTGAGCAGCACGCTCTTCACGTTCACCGGCGCGCGCGTCGTCGACCCCGCGTCGGGGCGCGACGAGGTGGCCAACATCGTCGTCGAGGGCGAGCGCATCGCCGCGGTCGGCGAGGACAGCCGCGGCCTGCGCATCGACGCCGACGGCCTCGTGGCCGCACCGGGGCTCGTCGACATCCACGTCCACCTGCGCGAGCCCGGCGGCGAGGACGCCGAGACCGTCGCCTCGGGCACCCGCGCGGCGGCTCTCGGCGGGTTCACCGCGGTCTGCCCGATGGCGAACACCCAGCCGGTGTGCGACCACGCCGGCGTCGTCGAGCAGGTCCTGCGCCTGGCCCGCGACGCCGGGCACTGCGACGTCTACCCGATCGGGGCGATCACCCGCGACCTCGCCGGCGCCGAGCTCGCCGAGCTCGGGTCGATGGCGGCGATCGGGGTGAACTGCTTCAGCGACGACGGCCACCCCGTGCAGTCCGCCCAGGTCATGCGCCGGGCGCTGGCCTACGCCAAGACCTGGGACGCGATCATCTGCAACCACAGCGAGGAGGCGACGCTGACCGACGGGGCGCAGCTCAACGAGGGCGAGGCCTCCACCCGCCTCGGCCTGGCCGGCTGGCCCCACGAGGCCGAGGAGATCATGGTCGCCCGCGACCTCATCCTCGCCGAGGGCCTCGGCGCGCGGCTGCACGTCCCGCACGTCTCGACCGCCGGCACCGTCGAGCTCGTGCGCGCGGCGAAGGCCCGTGGGGTGCGGGTCACCGCCGAGGCGACCCCGCACCACTTCGCGCTCACCGACGCCCGCGCCGAGGCCTACGACCCCGTCAACAAGGTCAACCCGCCGCTGCGCACCGACGCCGACGTCGCCGCGGTCCGCGCCGGCCTCGCCGACGGGACGATCGACGCGATCGCCACCGACCACGCCCCCCACGCGCCCGAGCACAAGGAGCAGGCCTGGCTGCACGCCCCCTGCGGGATGCTCGGCCTCGAGACCGTCCTCGCGGTCACCCTGACCGAGCTCGTCCACACCGGCGTGCTCACCCTGCCCCAGGCGATCGAGAAGCTCTCGACCGGCCCGGCGCGCACCCGCGACATCGCCGGGCACGGCGGGCCGATCGCGCCCGGCCAGCCCGCCAACCTCGCGCTCTTCGACCCCGAGGCGCGCTGGCGGGTCGACGCCGCCGCGCTGGCCAGCCGCAGCCGCAACAACCCCTTCGACGGCGCCGAGCTGCGCGGCAGGGTGCTCCACACCGTGCTGCGCGGGCGCTTCACCACCCGCGACGGCGAGACCGTCGAGGCCGCCGAGGCCGTGGGGGTGCGGGCATGAGGCGGCGGGCGCTCCTCGTCCTCGAGGACGGCACGGCCCTCGAGGGTCAGGCCTTCGGCGCCGAGGGCACGGCCTTCGGCGAGGTCGTCTTCAACACCGCGATGACCGGCTACCAGGAGGTGCTCACCGACCCCTCCTACACACGCCAGATCGTCGTGATGACCTCGGTGCACCAGGGCAACTACGGGGTGGCCGAGGGCGATGCGGAGTCGGCGGCGCTGCACCCCGCGGGCTTCGTCGTCCGTGACGCCAGCCGCATCGCCTCGAACCACCGGGCCAGCGCGACGCTGCCCGCGACGCTGGCCGAGGCTGGCGTCGTCGGCATCGCCGAGGTCGACACCCGCCTGCTGACCCGGCGGATCCGCGAGCGCGGCGCGCTGCGCGGCGCGGTCTCCAGTGAGGTCCTCGACGCCGAGGCGCTGCTCGCCGCGGTGCGCGAGCAGCCGGAGATGACCGGCTCGGACCTCGCCACGCCGGTGACCACGCCCGAGCCCTACGCGGTGCCGGCCACGGCCCGGCCGAGCCGCGGTGGCGACCCCTACCGCGTCGTCTGCCTCGACTTCGGGCTCAAGCGCAACCAGCTGCGGCTGCTCGCCGCGCACGGCTGCGACGTCACCGTCGTGCCGGCGACCACCTCCGCCGAGGAGATCCTCGCCCGGCGCCCCGACGGGCTGTTCTGCTCCAACGGGCCCGGCGACCCCGCGGCGGTGCTCGGGCCGATCCGCGCGATCCGCGACGTCGTGGCCGCCGGCGTGCCGACCTTCGGGATCTGCCTCGGCCACCAGCTGCTCGGCCTCGCCGCCGGGGTGCGCAGCTACAAGCTGCCCTTCGGCCACCACGGGATCAACCAGCCGGTCCGCCACCTCGCCCGCGGCACGATCGAGATCGCGAGCCACAACCACGGCTTCGCGCTCGACGCCGGCACCCTGCCGGGCCCCGAGGGCCGCCTCGGCGCGGTCGCGGCCACCCACGTCAACCTCAACGACGGGACCAACGCCGGCATCGCCCTGGCCGAGCGGCCGGCCTTCAGCGTCCAGTACCACCCCGAGGCAGCGCCGGGCCCGCACGACTCGCGCTACCTCTTCGACGACTTCGCCGCGCTCATGGCCGCCGCGCGGGCAGGGGAGGAGCGCTAGTGCCGCGCCGCGACGACCTCGACACCATCGTCATCATCGGCTCGGGGCCCATCGTCATCGGGCAGGCCTGCGAGTTCGACTACTCCGGGGTGCAGGCCTGCAAGGCGCTGCGCGCCGAGGGTTACCGCGTCGTGCTCGTCAACTCCAACCCCGCGACGATCATGACCGACCCGGAGTTCGCCGACGCGACCTACGTCGAGCCGATCACCGCCGACTACGTCGCCAAGGTCCTCGCCGCCGAGCAGGAGCTGCGTGGCGGGGGGCCCGGGATGGGCCTGCTGCCCACCCTCGGCGGGCAGACCGGCCTCAACACCGCCACCGAGCTCGCCGAGCGCGGCGACCTCGACCGGCTCGGCGTCGAGCTCATCGGCGCGGGCATCGAGACGATCGCCCTGGCCGAGGACCGCGAGCGCTTCGTCGAGGCGATGGGCGAGATCGGCCTCGAGGTCGCGCACTCCACGACGGTGACGCGCTTCGCCGACGCCAGGGCCTTCGCCGACGAGGTCGGCTTCCCGATCCTCGTGCGCGCCTCCTACACCCTCGGGGGCGCCGGCAGCGGCTTCGTCGAGGACCGCGAGAGCTTCGAGCGCCTCGTCGAGGAGGGCCTCGCGGCCTCCCCGATCGGCCAGGTCCAGCTCGACGAGTCGCTCATCGGCTGGAAGGAGTACGAGCTCGAGGTCATGCGCGACGCCAACGACTCCTGCGTCGTGATCTGCCCGATCGAGAACGTCGACGCGATGGGGGTGCACACCGGCGACTCGATCACCGTCGCGCCGGCGATGACGCTGTCCGACGTCGAGTACCAGCAGATGCGCGACGCCGCCTTCGCCGTCCTGCGCAAGGTCGGCGTGGCCACCGGCGGCTCCAACGTCCAGTTCGCCGTCGACCCCGCCACCGGCCGCCTCATCGTCGTCGAGATGAACCCCAGGGTCTCGCGCTCCTCGGCGCTGGCCTCGAAGGCCACGGGCTTCCCGATCGCGAAGATCGCCGCGCTGCTCGCGGTCGGCTACCAACTCGAGGAGATCACCAACGACATCACCCGCGAGACGATGGCCGCCTTCGAGCCGGCGATCGACTACGTCGTCACGAAGATCCCGCGCTTCAACTTCGAGAAGTTCCCCGGCGTCGACGCGACGCTGACGAGCCGCATGAAGTCCGTCGGCGAGGTCATGGCGATCGGGCGGACCTTCCCCGAGTCGCTCGGCAAGGCACTGTGCTCCCTCGAGGACGACACCGTCGGGCTGACCGGGCACACCGCCGGCGCGGTCGCCCTCGACGACGACGCGCTCGCCGCGCGCCTGGCCCGGCCCCACGCCGGGCGGATCCTCGACGTCGACGCGGCGCTGACCCGCGGCTGGGACCCCGCCCGGGTCTCGGCGCTGTCGGGCTACGACCCGTGGTTCGTCGACGAGATGCTCGCGGTCGTCGAGACCCGTCGTGAGGTCGCCGGGCGCGAGACGATCATGAACGTCGACGCCGACCTGCTGCGCCGCGCCAAGCGCGTGGGGCTGTCCGACGCCGCGCTGGCCCGCGTCATCGGCTGCAGCGAGGCCGAGGTGCGCCAGCGTCGGGGTGCCTTCGCCCTCGCGCCGGTCTACAAGACCGTCGACACCTGCGCGGGGGAGTTCCCCGCCTACACCCCCTACCACTACTCGACGTACGAGACCGAGAGCGAGGTCGCGCCCTCGGACCGCCCGCGGGCGATCATCCTCGGGGCCGGGCCCAACCGCATCGGCCAGGGCGTCGAGTTCGACTACTGCTGCGTCCACGCGGTCTTCGCCCTCGCCGAGGCGGGCTACGAGACCGTCATGGTCAACTGCAACCCCGAGACGGTCTCGACCGACTACGACACCGCCGACCGGCTCTACTTCGAGCCGTTGACCCTCGAGCACGTCCTCGCCGTCCACGCTGCCGAGGTCGCCGCCGTCGGCGGGGACGCGAGCAAGGTCGGCGTCCTCGTCCAGCTCGGTGGGCAGACCCCCCTCAAGCTCGCGCGCGACCTCGAGGCGGCGGGCGTGGCGATCTGGGGCACCCCGCCCGACGCCATCGACCTCGCCGAGGACCGGGGGCGCTTCGGCGCCGCGCTCGACGAGCTCGGCATCCGCCAGGCCCCCGGGGAGGTCGCCGCCAGCCCGGAGGCCGCGCTGACCGTCGCGCGGCGCATCGGCTTCCCCTGCCTCGTGCGCCCGAGCTACGTCCTCGGCGGGCGGGCGATGGCCATCGTCTACTCCGAGACCGAGCTCGCCGCCTGGCTGGCTGCCAACGCCGGTCAGGGCGCGGTCCTCGTCGACGAGTTCCTCGAGGGCGCGATCGAGGTCGACGTCGACGCGGTCTACGACGGCGAGGAGCTCTTCGTCGGCGGGGTGCTCGAGCACATCGAGGAGGCCGGGGTGCACTCCGGGGACTCCGCGTGCGTCCTGCCGCCCTACACCCTCTCGCGCAGCCAGCTCGCCGAGGTCGCCGACGCCACCGCGAGGATCGCCGAGGCGCTCGGCACCCGCGGGCTCATCAACATCCAGTTCGCCGTGCGCGACGGCGCGCTCTACTGCATCGAGGCCAACCCGCGGGCCTCGCGCACCGTGCCGTTCACCTCGAAGGCCACCGGGGTGCCGCTGGCCAAGGTCGCCGCGCGGGTCATGACCGGCGAGCGCCTCGCCGACCTGCGCCGGGCGGGGATGCTGCCCGACGACGACGCCGTGGCCGCCCCGCCGCGGGGTCACGTCGCGGTCAAGGAGGCCGTCCTGCCGTTCAACCGCTTCCCCGGCACCGACACCCGCCTCGGCCCGGAGATGCGCTCCACCGGCGAGGTCATGGGCATCGACGCCGACTTCGGCGCGGCGTTCGCCAAGAGCCAGGCCGGCACCGGCGCGATGGTCCTGCCCGAGCGCGGGCGCGTGTTCGTCTCGATCGCCAACCGCGACAAGCGGGCGATGATCTTCCCGGTCAAGCGCCTCGCCGAGCTCGGCTTCGCGATCCTCGCCACCGAGGGCACCGCCGAGGTCCTCGCCCGCGCCGGGGTGGCCTGCGAGGTGCTGAGCAAGGTCAGTGACGCCGACGGCAGCCCGCAGGGCGACGGCGAGACCGTCGTCGACCGCATCGAGGCCGGTGGCGTCGACCTCGTCCTCAACACCCCCGAGGGCGCCGGCCCGCGCAGCGACGGCTACCGCATCCGCACCGCCGCGGTCAGCCACGGGGTGCCGTCGATCACGACGATGTCGGGGATCATCGCCGCGATCCAGGGCATCGAGGCGCTGCAGGCGGCGTCGATCGGCGTGCGCAGCCTGCAGGACTACCACGCCGAGCCGCTAGCCTCCCGGCCAGTCGAGCCGGAGGAGGCGACGTGACGACGGTCTCAGGCCGCGGTCAGCCCACCCCCTACACCCGGGGGCGCGAGGACGGGCCGGTGCGGTCGATCTGCGAGGTCCTGGCCTACCGCAAGGTCGGCGCCTACCACCAGCTCACGATCGTCGCGCCCGACATCGCCGCACGGGCCACGCCGGGGCAGTTCGTGTCGCTGGCCGTCGAGGGCGGCGGCACGACCCTGCGCCGACCGTTCTCGATCGCCGGGGTGAGCCAGCACGGGCCCTGGGCGGGCACGATCGACGTCGTCCTCGACGTCGTCGGCCCGGGCACCGCGTGGCTGGCCGGGCGCGGCAAGCACGACGTCGTCGACGTCGTCGGCCCCCTCGGCCGCGGCTTCCCGCTGCCGCGCCAGCCGGCGACGTGCCTGCTCGTCGGCGGCGGCTACGGCGCCGCGCCGCTGCTCTACCTCGCCGGGCAGCTCCAGCACCGCGGCCACCGCGTCGACCTCCTCTTCGGCGCGAAGACCGGTGAGCGGATCTTCAACGCCATCGAGGGCAAGCGGCAGGCCTCCTCGACGCGCTTCACCACCGAGGACGGCTCCTTCGGCACCCAGGGCGTCGTCACCGACGTCCTGCCCGACGTCGCGACGAGCACCGGCGCGGAGGCGATCTACGCCTGCGGGCCGATGGGCCTGCTCGCCGCGGTCGCCGCGCAGGCGCGCGAGCGCCGGCTGCCCTGCCAGGTCTCGGTCGAGGAGCTCATGGGCTGCGGGGTCGGGGTCTGCAACACCTGCGTCGTGCCCTACCGCCGCCGTGACGGGCTCGCCAACGTCCGCGCCTGCTACGAGGGGCCGGTCCTCGACGCCAAGCGCGTCGTCTGGGAGGCGATCGGCACCGCGGCGATGACCGGCGAGCCCGCCGCCGGGCAGGGCGAGGCCTCGTGAGCGCCGAGCGCCGCCCCGACCTGCGGGTCTCGCTGTCGGGCGACCCCGCCCGACCCCTCGAGCTGCCCAACCCGGTCGTCACCGCGAGCGGGTGCTTCGCCTCGGGCCGGGAGATCGACCGCTTCTTCGACATCGCCGAGCTCGGCGCGGTCGTCGTGAAGTCGCTGACCCTCGAGCCGCGCCTCGGCCTGCCGACCCCGCGGATGGTCGAGACCGAGTCGGGGATGCTCAACGCCATCGGCCTGCAGAACCCCGGCGTCGACGCCTGGCTGGCCAACGACCTGCCCTGGCTCGCCCAGCGCGGGGTGCGCACGATCGTCTCCCTGGCCGGCAAGACCGTCGCGGAGTACCGCACCCTCGCCGAGCGGGTGCGCGGCCAGCCGGGCATCGTCGCGATCGAGGCGAACATCTCCTGCCCCAACGTCGAGGACCGCGGCATGGTCTTCGCCAGCCGGGAGGAGGCCACCCGCGAGGCGATCAGCCAGGTCACCCGCGTCGCTGGCGTGCCGGTCTTCGCCAAGCTCACCCCCGACGTCACCGACATCGCCGCGATCGCCGCGGCCGCGGTCGAGGCCGGCGCGACCGGGGTGAGCCTCATCAACACGCTCTCGGGCATGGCTATCGACGTCGAGACCGGACGCCCGCGCCTCGGCGGGGTCACCGGGGGGCTGTCGGGCCCGGCGATCAAGCCGGTCGCGGTGCGGGCGATCCACGAGGTCCACCGGGCCCACCCCGAGCTGCCGATCATCGGCATGGGCGGGGTGCGCTCGGTGCCCGACCTCGTCGAGCTCATCATGGCCGGGGCCAGTGCCGTGGCGGTCGGCACCGCGACCTTCGCCGACCCCTTCGCCACGCTCGAGCTCGTCGAGGGGCTGCCGGACTGGCTCGCCGAGCGCGGCTACCGCTCGGTGCGCCAGCTGCGCGGGGCGGTGCGGGTGTGAGCGCCCAGCTCATCGCCGCCCTCGACACCGCCGACCTCGACGAGCTCACCGCGCTGGCCACGGCGCTCGGCGGCGAGGTCGACCTCCTCAAGGTCGGCCTCGAGGCCTTCGCCGCCCACGGCCCCGCCGCGGTGGCCGCCGCGGCCGAGCACGCCCCGGTCTTCCTCGACCTCAAGCTCCACGACATCCCCACGACCGTGGCCGGCGCCGCCCGCGCCGCCGCCGCGCACGGCGCGGCGATGCTCACCGTTCACGCCAGCGGGGGGCCGGCGATGATCGCCGCGGCGGTCGCGGCCGCGCCCGGCACGACGGTGCTCGCCGTCAGCGTCCTCACGAGCCTCGACGACGCGGCGCTGTCCGCCGTCGGCCAGCCCTCCGCCGCCGAGCAGGTCCCGCGGCTGGCCGACCTCGCCGTCGAGGCCGGGGCCGGCGGCCTCGTCTGCTCCGCCGCGGAGGTCGCCGCGGTCCGCGCCCGGCTCGGGGCCAGCCCAGCCGTCGTCGTGCCCGGCATCCGCCCCGCCGGTGCGGGCACCGACGACCAGGCCCGCACCGCCACGCCCGAGGCCGCCGCGGTCGCCGGCGCGAGCCATCTCGTCCTCGGCCGTGCCCTGAGCCGCGCCGCCGACCCCGCCGCCGCTGCGCGCGAGATCCGCGCCAGCCTGCCCTCGAGGAGCCCGACGCGATGACCGCGCCCGCCTCCCTGCCCGCCCGCGTCCACGCCGCAGCGCACCTCACCGGCGAGTTCGTCCTGCGCAGTGGGCAGGTCAGCCACGAGTACTTCGACAAGTACCGCTTCGAGGCCGACCCCGCGCTGCTCGCCGAGATCGCCGAGGGCCTCGCCGGCCTGCTCGCCGACGACGCCGAGCTCGTCGCCGGCCTCGAGCTCGGCGGCATCCCGCTGGCGACGATGCTCAGCCAGCGCACCGGGCGCCCCACCCGCTTCGTGCGCAAGGAGGCCAAGGCCTACGGCACCGCCGAGCTCGCCGAGGGCGGTCCCGTGGC
>JAWOAS010000196.1:0-8166 GCA_046498405.1 Egibacteraceae bacterium
CGACCGCGCGCCTCATGCTACCAACGGCCGTTGCCACCCGCCCACGCGGCCTCGTCCGGCTGCACGCCCGGACAAGCCTCTTGCGGGCCAGCGGGGGGCCGGCCTTCTACACTCGACAGATACCGCAGATCAGGGAGAGGCCCCGACAGCACATGGGGATTCTGAGGGACTTCGAACGACGCCTCGAGGGCGCTGTCGAAGGCTTCTTCGCGCGCGCCTTCCGCTCCGGCCTGCAGCCCGTCGAGCTCGCCAAGGCCGTGCAGCGCTACGCGTCGAACTACAAGCAGCTCGGCGTCGACGGCCTCGTCGCCCCCAACGCCTACCGCATCGAGATCGCCCCCGCCGACGCCGAGCGCTTCCAGGGCTACGGCGAGGCGCTGCGCCACGAGCTCGCCGGGGTCGTGCACCGCACCGCCCGCGAGCGCGGCTGGAAGCTCGCCGGGCCGGTGCGCATCGAGACGCGCGTCAACGACGACCTCAAGGTCGGCACCTACGAGATCCGCGGCAAGATCGAGTCGGGACCGACCCCCGACCGCCAGCGCCAGGGACCCCCGGCCTCCCGGCCCGGGGCCGAGTCCACGCAGGTGCTCGAGGAGGAGCCCCGCGAGGTCGCCACCGTCCACGTCCTCACCGGCCACGGCCCCGGCCACCCGGTGCGCCTGCCCGACGGCGGGGTCTTCGGGCGGCTGCCGGCCTGCGAGGTCACCCTCGACGACCCGTCGGTGTCCCGGCGCCACGCCCGCCTCAAGCACGGCCCCGAGGGCTGGGTCATCGAGGACCTCGGCTCGACCAACGGCGTGAAGGTCAACGGCGACCGCGTGTCCGAGCGCGCGCTCGACGACGGCGACGAGCTCAGGCTCGGCAGCGTCACCCTGGCCTTCCAGGTGGAGCGCACCCCGTGACGAGGCGACGGCGATGAGCCCCGAGGCGACCCTCCGCGAGCCGAGGAGGGCGGCGCGATGATGCCGCCGATCGTCCTCACGCTCCTGCAGGGGCTCTTCCTCCTCCTGCTCTACGTCTTCGTCGCCCGGGCGGTGCGCGCGGTGCTGCGCGACGTCTCGACCGCCACGGCGCCCAGGCCCTCGCCCTCCCCCGCCCCCGCAGCGGCCAGCAAGCGCGGCAAGGCGCCGCGCGCGCCCCGGCGGCAGGCGCGGGCCCCCTCGCGCGAGCGCGACGAGCCCAAGCGCACGCCGCCGGGCGAGCTCGTCGTCCACCTCGCCAACGACCGCCCGCGGGTCATGCCGCTCGACGGCACCGACATCACCTTCGGGCGCTCGGAGCAGGCCACCGTGCAGCTCTCCGACCCCTACACCAGCGACCAGCACGCCCGCATCCACCACGACGGGTCGCGGTGGGTCATCACCGACCTCGGCTCGACCAACGGCACCTTCGTCAACCAGGTCAAGGTCACCGCCCCCACGCCGATCGCCGCCGGCGACCAGCTCGGCATCGGTCGCACCGTCGTCGAGGTCCGCAAGTGAGCCAGAGGCAGTGGATGCGCATCGCGACCTACGCCCGCTCGGACGTCGGCAGGGTCCGCGCGGGCAACGAGGACGACTACTACGTCGGCGAGACCGTCGTGGCCGTCGCCGACGGCATGGGCGGGCACGTCGCCGGGGAGGTCGCCGCCAAGACCGCGCTCGAGCCGATCGCCGCCCTCGACGGCAAGGTCTTCACCTCCGGCGAGGCCGCCGACGAGGCGCTCGTCGAGGCGGTGCGCGAGGCCAACCGCCAGGTCGTCAGCCGCGCCGAGGCCGAGCCCGACCTCAAGGGCATGGGCACGACGCTGACCGCGGGGATGATCCGCGACGGGCGCCTGCACGTCGCCCACGTCGGCGACAGCCGCGCCTACCTGCTGCGCGGCGGAGCGCCGATCGAGCAGCTGACGACCGACCACACGCTCGTCGAGCGGCTCGTGCGCGAGGGCCGGCTCTCCCGCGACGAGGCGGCCCTGCACCCCCAGCGCAACGTCATCACCCGGGCGATCGGCAACGAGCCCGACGTCGTCGTCGACAGCCTGCCGCCGATCCGCCTCGAGCCCGGCGACGAGATCCTCCTGTGCTCCGACGGGCTGACCGGCCCGGTCGGCGACGAGGCGATCGGCGCGATCCTCGCCGAGCACGATGACGGGGAGACGGCGGTCACCGCGTTGGTCGACGCCGCCAACGACGCCGGCGGCCCCGACAACATCACCGTCGTGCTCCTGCGCGTCAGCGGCGACCCCGAGGCGGCCTCCACCGCCGAGGAGCTCGACGAGCAGCGCCTGCGGCGCATCCGCACCCGCGAGGACACCGACCGGCAGGACTGGGCCTCGACCCTCGGGCGCTTCGGCGCGCCGCAGGGGGTGGCGACCCGACCCGACGAGACGCCGGAGGCGCGCACCGGGCGCGGCCGGCGCGTGCTCGCCGGCCTCGTCGCCCTCGGGCTGCTGCTCGGCGTGCTCGGCGGCGGCGGCTACGTGCTCCTGTCGCGGGCCTACTTCATCGGTGAGCACGAGGGCCAGCTCGCGATCTTCCAGGGGCTGCCCCAGGAGGTCGGCACCGTGCCGCTCAACCGGGTCATCGACGAGGAGGTCAGCGACGTCGCCGTCGAGGACTTCCCCGAGTGGCGCCAGGACCGCATCCGCGACGGCATCACCGCCGGCACGATCGTCGAGGCGCGCCGGCGCATCGACGAGCTCGAGTCCACGTTGAGCCCCGGCGAGGCGACGCCGACCCGCGAGCGTGAGGAGGGCCCCGCCCGCGGCGGCGACGCCCGCACCCGCGCCGGCCCCGACGACGACGGCGACGACTGATGGCCACGGCCTCGGCGGCCACGCGGCGGCGCGCGACGACCGAGCTCGGGCTGCTCGTCATCGCCCTGCTCGCGATGCTCGTCGCCGCCGCCCTCGTCGAGCTGTCCCAGGCGCCGGAGATCCCCGAGGCGGTCCTGACCTACGGCGCGGCGTTCCTCGCCACCGCGATCGTGGCCCACATCGGCCTGCGCCGGCTCGCCCCCGGCGCCGACCCGCTGCTGCTGCCCGTGGCCGTCCTGCTGACCGGCCTCGGCCTCATCATGGTGCGGCGCATCGACTTCGCCGGCGGCGAGCAGGCGAGCTTCGCGGCCAACCAGGTGATGTGGGCGGCGGCGGCCGTGCTCGCGTTCCTGCTCACCCTCTACTTCCTGCGCGACCACGCCAGCCTCGACGGCTACCGCTACCTCATCGGCCTCGGCTCGCTGCTGCTCCTGCTGACCCCGCTGCTGCCGGGCATCGGCCGGGAGGTCAACGGCGCGCGGATCTGGCTGTCGCTCGGCGGGCTGTCGTTCCAGCCCGTCGAGGCCGCCAAGCTCGGCTTCGTGATCTTCTTCGCGAGCTACCTCTCGGAGAAGCGCGACCTCCTCTCGGTGGCCACGACCCGCCTCGGTCCGCTCATGCTGCCGCCGCTGCGCGCCTTCGGCCCGCTGCTCGGCATCTGGGTGGTCGGCCTCGCGGTGCTCGGGCTGCAGCGGGACCTCGGGCCGACGCTCCTGCTGTTCGGCGTCTTCATCGTCATGCTCTACATCGCGACCGGGCGGCTGGCCTACCCCGTCATCGGGCTGCTGCTCGCCGGCGTCGGTGGGTTCCTGGCCTACCGGAGCTTCGCCCACGTCCAGGACCGCGTGGCGATCTGGCTCGACGTGTGGTCCCGCTACGACAGCGACGGCTTCCAGCTCGCGCAGTCGCTCTTCGCGATCGGCACCGGCGGGGTCACCGGGGTCGGTCTCGGGCAGGGCCAGCCCGACTTCGTGCCGTTCGTGCGCACCGACTTCATCTTCTCGGCCTTCGCCGAGGAGACCGGGCTGCTCGGCACGACGGCGATCCTGCTGTGCTTCGTCGTGCTCATCGGCCGCGGCTTCCGCATCGCGCTGCAGGCCCGCGACGACCTCGGCGCGCTGCTCGCCGCCGGGCTCACCTCGATCCTCGCCCTGCAGGTCTTCGTCATCGTCGGCGGGGTGACGCGCCTCATCCCACTGACCGGCATCACCCTGCCGTTCGTCTCCTACGGCGGCTCGTCGCTACTGGCCAACTTCGTCCTCGTGGCCCTGCTCGCGCGCATCAGCGCGCCCGGGCGACCACGCCCCCGGCGCAGCCGCAGCCGCGCCGCACGAGCCGAGGCCTCCGCCGGGGGCGCCGACGACGCGTCCTGGGACGGCGGGCAGCGCTCCGGCGCGGCCACCGACGCCGCGTCCTGGGGCGGCGAGCAGCGCTCCGGCGAGGGCACCGACGCCGCCGCACCGAGGGCGGGTGAGGGCTGATGCGCAAGCAGATCCGCCGCATCACCGTCGGCGTCGTCGGCCTGTTCGCCCTGCTCTTCGTCAACCTCAACGTCATCGCCGTGCTCCAGGCCGAGGAGCTGCGCACCGACCAGCGCAACGCCCGCGGGCTGCTCGCCGAGTACGAGACCCCACGCGGGGCGATGATCGCCGGGCAGGGCGCGTCGTCGAGGGAGGTCGCCGGCTCGACGTCGACCGGGGGGCGCCTCGACTACCTCCGCGAGTACCCCGAGGGGCCGACCTACGCCCACGTCACCGGCTACCACTCCTTCGTCTACGGCCGCAGCGAGCTCGAGGCCTCCTTCAACGACTTCCTCATCGGCTCGGCGCCCGAGGCCTTCGCGCGCAACATCGCCGACCTCCTCGCCGGACGCCAGCGCGCCGGCGACACCCTCCAGCTGACCATCGACCCGCAGGCGCAGCGCGCGGCCACCGACGCCCTCGACGGCCGCGTCGGCGCGATCGTGGCCGTCGCGCCGGCCACCGGGGAGGTCCTCGCGCTGGCCTCCGCGCCGACCTACGACCCCAACCCGCTGGCCAGCCACGACGGCGACGTCGTGCGGGAGGCCTGGGACGACCTCGCCGGGCGTGACGTCGACCCACGCCTCAACCGCGCGCTGCGCGAGACCTATCCCCCCGGCTCGACGTTCAAGCTCGTCAGCGGCGCCGCCGCCCTCGAGAGCGGGGTGCGCCCCGACACCGCCTATCCCGACCCGCCCGCGCTCGACCTGCCGCTGACCGAGGCCACGATCCGCAACTTCGGCTCCGGGGTGTGCGCCGACGGCAGCTCGATCACCCTCGAGCGCGCGATGGCGGTGAGCTGCAACACGACGTTCGGCCAGATCGGCCTCGACCTCGGCAGCGACCGGCTCGTGCGCCAGGCCGAGCGCTTCGGGCTCAACGCCGAGTGGGACCTCCAGATGGACCGCGTCGCCGAGAGCGCGATCCCCACCGACCTCGACGCGCCCTCGACGGCGCAGTCGGCGATCGGCCAGCGCGACGTGCGCACGACGCCGCTGCAGATGGCGATGGTCTCCGCGGCGATCGCCAACGGCGGTGAGCTCGTCGAGCCGCGGCTCGTGCGCCACGTCGAGGACGTCAGCGGACGGGTCCTCACGCGCTTCGACGCCGAGCCGCTGACGTTCGCCGGCAGCGCGCAGGCCGTCAGCGCCGGCACGGCCTCGGCCCTGCGCGACATGATGGTGGCAGTCGTCGACGACGGCACCGGCAGCGGCGCGGCCATCAGCGGGGTCCGCGTCGGGGGCAAGACCGGCACCGCGCAGCGCGGCGAGGGCGAACCCCCTACCGTGTGGTTCACCGGCTTCGCGCCGGCGGAGCTGCCCGAGGTGGCCGTCGCCGTCGTCGTCACCGACACCGACGCAGGCGCCACCGGAGGTGGCGTGGCCGCGC
This sequence comes from Egibacteraceae bacterium, assembly GCA_046498405.1. GTDB lineage: Bacteria > Actinomycetota > Nitriliruptoria > Euzebyales > Egibacteraceae > T1Sed10-49. The sequence continues at coordinate 5,704 of JAWOAS010000196.1, forward strand.
CGATGGCCCGCGCGGTGATCGAGGCGGCGATCGCCGGCAACGAGCAGGACTGAGACGATGGACGAGACACAGCCGATCGGTGGTGCGGGCGGCCAGGGGCGCCGTGCCGACGACGCGGCCTTCGACGACACCGCCGCGGGCGGCCAGCGCAGCGGCGAGGCTGGCCCGGCGGGCGGGGGCCCGGCCGACCGGGCCGAGGACGGTGGCGGCCTCGGCGGGCGCACCCGCCTCGGCGGGCGCTACGAGCTGCGGGGCCTGCTCGGCCAGGGGGGCATGGCCGACGTCGTCCTGGCCTACGACGACCAGCTCGACCGCGAGGTCGCCGTCAAGATCCTCCACGCGCGCTACGCCGACGACGCGACCTTCCTCGCGCGCTTCCGTCGCGAGGCGCAGTCGGTCGCGGGCCTGAGCCACCCCAACATCGTCAGCGTCTACGACGCCGGCGAGCAGGCCGGCCGGCCGTTCATCGTCATGGAGTACGTCCGCGGCCGCAGCCTCGCCGACACCCTCGCCCACGAGCGGCTGACCGTCGACCGGGCCCTCGAGGTCATCGGCGACGCCGCGCTCGGGCTGCACTACGCCCACGAGCGCGGGCTCGTCCACCGCGACATGAAGCCCGGCAACATCCTCTTGGGCGACGAGGGGCAGGTCAAGGTCGCCGACTTCGGCATCGCCCGCGCCATCGGCGGTGAGCACGTCACCCAGACCGCGACGGTCTTCGGCACCGCCGCCTACGTCGCCCCCGAGCAGGCGCGCGGCGAGGAGGTCGACCGCCGCACCGACGTCTACGCCCTGGGGTGTGTGCTCTACGAGACGCTGACCGGGCAGACGCCGTTCGCCGGCGACACCCCGGTCGCCCTCGCCTACAAGCACGTCTCCGAGCTGCCGGTGCCCCCCAGCGCGATCGACCCCGCGCTCGCGCCGGAGCTCGACGACGTCGTGCTCAAGGCCATGGCCAAGGACCCCGCCGAGCGCTACCAGACCGCACGGGAGCTCAACGCCGACCTCCAGCGCGTGCTCGCGGGGATGCCCGTGGCCGCCCCGGCGGCCGGGGCGTGGGCCGCGCCGACGACGTCGCTGGGCACCGAGCCGCTCGAGCCGGAGGCCGAGCCCACGCGCGAGCCGCGCGCGCGTCGGGGCCTCGGCATCGCGCTGCTCGCGATCGTCGTCCTCGCCCTGTCGGTCCTCGCCGGGGTGCTGCTCGCCGCGGTCCTCGGCGGGGAGACCGTCGAGCTGCCTGTGCCCGACGTCACCGGCCTCGAGGTCGGTGAGGCGCAGGAGCTCCTGCGCGACGACGGCTTCGTGCCGGTCATCGCCGACGAGCGCGAGGCCGCCGACGGGGTGGCCGAGAACGAGGTCGTGCGCTCCGAGCCCGGCGCCGGCGAGCTCGCCGAGGAGGGCAGCGAGGTCCTCCTCGTCCTGTCCGAGGGCCCCGAGCTCGTCGCGATCCCCGACCTCGAGGGGCTCGACGTCGACGAGGCCCAGCGCGAGCTCGTCGAGCTCGGGCTCGGCATCGGCGTGCAGGAGACCGAGCCCTCCGACGACCTCGACGAGGGCCTCGTCATCCGCAGCGACCCGCCCGTCGGCGAGGAGGTCGAGGAGGGCACCGAGGTCGCCCTCGTCGTCTCGAGCGGGCCGGAGACCATCGCCGTGCCCAACGTCCTCAACCGCACCGAGAGCGAGGCCACCGACGCCCTCGCGGGCGCCTGCGACCCCCGGCCGTGCTTCGAGGTCGAGGTCGAGACCGAGGCCTCCGACACCATCCCCGAGGACCGGGTCATCTCCCAGGACCCCGAGCCCGGCACCGACGAGGAGCGCGGGGCGACCGTGACGATCGTCGTCAGCGAGGGGCCCGACACCTTCACGATGCTCGACGTCGTCAACCAGCCCGAGGAGACGGCGATCGACCGCCTCGAGGGCGCCTGCGAGCCCGAGCCGTGCGTGTCGGTGCGCGTCGAGCGCGAGGAGTCGGCGACGGTCTCCGAGGGCCGTGTCATCAGCCAGGACCCCCAGCCCAACGCCACCGTCGACCGCGGCGCGAGCGTCACGATCGTCGTGAGCGACGGTGCGCCGCCCGAGCCCGAGCCCGAGCCGGAGCCCGAGCCCGAGCCGGAGCCCGAGCCGGAGCCTGAAGACGGCGGCGAGGACGGGGACGGGGGCGACAGCGGTGGCGACGGTGGCGACAGCGGCGACGGCAGCGGCGACGGCGAGGCCTGAGCCGCCCACCGCCCCGCTCTGGCATCGCCCCGGCCAAACGCTCCATTCGGTTTTTCCGGTGTGTTAATTCGCCCGATCAGGCGGGGCTTAAAAGCCATAAACGAAAAATTCAGGCTGCGGCATCTCTTTATTGGATCTCTGCTCTGCTTCTCTCTGGGCCTTGCCCTGGGGTGGGAGGATGCGGTTAAAGCGTTTAATGAGGGTGTGAATGAAGCTCGTAATGAAGTAAGACATTCTGAGAATGGT
>JAWOAS010000051.1:0-25199 GCA_046498405.1 Egibacteraceae bacterium
GACCCTCCTCGCGCGCCGCCACGACCTCACGATGGCGGCGCTGACCGGGCTCATGGTCGGGGCGCTGCGGGCGCTGTGGCCATGGCTCGGCGAGGGCCGGGCGCTCGAGGCCCCGCCGGCCACGCCCCACAGCGCCCTCGTCGTGGCCCTCGGGCTCGCGGCCTTCGCCGCGCTGCGCCTGCTCCTGCGCGTCGGCGCGCGGCGCGCCACGCAGGGCTGAGCTGCGGCTCGGGCAGGCGACGCAACTGAGCGGCGCGCCACGCAGGGCTGAGCGGCGGGCCGGGCGCGGGCCGGGGGGCGTCGCCCAGGCGGCGGGTCAGCGCGGCCCCGGGGTGCCCAGGCGCGCGGCGGCGAAGGCCAGGGCGAGCTCCTGCTGGCGGATCTGCTCCTCGACGGCCAGCGAGCCGTGGCCGGCCTCGAAGACGTCGAGGTGGTGGTCGATCCCGCGCGCGGCGAGCGCGGCGACGTAGCCCTCGACCTGCGGGAGCGGGCAGCGCGTGTCGTTGGCCCCGGTGATGATGAGCACCGGCGCGGCGACGCCGCCGACGTGGGTCAGCGGGGAGCGCTCCCGGTAGAGCGCCGGCAGCTCCTCGGGCGAGCCCCCGAAGAGCCCGCGGTCGTAGGCCTGGAGGTCGGGGGACTCGTCACGGTAGGCCGAGAGGTAGTCGGCGACGGGCACGGTGGCCACCCCGAGGCTCCAGCTCTCCGGCTGGGTGCCGAGGCCCAGGAGGGTGAGGTAGCCGCCCCAGGAGGCCCCGACGAGCACGACGCGCGCGGGGTCGGCGAGGCCGTCGGCGACGAGGTGGTCGCGTCCGCAGCGCAGGTCGACGAGCTCGGGGCCGCCGGGGTCGCCGATGAGGCGCTCCTCCCAGGCCTTGCCGTAGCCGGTCGAGCCGCGGTAGTTGGGCTGGAGCACCGCGAAGCCGTGGTCGACCCAGGCCTGGACGTAGGGGTCGAGATGGTCGCTGACGTGGGCGGCCGGTCCGCCGTGGGCCTCGACGACGAGGGGGAACGGCGCCGGCCCCTCGGGCAGGGCGAGGAAGGCGTGGACCTCCTCGCCGTCGTCGTTGGGGTAGCGCAGGGCGTGGTAGGGCGAGCCGGCGGGGGCGGGCTCGCCCTCCGGGGCGAGGAGCACCCGGTCGCCCGCGCGGTCGCGGACCCGCGGCTGGCTGGGCTCGGCGGCGCTGCCGAAGCGGTACCAGACCGCCCCGTCGGGCCGCACGAGGGCGGCGCCGACGGTGCCCGGCCCCACCTCGAGGGGCTCGAGGGCGTCACGCTCGAGGTCGAGGGCGTGCAGGGTGCTGCGGCCCTCGTGCTCGGCGCGCAGGAGCACCCGCCGCCCGTCGGGCCAGAAGTCGGCGAGGTCGACCTCGCCGGGCAGGTCCGCGCCGAGGACGCGCCGCTGGCCAGTGGCGACGTCGACGAGCTCGGGCAGGAGCCGGCCGTGGTGGTCGCCGACGACGGCCAGGCGGGTGTCGCCGGGCAGGGGGCTGAACGCCACCGGCACGAGCGTGGCGTTGGCGTCGCCGAGGTCGAGGAGGCAGCGCCCGTCGACGGCGTCGTAGACGCGCGTGGCCGGGTGCAGGACGTCGCCGTGCTCGGCGTGCTCGACGGCGGCGAGCCGAGCGTCGGGGGAGAGGTCGGCCACGCCGAGGGGGTGGCGGAAGCCGTCGAGGCGCCGCAGGCCCGCGGCGTCGTCGACCCAGACGTGGAACCCGTCGCGGTCGGCGAGGCCGGCGACGGTCCGCCCGGGGCGCTGGGCCAGGCCGGCGGCCCACCCCTCGGCCACGTCGGGGCCGAGGAGGTCGCGGCGGGGCCCGCCCTCGAAGGGGGTGAGGACGTAGCGGCCGACCTCGTCGCCGTCGCCGTCGTCGAACCAGACGACCCCGGCACCGTCGGGGGTGACCCCGCCGGACCGCACGCCGGTGGGCTTGTCGGTGATCGCCCGCCGGCGCCCGGTGTCGAGGTCCCAGGTCGCGAGCTGCCAGACCCCCGAGGCGCTCGTCGCGTACACGCAGCGCTGCGGCGCCTCCGGCGGGGCGTGGGGCAGCGAGACCTGGGGCGCGCGGAACCGGCGCCGCCAGGCTGCCTCCGCGGTGCTCAACGTCGCCCTCCGGGCCCCACCGGGCCAGCAGGGGCCCTCATCCGATGACCACGAGCTCGGCGCGGGCCAGGACGTGGGGCGCGGCGGCCCCCCGCAGCTCCTCGCGTGTCGCGCCGGGGGGGACCTCGAGCAGCTCGCGACCGATCGCCGAGATGCGGAAGAAGAAGCGGTGGGGGCCGCGCTCCTCCCGCGCCTGGGGGCCGATGTAGCCGACCTCGCCGAACTCGTTGAGCCCCTGCAGCAGCTCGACGGGGCTGTCGATGACCGCGTCGCGCGGCAGACCCTCGGGCAGGCGGTCGATCGTCGGCGGCAGCCCGAAGACGACCCAGTGGGTGAGCACCCCCTCGTCGGCATCGGGGTCCTCGCAGATGAGGACGAGCTCCTCGGTGCCCTCGGGCACCCCCTCCCAGGCCAGGGGCGGGGAGAGGTTCTCGCCGTCGCCGCGGTAGCGCGACGGCATCTCCTCGTCGGGGGCGAACGCCGGGCTCGTGAGGCGGAGCTCCGCCATCTCGTGATCGACCTCCTCGGGTGGTGGCTGCGGTCGGCGGCGCCGGCCGGCCGGGTCAGGACAGGGCGTCGGCGATGCGGTCGAGCCCGCGCTCGATCTCGGCGTCGGCTAGGGCGTAGGACAGGCGCATCGAGCCCGGTGAGCCGAACCCCTCGCCGGGGACGAGGGCGACGCGGGCGTGCTCGAGCAGGTGGTCGCAGAGCTCGAGCGAGGAGGTGATCTCCCGCCCTCCGTAGCGTCGGCCGAGCACCCCCTCGACGGACGGGAAGGTGTAGAAGGCGCCCTCGGGCAGCGGGCAGCTCACGCCTGGGATCGCGCTGAGGCGCTCGTAGGCGAGATGGCGGCGGCGGTCGTAGGTCGCGCGCATGTCGCCGACGATGTCCTGCGGGCCGGTGAGCGCGGCGATCGCGGCGTGCTGGGAGACGTTGGCGACGTTCGACGTCGTGTGGCTCTGCATCTTCGACATCGCCTGGGTGAGCTCGGCGGGGGCGATCGTCCAGCCGACCCGCCAGCCGGTCATCGCGTAGGCCTTCGCGACGCTGTTGACGACGACGCAGCGCTCGGCGATCTCGGGGGCGGCCACGGGCATCGACACGTGCCGTGCCGGCTCGTAGACGAGCTGCTCGTAGATCTCGTCGGTGACGACCCAGAGCCCGCGCTCAGCCGCCCAGCGCCCGATCGCCGCGACCTGCTCGGGCGGGTAGACCGCGCCGGTCGGGTTCGAGGGGGAGGTGAAGCACAGGGCCTTCGTCCGTGGGGTGACCGCCGCCTCGAGCTGCTCGAGGCTGACCCTCCAGCCGCTGTCGGCGGTCGTCGGCAGGGCGACGGCGTGCCCGCCGGCGAGGGCGATCTGCTCGGGGTAGCTCACCCAGTAGGGCGCGGGCAGCAGGACCTCGTCGCCGGGGTCGATGAGCGCCTGGAAGGCGGCGTAGAGGGCGTGCTTCGCGCCGTTGGTGACGACGACATCGCCGGGGCTGCACGGCAGCCCGGAGACGACCCCGGTGCGCTCGGCGATCGCCTCGCGCAGGGCGGGCAGGCCGGGAGGCGGGGTGTAGCGGTGGTTCGTCGGGTCCGCGCAGGCCTTCTGGGCGGCCTCGACGACGTGCGGTGGCGAGGCGAAGTCGGGCTCACCGGCGCCGAAGCCGATGACGTCCTCGCCGGCGGCGCGCATCTCCTTGGCCTTGGCGGTGATCGCCAGGGTCACCGAGGCCGACAGGCCCTGGACGCGTTGCGATCGTGGGTCGGGGGTTGCCGGGCTCATGGGGTTCCTCGCTTGTCATGGGGCAGGGTGCGCTCACCGTGCGTCGCAGGGCTGGCGTCGTCAAGCGGAGCCCACGGGGCCGGGCGCGGCGTGTAGGGTGCCAAGGGCCCGGGAAAAGTTGCCGAAACCTCCCCCGGCAGCGCAGACGACAAGGAGTGCGACGCATGGACCGCTACACCGTGCCCGGCCTCGACGAGGCGACCTCGGACAAGATCATCGAGAGGCTCCAGCACCGGCTCAACGCGACGCTCGACCTCCAGCTCACCCTCAAGCACGTGCACTGGAACGTCGTCGGCCCGAACTTCGTGGGCGTCCACGAGATGCTCGACCCGTGGGTCAACGACGTCCAGCTCATGAGCGACGACCTCGCCGAGCGCATCGCCACGCTCGGCGGCACGCCGATGGGCACGCCCGGCTACGTCGCGACGCACCGCACGTGGGACGACTACAAGCTCGCCAAGGCGACCGGACCCGAGCACCTCGAGGCCCTCAACCGCGTCTATGAGGGCGTCATCGGTGACCACCGCAAGGTCGCCGCCGAGCTCGAGGACCTCGACCTCGTCTCCCAGGACATGGTCCTGACCCAGCTCGAGAAGCTCGAGATGCACCAGTGGTTCATCCGCGCCCACCTCGACGGCTGAGCTGACCGCACGCGTCGTGCAAGGCTGAGGCCCGCCGCCGGCGGGCCTCATTCGTGGCTCCGGGCGCCGGCGATGTCGATGAGCGCGGGATCCTCGGCGTCGGCGGCCTCGATCTCCTCCCGCGTGATGCCGAGGAGGAAGAGGATCGCGTCGAGGTAGGGCACGCTCACCGCGGTGTCGGCGGCCTGGCGCACGACGGCCTTGGCGTTGAAGGCGATGCCGAGGCCCGCGCGGCCGAGCATGTCGAGGTCGTTGGCGCCGTCGCCGACCGCGACGGTCTGGCTCACCGGCACGCCCGCCGCGCTCGCGAAGCGCTCGAGGGCGTCGGCCTTGGCCTGGCGGTCGATGATCGGGCCGACGAGGCGGCCGGTGAGCCGCCCGTCGACGACCTCGAGGGTGTTGGCCTCGGCGAAGTCGAGTCCGAGCTCGTCGCGCAGACGGTCGGTGACCTGGGTGAAGCCCCCCGAGACGACCGCGAGGACGAAACCGAGCCGGCGCAGCGTGCGCACGAGCGTGCGGGCCCCGGGGGTCAGCTCGAGGTGCTCGCGCACGTGCTCGACGGTCTCGACCGGCAGCCCCTCGAGCAGCGCGACGCGCTCGCGCAGCGAGGTCTCGAAGTCGAGCTCGCCGGCCATCGCCCGCGCGGTGATGTCTTCGACGGCCTCGCGCACGCCGGCGTGCTCGGCGAGGTGCTCGATGACCTCCCCCTGGACGAGCGTCGAGTCGACGTCCATGACGATGAGGCGCTTGGCCCGCCGGTAGATCGTCGCCCGCTGCACCGCGACGTCGATGTGCTGCTCGGCGGCGGTCTGCGCCAGGGCCCCCCGCAGCTGCTCGGGGTCGCCTCCGGCCACGAGGAGCTCGAAGCTCATGATCGGGTAGCGCGAGAGGCGCACGATCCGGTCGATGTTCGCCCCGCACTCGGCGATCGCCGTCGCGCAGGCGGCGACCGCCCTCGCGGGCAGCGGCTGTCCGAGCACGACGACGGCATGGCGCACCGTGGGAGCCCGCGGCCGGCGGGCGGCCATCGTCTGGCACTCGATGTCGACGCCGAGCCCCTCGGCGGTGGCGTGGAGCTCGGTCCGGGTGGCCTCCTCGTCCTCACCGCAGGAGACGAGGATCCCGAGGATGAGGCGGTCGCGCAGCACGACCTGCTCCATGTCGAGGATGCGGGCGCCGCGCTCGTCGAGGGTCGTGCAGAGCGCGGAGGTGATCCCCGGCCGATCGCGTCCCGTGATCGTCACGAGCAGGGCGGTCGCGTCGTCCATGGAGCGCAGCCTAGCCGAGCGCGGCAGCGTCGCCGAGCCCGGCTCCGCACCGTATAGCCTGCGCGGCATGGACGACTCCGAGGACCTGCCGAAGCCCCGCGAGCTCCTCGCCGCACGCGACGCCGCGGCGACGCTCTTCGCGACGCTGCAGCGCTGGTTCGGCGTGCCCGCCGCGGTGACGATCGACCTGCGCGCCGTCGACTCCGCCGTCGAGGAGCTCGGCGACCCCCAGTACGTCATGGCGATGGCGATGCGCAAGCTCCAGGCCCTGCACCTGCTCACGACCCCTGGCGTGCGCACGACGACCGACGTCGTCCTCACCGTCATCCAGGATCTCGAGCGGGCCCTCATGCAGGCCCCGGGGATGCACCTGCGCCACGCCGCGGCCGAGACCGACTGGGACGCTGCCCTCGCCGAGCTCGACGGCGACGACGGCGAGCCGCTCGGCGCGCCCGCCGAGGAGACGCGGTCCACCGACGACATCGACGCCTTCCGCGCGGCGCACGCCGCGCTCCATGAGGCCGCGCGGGCGGTGCTGCGCGCCTCAGACGGGGAGATCCGGCGCCTCGTCTGAGCCGGCCTCGCCAGGGGCGCCGTCGGGCCCTGCCGTGGCGACGTCGGCGAGCAGCGCCGTGAAGCGGTCGAGGTCGACGTTGCCCCCCGACAGCGTCACCCCGACGCGCGCACCGGCGACGTCGACGGCGCCAGCGAGCAACGCGGCGAGGGCCGAGGCGCCGCTGGGCTCGAGGATGAGCTTGAGGTCGCGGGCCGCGAAGGCCATCGCCGCGACGATCTCGTCGTCGCTGACGGTGACGATCTCGCAGCGGTGGGCCTGCAGCAGCGGGAAGGTCAGCTCCCCGGGGCTGGTGACCTGCTGGCCGTCGGCGATCGTCGCCGGGACGGGGATCGAGACCCGGTGGCCGGCGGCCAGGGAGCGCCGGACGTCGTCACCGGCGGTCGGCTCGACGCCGACGATCCGGGTGGCGGGGCTCACCGCGTGCGCGGCGATCGCGCACCCGGCGGCGAGGCCGCCACCGCCGACGCAGACGACGAGGACGTCGAGGGGGCCGACCTCCTCGCAGAGCTCGGAGGCCACGGTGCCCTGCCCGGCGATGACGGCGGGATGGTCGAAGGGGGGGACGAGCGCGCGACCCTCCCGCTCGGCGATTGCCGCGGCGATGGCGGCGCGGTCCTCGTCGTAGCGGTCGTAGCCGACGATGCGCCCGCCGGCGGCCCGCGTGGCCGCGACCTTGCCCGTGGGGGCGTCATGGGGCATGACGATGACCGCGGAGGTGCCGAGTCGCGCCGCGGCGCGGGCGAGCGCCTGGGCATGGTTGCCCGAGGAGTACGTCACGACGCCGGCGCGGCGCTCGGCCGGCGTGAGGCTCGCCACGGCGTTGGCGGCGCCACGGAACTTGAACGAGCCGGTGTGCTGGAGGCTCTCGGCCTTCAGGTTGACCCGGGCCCCGGCCTCGGCGTCGAGCGCGGCCGACGACAGCACCGGGGTGCGCCGCGCGACCCCGGCGAGGGTCGCGGCGGCACGGGCCACGTCGTCGGCGTCGACCATGGCCCCACGCTAGCCGGCCTCGCCCTCGCCCGGCGGCCGGCGCGGCGCCGGCTGGCCGAGGTGACGAGTCCGCCGCGCGGCGCGGGCTGGCACTCTGGCGCCCGTGAACCTCCTCGACGTCGCCCTGCTCGCGGCGGTCCTCGTGACCGCGGTTCGCGGCTTCCGTCGTGGCGCGCTCGTCCAGCTCGGCTCGCTGCTCGGGGCGGTCGCCGGCCTCGTCGCCGGCTTCGCGCTGGGACCGGCCGTGGGCGGCTGGGTCGTCGGCGAGCCAGGCCCCGCGCTCGCGCTCGTGACGATCGGGGTCGTGCTCGCCGCGCTCATCGTCGGGCAGGCCCTCGGCGTGTGGCTCGGTGCCGCGCTCGGCCGCGGGCTCGCGGGCACCGGCGCGCGTCCCCTCGACCAGGTCGGCGGCCTCGTCGTCAGCGTCGCCACCCTCACCCTCGCCGTCTGGCTGCTCGCGAGCATCCTCGCCCAGGGGCCCTCGGTGTGGCTCGCCCAGCAGATCACGCAGTCGAGGGCCACGAGCGAGATCGCCCGGCTCCTGCCGCCCCCGCCCGACCTCGTCGGCAGGGTCGGCGCCTACCTCGACCAGCAGGGCTTCCCGCAGGCCGTCGCCGGGCTCGGCGCTGGCGTCGCGCCTCCCGTCGACGCCCCCGAGGAGGCGGCGGTCGAGGCGGCGGTGGACGCTGCCGCCGATGGGGCGGTGCGAGTGCGGGCCAACGGCTGCGACGCCTCGTCCTTCGGCAGTGGCTTCGCCGTCGCCGAGGGCTTCGTCGTGACGAACGCCCACGTCGTCGCCGGCGCCGAGGAGGTGCGCGTCGACGACCGGGGCGGGGCGCGCGAGGCGGTCGTCGTCGGCCTCGACGTCGACCGTGACCTCGCGGTGCTCCGCGTCGAGGGTCTCGCCGCGACGACGCTGAGCTGGGCCGACCGCCCGCCCGAGCGGGGGGAGACCGCGGCGATCCTCGGCTACCCCGGCGGCGGGGAGGCGCTCGTGCCCAAGGCCGCGGCGGTGCGCTCGCTCGCGCCCGCGGTCGGGCGCGACGTCTACGGCCGCGGCCGCGTCGACCGGGAGGTCCTCACGCTGTCGGCGAGCGTCGAGCAGGGTGACTCCGGCGCCGCCCTCGTCACCTCCGACGGCGCCGTCGGCGGGGTGGTCTTCGCCTCCTCGGCGGGCGAGGACGCCGTCGGCTACGCCCTCAGCGTCGGGGAGGTCCGCGCGGTCGTCGCCGAGGCGGTCGAGCGCGACGCGCGCGTGGGCACCGGGGCCTGCCGCTTCTGAGCCCTCAGGCGCTCCGGAGCATCTCGGCGACCTGGAAGGCCAGCTCAAGCGACTGGCGGTTGTTGAGTCGGGGGTCGCAGGCGGTCTCGTAGCGCTGCCCGAGGTGGCTGTCGACGATCTCCTGCGCCCCGCCGAGGCATTCGGTGACGTCCTCGCCGGTGAGCTCGATGTGGATGCCGCCGGGCACGGTGCCCTCCTCGGCGTGCACGGCGAAGAACGTGCGGATCTCGCTGAGGACCTCGGTGAAGTGCCGGGTCTTCGTGCCGCCGTTGACGGTGTAGGTGTTGCCGTGCATCGGATCGCAGGACCACACCACCGGCAGTCCGAGGTCACGCACCCCCCGGACAATCGCGGGCAGGCGCTCGGGAGCCTGCTCGGCGCCCATGCGCGTGATGAGCGTGAGCTTGCCCGGCACGGCGTCAGGGTTGAGGCGCTTGGCGAGCTCGGCGATCTCGTCGGGCTCGGCGCTCGGTCCGATCTTGACCCCGACAGGGTTGCCGACGCCGGAGAGGAAGTGGACGTGGGCGCCGTCGACGTCGCGGGTCCGCTCGCCGACCCAGAGCATGTGCGCCGAGCAGTCGTAGTACTCCCCGGTCAGGGAGTCCTGGCGGGTCAGCGCCTCCTCGTAGCCGAGCAGCAGCGCCTCGTGGGAGGTCCAGAAGTCGACGGTGTGGAACGTCGGGTCGGTGTCGACGGCCACCCCGCAGGCGCGCAGGAACGCGAGGGCCCGGGTGATCTCGGCGGCGAGCGCGGCGTAGCGCTGGCCCTGGGCGCTCTCGGCGACGAACTCCCGGTTCCACTGGTGGACGCGCTCGAGATCGGCGAACCCGCCGCGGGTGAAGGCGCGCAGGAGGTTGAGCGTGGCCGCGGACTGGTGGTAGGCGCGCACGAGGCGCGCGGGATCGGGCACGCGCGCCGCGGCGTCGAAGGCGAGACCGTTGACGGCGTCGCCGCGGTAGGCCGGCAGGGTGATCCCGTCGACGGTCTCCTCGGGCCGCGACCGCGGCTTGGCGAGCTGCCCGGCAATGCGGCCGACCTTGACGACCGGCAGCTGCGCGCCGTAGGTGAGCACGACGGCCATCTGCAGGAGGACCTTGAGCTTGTCGCGGATGCCGTCGGCGGAGAACGCTGCGAAGGTCTCGGCGCAGTCGCCGCCCTGGAGCAGGAAGGCCTGCCCCGAGGCGACCTGCGCGAGCTGGTCCTGCAAGGCCCGTGCCTCGCCGGCGAAGACGAGGGGAGGCTGCGAGCGGAGCTCGGCCAGGGCGGCCTCGAGGGCGGTGGCGTCGGGCCAGTCGGGCTGCTGGGCCGCGGGGCGCTGGCGCCAGGAGTCCGGCGTCCAGGCCGAGGTGGGGGCGGTGGGGCTCATGGCCGTATCGTCGCGCGCGGCGCCTGCCGGCGCAATCCGCACCCGGCAGGCGCCGGGCCCGGACGCGGCTCAGGAGACGACGATCTCCCGCATCGCCGGCAGCTCCCGGCAGACCATCGTCGTGCGGTGCGCGAGCTCGTCGACGAGCAGCGCACGGACGCGGCTGGCGACCGCAGCGCCCAGCCGAGGGTCGAGGCCACGCTCGAGGGAGGTCACGACCCGGCCGTGGAAGCTGTAGAGCCCGCAGATCTCGTCGGCGGCGTCGTGCTGGCCGCGCGCGTGGAGCGTGGCGATGAGGGCGAGCCACGACTCGTGGTCGAGCTCGACCGCGCCGGGACGGGCGTCACCCGCGGTGCGGTGCGCTCCGTCGTCGCACGCGGCCACGAGCGCCCGCTCGAGGGTGGCGGCCTCCTGCCGCAGGAAGGCCTCCGCGTCGCGCTCATCGGACGGGAACGGCCCCGTGTCCTCCCTCGCGCCCACGGCATCCACGAGTCGCGACACCTCCTCCAGCGTCGACGCCCACGGTCGGCTCCGTGGCGCTCACGCTGGGAACTTCGGCATCACCGTCGGTGAGATTGAGCGTTTCCCGCGTCGGTGTCGCGGTCGGCGGCCCGATAGGGGCCCGACGCGCGATCATGGTCGACGTGCCCGAGCTGCCCGAGGTCGAGAGCGTCCGCCGCCAACTGCTGCCCCGCCTCGTGGGGCGGCGCATCCGCGTCGTCGAGGCCGTGCCGCAGGCCCGCTTCAGCGGGCTGTCGCGCGCGGCCGGCACGACGATCACCGACCTGCGCCGCCGCGGCAAGTACCTCCTCGCCGACCTCGCCTCCGACCGGGGCGACCTCGAGCTCGTCGCCCACCTCGGCATGACCGGGGCGTTCCGCTTCCGCGACGAGGAAGGCTGGGAGCCCGACGCCTACGTCCGGGCGACCGTCGTCCTCGACGACGCCGTGCTCGACTTCCGCGACGTGCGCCGCTTCGGTCGCCTCTCGGTCGTCGACGCCGGTGACCACGGGGCGATCGCCACGCTCTCGGCGCTGGGCCCGGAGCCGCTCTCCTCGGCGTTCACACCCGAGGGGCTGCACGCTGCGCTCGCGGCGTCGCGCCAGCCGGTCAAGGCCCAGCTCCTCAGCCAGCGGCCGGTGGCCGGGGTCGGCAACATCTACGCTGACGAGGCCCTGTGGGCGGCGCGCATCAACCCCCGCAGCCGGCGCGTCGGCCCGCAGCGGGCAGCGCGGCTGTGGGCGGCCCTGCGCGAGGTGCTCGCCGCCGCGATCGAGCGCGAGGGCACGACGTTCCGGGACTACCAGATGGTCAACGGCCAGTCGGGGCGCTACGCGACCCACCTCGCCGCCTACGGGCAGGCCGGTCGGCCGTGCCGTCGCTGCGCCACGACGCTGCGCGCGGTCACCGTCGCCGGTCGGGGCACGACGTACTGCCCGAGCTGCCAGCGGCAGTGAGGGCCTACACCCCGCTGTGGCTCGTGTGGACCATGTCGATCGCGCCGTACTCGACGGCCTCCTCCGCGGAGAGCCAGAAGTCGCGGTCGGCGTCGCGGCGGATCGTCTCCAGGCTCTGGCCGGTGCGCTCGGCGAGGATCTCGTAGAGCCGCTCGCGCAGGTAGACGATCTGCTTGGCCTGGATCTGGATGTCGACGGCCTGCCCGCGCGCGCCGCCGAGCGGCTGGTGGAACATGATCCGGGCGTTCTGGGTCGCCGCGCGCGTGCCGGTGGGGGTGGCGAGGAGGAACGCGGCCGCCGACGCGGCGATGCCCACGCAGACGGTGTTGACCTTCGCCCGCATGATGTGCATCACGTCGTAGACGGCGAACATGCCCGAGACGAGGCCGCCGGGGGAGTTGATGTAGAGCGTGACGTCCTCGTCGGACTCCGCGTCGAGCGACATGAGCTGGGCGACGAGCGTGTCGGCGACGGTGTCCTCGATCGGGCCCCGCAGGTAGAGGATGCGGTTGTCGTAGAGACGGCGGAACGTGCTCGCCTGCGCGAGGTGCTCGAAGGGCAGCTCCTCGCTCTCCGCACGCGGGTAGGGGAGCGACAAATCGTCCATGCGGTGGTCCTCACGGGTCGTGGCCGTCGGCTGGCGCGGCGCGCCAGCGTAGCACCGGCGGGCACAACCTCGGCTTGACGGGGCGGGGTCGGCGGGAAACACTCGCCCTTGGGCAGCGGATCGCCGACCTGGCGGGAGATCCCCGCCCAGCGAGCGCCGAGGGGGTGCCGATGGGCACGAACGCGTCGGAGGCAGCGCAGGGCGAGGCCAGCAGGTCGCGCACGCTCGGACGCGGGATCGCCGTGCTCCACGCGCTGGCCGCCGCGCCGGACGGCGTGACCGTCGCGGGCCTGTCGACGGCCACGGGCCTCGACCGCGCCGTGCTCTACCGTCTGCTCGGCACGCTCGGCGACGAGGGTCTCGTCGTGCGCGACAACGGCTCGCGGCGCTACCGCCTCGGCGTCGGGCTCATCGAGCTCGGCGCGAGGGCGGCCCGCGGGCTCGAGGTCCGACGCCACGCGCTGCCGGGGATGCGCCAGCTGCTCGAGCAGGTCCGCGAGGCCGTCTGCCTCGCGGTGCGCGATCGCGGTGACGTCGTCGTCGTCGACCGCCTCGAGCCCCCGGGGCGGGGCGCGCGCATCGGCTACCCGGTGGGCCTGCGCCACCCGCTCAGCGTCAATGCCCATGGCCGGGCGGTGCTGTCCCGCCTCGCCGTCGAGGAGGGCGAGGCCCTCGCCAGCCACGGCGGCGCCGATCCCCTCACCGACCGGGCCCGCGGCTTCGCGATCGCCACCGACGAGGCCGGCGGGGAGATCGTCTCGGTCGCCGCGCCGATCCTCGACGCCGTCGGCGACGGGATCGCCAGCGTCGGCATCGTCGCGCCCGCCAGCCGCGTGCAGGACCCGGCGCTGCTCGGGCCGCCGGTGCGCGCGCTCGGGCGCGAGGTCTCCCGCCGTCTCGGCTACCGAGAGGAGGAGGCCTAGCCGAGGATGATGCGGATGACGAGCAGGCCGACGATGCCGCCGGCGGCCAGCAGCAGCAGCCCGCCGAGCACGGTAAGCAGGATCGTCACCGCCCGGCGGCCGCCGCCCTCCTCGTCGTAGTCGTCGTCGTCGAAGCGCATCGCCTCGTCGGGGCCCACCGCCTCGGCGGGCTCGCCCTCGGGCGGGCGCGGCGGGCTCGGGTCGCCGCCCCCGATGCGGATCGGCTCGCGGGCCGGCGCTGGAGCCGGGGGCTCCTCGTCGTCGGCGCTGAGCCACAGCTCGTCGTCCTCGGCCTCCCCGGGGGCGGTCCCGGGCAGGGGGCGCGACGGCGCCGCGGTCTGCTGGTCCCCGCCGGTCTGCTGGTCCCCGTCGGTCTGCCGGTCCCCGTCGGTCTGCCCGTGCCCGTCGGTCTGCCCGTGCCCGTCGGTCTGCCCATCCCCGTCGGTCGGCTCGTCGTAGACCGTCGCGAACGCGCCGGTCTCGACCTCGTCGCTGGGCTGGCCGGGGCGGACGGTGATCTCGTCGGTGTCACCCTCCTCCGCTGCGGCGAGGAGGTCCTCGCGGGCGGTGGGCAGGTCGCCGATGAGGTCGTCGAGGGCCGAGGCGGGATCGTCGGCGCCTGGCCGCTGCTCGTGCGTCCACGCCGTCGGGGCGCCTTCCGTGGCGCGGTCGTCGTCGACTGGCGCCTCGGCCATGCCCGACGGCGCCGTCGGCGCGTCGCTGGCGGTGTGTGGGTCGTCGGTCGTGTGTGGGTCGCTGGTTGCCTGCGGGTCGCGGCCCGCCGCGGGGGGCGCGCCAGCCGCGGCGCCGACCGCAGCGGCGCTCGCCGCCCCACCAGCGCTGGCCGCCCCCGCGGCTGCGCCCTCGGGGGCGTCGGCGGGCTCGAGGGGCGGGGCGACCTCGGCGACGGCGCCGCCGCTGGCGAGCACCGCGACGAGCACGCGCTGACCGAGGTCGGGAGCGGGCGGCAGGCCCTCGATCTTGCGCCGCCCGCGGCGCAGCTCCTTTGTGAGCTCGGCGCAGGCGCGGTCGCCGGCGACGAGCCGGGCGAGCTCGGCGGACTCGTCGTCGTTGGTGAGGCCGAGGACGTCGTCGGCCAGGCGTGGGTCGTCGCAGCCCGGGAGATCCTCGGCCCCGGCGAGCGCGAGCAGCGCGCGGCGCAGGTCGGCCGCCGCATCCTCCTCGCGCTGGCTCGAGGTCGGCGTACCGCGGTCGTGGGCGAGCAGGAGCGCGCGCACCGCGTCGTCGTCGAGCGCGGCGATCGCCTGCTCGGTGCGGTCGCTGCCGACGGGCACCTCGGTGTCGCGCAGCAGGAGCGCCGCCGAGGCCGAGGCGGCGGGCCGGCCTTGCTCACGTAGCCACTGACGGGCGCGCGCGAAGGTCCGCTGGCGCACCCAGGCCTCGAGGGCGCCGACGCTCGGGGGCTCGCGCCAGAGGTCGCTGTAGACGTCGACGAGCAGCGCCTCGACCTCGCGAGGGTCGCCGAGCAGGCGGCGCGCCACGCTGTGCGCGGCGACGCCGGTGCGGTGGTAGGCCTCGGCCAGCGCGAGGGGCTCGGCCCTCGACAGCGCATCGAGCAGCTCGGCGGTCGAGGCGCGTTGATGGGTAGCGGTGTCGGTGTGTGCCACGAGGCTTCCTCCGGGAGCGCGGCCGTCGGCGCCATGCAAGCCTAGTGGAGCGCGGGCCCCTGTGGCCGGGGGCGACCCGTCCGTTCGGTCCCGGCGGTCACCAGCCGATCGTGCCCGGGCCCCCCTTGAAGGGCCCGAGGACGTCGCTGGTGATCCAGCCGCCGTAGAAGTCGCCCTCCTGCGGGACGACGCGCTCGTCGCCGACCCAACAGGCGTCGACGCGGCTCGGGTAGACGCAGAGGCGTCCGGCGAGGGCCTCGTAGCCCGGCCTCGGTGCGTCGTAGGACCACGCCGCGTCGCGCTCCTCGCGTCCGCCGACGATGAGCGTGAGGTAGGTCGCGGTCCCCTTGAACTCACAGGTCGTGCGGCGGGCGGAGGGTCGCAGCTCGACGCCGTCGAAGGCCTCGCGCGGCAGGTACCACGTCGGCGGGTGGCTCGTCTCGAGCACGCGGACGGCCTCGTCGGTGTCGCAGATCACCGTGCCGGCGAGCTCGACGCGCACCCGCCGCGCGTCGGGCTCGACGCGCGGCGGTCGGGGGTAGTCCCACACCGACTCCCCACCGGCCTCGCGGGACCGGTCGTCGCGGCGCGGGCGGCCTCGGCGGGCCATGGGGGGCTCCTCTCGTGGCGGGTGGCGATCGCGAGCGGCAGTGGGGCTGGCGCGAGCATGCCCAGCGTCGCGGCGCTCATCCGCCGCCGGCCACGCCGCCCGGCCGGGGTCCGGCGTAGCCCCACGGGCCGAGGGGTACGGTGGCCGCGACGTCCGCGCCCTTCACCGATCCTCGAGGCCGCTCACCGTGGACCGCAACACCCGCTTTCGCATCCTCGCCGCCGTGCTGCTCGTCGTGTTGCTGTTCTGGCTGTTCAGCGCGCTGCAGCCGGACGACCGGATCACCTACGAGGAGTTCCGCGAGGCGGTCGAGGCCGGGGAGGTCGAGTCGGCGACGTTCACCGGCCAGGCCGTCGAGGGCACCTTCGCCGACGAGGAGGAGGGCACGTTCCGGACCGTCGTGCCCCCATCGGTGGTCCTCGGCAACGACGGGATCGAGGACTTCCTCGTCGAGAACGACGTCAACCTCGACGCCGAGGTCGAGGGCGACAACTTCGCCACGCTGTTGCTGTTCTTCGGCTTCCCGCTGCTGCTCTTCATCTTCTTCTTCTGGTACCTCAACCGCCAGGCGCGCGGGCAGATGGGCGGGATGGCCAACGTTGGCAAGTCGAAGGCCAAGGTGCACCAGCCGCACGAGCCGACGACGCGCTTCTCCGACGTCGCCGGCTACCGGGAGGTCAAGGAGGAGGTCCAGGAGACCGTCGCCTTCCTGCGCGAGCCCGAGAAGTTCCGCGGTGCCGGCGCGGAGATCCCCAAGGGCATGCTCATGGTCGGCCCGCCCGGCACCGGCAAGACGCTGCTCGCCAAGGCCGTGGCCGGGGAGGCGGGCGTGCCGTTCATCTCGGTGACCGGCTCGGACTTCATGGAGATGTTCGTCGGCGTCGGCGCGAGCCGCGTCCGCGACATGTTCAAGACCGCGCGCGAGAACGCCCCGTGCATCATCTTCATCGACGAGCTCGACTCCATCGGCCGCAAGCGCGGCGCCGGCCTCGGCGGGGGCCATGACGAGCGCGAGCAGACCCTCAACCAGATGCTCGGGGAGATCGACGGCTTCGAGGGCTCCGAGGGTGTCGTCGTCATGGGCGCGACCAACCGGCCCGACGTGCTCGACCCGGCGCTGCTGCGCCCGGGGCGCTTCGACCGGCAGGTGACGATCCCGCTGCCGACGCTGTCCGAGCGCGTCGAGATCCTCGAGGTCCACACCAAGGGCAAGCCCATCGACGACGACGTCGACCTCGAGGTCGTCGCCCGCGGCACCCCCGGCATGGCCGGTGCGGACCTGCGCAACCTCATCAACGAGGCGGCCCTCATCGCCGTGCGCGAGGGCTACGAGACGGTGTCGATGCACCACATCGAGGCCGCGCGGGAGCGTCAGACCCTCGGCCGGGAGCGCTCGAGCGTGCGCCTCGACGACAAGGAGAAGCGCGCGGTGGCCTACCACGAGGGCGGCCACGCGCTCGCGGCGTTCCTCTCCGAGGAGGCCGACCCCGTCTACAAGATCACCTGCCTGCCGACGGGCATGGCGCTCGGGGTCACCGAGCAGTTGCCGATGGACGAGCGGCACATCTACCTCAAGAGCTACCTCGACGCCCGCCTCAAGGTGATGCTCGGCGGGCGCGCCGCGGAGATGGTCGTGCTCGGTCAACCCACGACCGGCGGGCAGCACGACCTTGTGCAGGCCACCCGTCTGGCGCGCGCGGTCGTACGCGAGTACGGCATGAGTGACGCCCTCGGGCCCGTCGGCTACGGCGACCAGCAGCAGGTCTTCCTCGGCGAGGAGCTCGCCCGCGGCTCGGAGTACTCCGAGCGCACCGCGCAGACGATCGACGAGGAGGTCGGTCGCATGCTCCGCACCGCCCTCGACGAGCTCATCGCCGACTTCGAGGCGCTGCGCGGCGGGCTCGACGCCCTCGCCGACGACCTCGTCGAGGCCGAGACCCTCAGCGGTGAGGCGGCGCTGGCGGCGATCCGCCGGGGCATCGACGGCGAGCTCGCCGACCGGCTGCGCGGCAGCGCGGTGCCCACCGCCAGCGAGGGCCGCAGCGACGGGGACGAGCGCGAGGGGGAGGCCGAGGAGGCCGGCGAGCGCGCCGGCATGGCCTGACCGGCCCCGTCGGGCTCAGCCCGTCGTCTCGGCGAGCGACCGCAGGTACGGCAGGACCTCCCGGCCGATGCCCTCGAGGGCGACGTCGACGTCGGCGGCCAGGACCTGCACGGCCACGACGTCGGCGCCGACGTCGCTGACGAGCGGGCGGTAGGCCTCGGCGAGGGCTTCGAGGTCGGGCACGATGGTGAAGCGCTCGAGGATCGCTGCGCGCCCCATCTCGTCGGCGCGCTGCCGCAGCACCGCCGGGTCGACGGCCTCGAGCCTGCCGGGCGCGCGCAGGCCCCGCATGGGCCGCAGCGCCTGCCAGGCCTCCTCCTCGTCGGCGGCGAGCACGCACCAGCGGGTGGCCATGACCGTCGTGGCCGCGCCGCGCGCCGCGGCGGCCTCGTGGTAGGGGTCGAGCACGCGCGCGCGGCTCTCGGCGGGGTCCTTCACGCTCGTGATGAGCCCGTCGGCGCGGGCGCCGGCGAAGGCCGCCGAGCGCGGCCCGCCCGCGGCCATCCAGATCGGCACCGCCCCGAGCGGTGGGCTGTAGAGCCGGGCGTGGTCGGCGCGGTAGTAGGGGCCGTCGCTGGAGACCTCCTCGCCGGCGAGGAGCCGCGCGAGGAGGTCGAGGGCCTCGTCCATCCGCGCGATGCGCTCGGCGTAGCCGGGGAAGGGCACGCCGAGGGGGCCCTCGTTGATGTTCTCGCCGGTGCCGACCCCGAGGCGGAAGCGCCCGCCGGAGAGCCGGTCGACCGTCGCGGCGGCCTGGGCGATGAGCGCGGGGTGGTAGCGGAACAGCGGGCTGGTCACGCTCGTGGCGAGCTCGACGCGCTCGGTGGCCTGCGCGACCGCGCCGAGCCACGACCACACGAAGCTCGCGGCGCCATCGTCGTCGACCCACGGGTGGAAGTGGTCGGCCCCGGTGACCATGTCGAAGCCGACGGCCTCGGCGCGCACGGCGTGGGTGAGCAGCGTCTCGGGCTGGTGGCTCTCATGGCTGCAGAGCCAGGCGAATCGCATGGCGGCTCCGGGTCTCACGCCCTCGGGGCGGAAGGGGTCAGGGGTCGTCAGTCTCGCAGGCGCAGGTCCTCCGAGTCGGCGCTGCCCGCCCTCGTGCCCCGACGGGACCTCACCGCGCCCTCGGCCCGGCGCCGGGGGTCGCGCGCTCGCGGGCGCTGGCGGCCTGCAGGGCGTCGAGGCCCGCCCCCGAGGGCAGCGGGAGGTCGCCGGGCTCGTCGACGTCCCAGCCGAGCAGGGGGTCGGCGACGACGGCGGCGTCGAGGCCGAGCCGGTGGGCCTCGGCGAGGTGGTGGGCGCAGGAGCGCGGGCCGTAGCCGAAGCGCAACGGCGCGGGGGTGGGCAGGGCGAGGACGTTCGTGCCGTGGCCGCGACGGTCGGTGACGACGGTGACGGCGGGGCTGTCGACGAGCCAGGTGAGGTCGTCGGCCAGCGGCAGGTCGGCGTGGGCGAGGACGAGGCGGCCGATGCCCGCCTGCCGCACCGCCTCGCGGGCGCGCCTGGCGGCCTCGTCGAGCCCGCGGCCGGGGTCCTCGACGACCTGCCCTCCGGCCTCGAGCGCCCAGCGGCGCACGACCGGGTCGGGGGTGACGACGAGGAACGGCAGGCCGCCGGCCGCGCGGCGCACCGCCGCGGCCATCTCGCGCACGAGCGCCTCGCGCCCGCCGGGCGGCAGGGCCCCGGCCAGGCGCGACTTGCCGTGGGCGAAGCCGCGGAGCAGCAGCGCCACCGCCGCCGGCGCGGTCCTCACCGCGGAGGCCTGCCCGCGCCCGACGTCACCACCGGGACCCCGGCGCCCACCACGGGGTCAGGCCCGCCGGCCCGGGGGTCGCCGACGCCGACGCTCTCGGCGTCGCGCCGTCCGGCAAGCCCCATGACCGTGATCGTGCCGGCGAGCAGGGCGATGCCGATGGCCTGGGTGGCGGTGACCGTCGCGCCGAAGGCGAGGTGGTTGATGACGAGGGCGCTCAAGGGGAAGGCGAGCTCACCGAGCGTCGCCGCCGCCGCGGGGGTCCGCGCCAGCCCCCGGTAGTAGAGCAGGAGCGCGAGCAGGCCGGGGACGAGGGCGAGGAGCAGCAGCGCGGTGCCGTCGGCCGGCGCGTAGACGGCGAAGCCCGATGGTCCCTGCACGAGCATGACGATGAGCGCGCTCGCGGGCAGGCCGAAGGCGATCCGCAGGGCGGTGAGCGGACCGACCGCGACCCTCGCGGTGAGGCGCCGCCCGAGGACGGTGCCCAGCGCCCACAGCGAGGCCGCGCCGGCGGCGAGCAGGGCTGGGGCGAGTCGGGTGACGCTGGCCGCCAGCGGGTCGGGGAAGGTGATGAGGTAGGCCCCGCCAACGGCGAGGGCGAAGTAGAGCAGGTAGCGCGGCATGAGGCGCTCACCGAGGATGAGCCGCGCGCCGAGCACCGCGACGAGCGGCTGCAGCTTCTGCAGCAGCAGCGGCGCGTTGGGGTCGTCGAAGGCGAACGCCGCGGTGAAGAGCATCGTCGCGGTGGCCGAGGCGCCACTGCCGATGAGCACGATCGAGACCCAGTCGGCGCGGGTGAACGCCCGCAGCGCCGGCAGCGCCCGGCGCAGCAGCGGCAGCGTGAGCACGACGAGGATCGCGTGCTCGGCGAAGACGACCGAGGAGGCCGGCAGCTCGAGGGCCAGCCCCCGCCGGAAGAGGGCGTCGGTGCCCCACAGCGCCGAGGCGAGCACGACGAAGAGGAAGCCCGTGCCGGTGCGGGCCGTGGCGGCCCGTCGCACGGCCGCGAGGGGGGAGCTGCTCATCGGCGGGCCCGATCTCGACGGGGTCGGCGGGGGTGGCGGGTGCGGGGTCGCGCCGGAGCCGAGGATGACATGCTCATCCCTGCGTGTCGTCGCGCGGGCCGCCGACGAGCAGGACGACGCCGTCGGGGTCCTCCCGCCAGGCGACCGCGTGGCCCTGGTCGACGAGGCCGGCGACGACGAGGCCGGCGGCGAGGCGGTCCCCGCGCACGAGCAGCCCGTCGGGGTGGGAGGTCAGCGTGGCCCCGGCGGCGCCGGCCAGCGCCGCGAGGTCGTCACGCTCCCAGCGTGCGGGGCTGTCGGCCGTCGCGGGCGCGCCGGCGGTCGTGGCCGCACGCAGCCGCGCGGCGAGCCGACCGCGGCCGTGGGCGAAGAGGTCCTCCTCGCGTGGGCGCACGAGGGCGGCGGCGCCGGACCCCCCGCCGGGTCGGGCGAGCCCGCGCAGGAGCACGACCGGGCTGCCCGAGGCCTTGCGGCGCACGAGGTCGCTCGCCGCGGCGACCTCGTCGGCGAGGGCGACCTCGGTGACCTCGAGCGGCACGCCGTCGCGGTCGGTCCCGCCGCGCTCGTCGTCGAGCGCGGCCATGCCGGCCACTCCGATCGCGACGTCGGTCTGCCCGCGGCGCCAGGGGCGACCGAAGGTGTCGGTGACGACGACGGCGACGTCGGCGCCGGTGGCCTCGGCGAGCCCGGCGCGGAGCCTGCGAGCGCTCGCATCGGGGTCGACGGGCAGGAGCACGAGCACACCATCGCCGGCGTTCGAGGCGTCGACGCCGCCGTTGGCGCAGACGAGGCCGTGCCGCGTGCGGGTGATGAGCACCCACGGGGTGTCGACGACGACGCGCTCGGCCTCGGCGAGCGCGAGGCGCCGTCGCGCCGCGGCGTGGGACTCCCCGGGCTCGGGGCGGGCCAGGGCCCCCTCGGCCTTGCTCACGACCTTCTGCGCGACCGCGACGACGTCGCCGTCGGCGAGGGTGGCGCGCGCGGCGATGAGCGCGGCGAGGTCGTCGCCGGGGCAGACCTCGGGCAGCCCGTCGACGGCCTCGACGACGAGGCGGGCCGGGTCGGGTCTGCGTGCCGCTGCCTGCCGCATGGGCGCGCAGGCTACCCCGCCGACCCGCTCGGGCCCGCCCGCGCGCCGGTCGCGCGCAGGAACGCTGCGGCCTTGTCCATCGCCTCGGCGTGCTCGGCGGCGGGGTCGCTGTCGGCGACGATGCCCCCGCCGACGCCGTAGCGGGCGACCCCGCGGGCGCGCACCGCGGTGCGGATGCCGACCGAGAGGTCGACGAGCCCGTGCGAGACGACGCCGATCGCGCCGCAGTACGCCCCGCGGCGCACCGGCTCGAGCCGGCGGGTGCGCGCCACGGCCATGCGCTTGGGCGCCCCGGTCACCGAGCCGCAGGGCAGCGTCGCGGCGAGGAGGTCGACGAGGCCGGCCTCGGGCCGCAGCCGTCCCCGCACCGTCGAGGTGAGGTGCCACACCGTCGGGTGCGCCTCGAGCGCGGCGAGCTCGTCGACCCGCACCGATCCCGGCTCGCTGACCCGACCGAGGTCGTTGCGCTCGAGGTCGACGATCATCACGTGCTCGGCGGCGTCCTTCGCGCTCGCGCGCAGCGCCGCGGCGGCCGCGGCGTCGGCTGCGGGGTCGACCCGCCGTGGCCGGGTGCCCTTGATCGGCCGCACCACGACGTCGTCGCCGTCGCTGCGCAGGAACGTCTCGGGGGAGACCGAGGCGACCTCGGCTCGGCCCGCGTCGAGGTAGGCCGCGTGCGGCGCGTCGGGGCTGGCGTCCCACAGCCGCCGGGCCAGCAGCACGCCCGGCGCGGGCCACGGCACCCCGAGCTGGAGCGTGAGGTTGAGCTGGTAGAGGTCGCCGTCGCGGATCCAGGCGAGCACGCGCTCGACGCCGGCACGGTGCGCCTGCGGGCTGAGGCTGCGCGACAGCGGGACGGATCCGCCCGGGGGCCTCGGCGCGCGCAGCGGGCCGGCGGCACAGGCGTGGTCGACGAGGGCGCGCAGCTCGGCGAGCCGCTCGGCGGTGGGGCGCCGGCTCCAGCCGGGCAGCTCGGCGGCCACGAGCCACGGGGCCCCGCCATCGGGTGGCAGGCACACCGCGCTGTCGTGGACGGCGAAGCGCAGCGCACCGAGGCCGTGGGGGTCGGGGCGGGGGTCGGGGGGCAGCGCCAGCCACGGAGTGGCGGCCTCGTCGGTGAGCAGCCCGACCGCGCCGCCGAGGAACGGTGGGGTGCTGGGGTCGCGCGGCGCGCGCCAGCCGCAGGCCTCGGCGAGGCGCTCGAGGTCGTGGGGCTCGCGGAGGATCGCGAGGGGCTCACCGACGACGACGGTCCAGCCGCGCACGCGCAGCGCCGCGCCCCCGACCCGCCCGGGCAGGCTCGCCAGGCGCAGGGGGCAGACCGGGCGCGCGGTGCGCCCGAGGCGCGCGCGGGGGGCCTCAGGCGCGGGAGGGGACCCCGTACTTGCGCCGGAAGGCGGCGTCATCGAGCTCGTCGAGGTCGGCCTCGAGCGTGGCCTCGAACGCCTCCGCCTCGCGCCGGTCGCTGAAGGTCTGAGCCCACACGAGGTTGCCCGAGTCGGTCACCTGCAGCTGCACGTCGAACATCGTGCCGCCGTTGTAGGCGTCGCGCATGCGGGTGAGCACGCGGAAGCGGCGTCGTGCGGGCTCGGAGCTCAATGTGGCCGACCTTGGACGATCCGGGCGGGCGTTCGCGCCGCGCCCCGGTGGGGACGCAGCAGGGGCAGCATAGCCTCATCGCGCCGCGCCGTGCGGATCGTCTGTGGCCGAAGGGACGTGGGCGGCGTCGGCGACGCTAGACTCCGCCCGCCCCCACGACGGCAAGGCGGTGACGTGAAGCTCTACACCCGACGAGGCGACGACGGCACGACCGGGCTGCTCTACGGCGGTCGCGTCGACAAGGACGACGCCCGCACCGAGGCCTACGGCACGACCGACGAGGCGGTCTCGGCCCTCGGCCTGGCACGCGCCGAGCTCGCCGAGGGCTCCGGCGAGGCCGACGCCGAATGGGCCGAGCGGATCCTCGCGGTGCAGCGCGAGCTCTTCATCGTCGGGGCCCAGCTCGCGACCCACCCCGAGCACTGGCCGCAGCTCGAGGAGGGCCTGAGCCTCACGACCGAGTCGATGGTCGAGACGCTCGAGCGCGGCATCGACGAGCTCCTCGAGCGCTATCCCCTGCCCCGGGAGTTCACCGTGCCCGGGGCGCGCCGGGCCGGTGCGGCGGTCGACCTCGCGCGGACGATCGTGCGGCGCGCCGAGCGGCAGGTCGTCCACATGCACCGCCAGGGCGCCATCCCCGACGACGTCGTCCTGCGCTACCTCAACCGGCTCTCCGACTTCCTCTTCGCCCTCGCCCGCGCCGTCGAGGGCGGCGCGCACACGCCGACGCGCGGGTAGGCGCAACCGGCGTCGGGGCCCACCGGCGCGGCTCACTCGTAGCGCTGCGCCGGTCCGGGGAAGGCCCCCGCGGCGACGTCGTCGGCGAAGGCCCGCACGGCCTCGGCCATCGTGCCCCGCAGGTCGGCGTAGGCCTTGACGAAGCTCGGCGGCGGGCCGGCGCCCAAGCCGAGGAGATCGTGGACGACGAGCACCTGGCCGTCGGTGTCGGCACCGGCGCCGATGCCGATCGTCGGGACCCCGACCGCCGCGGTCACGGCCTTGCCGAGGCTCGCGGGCACCCCCTCGAGGACGATGGCGAAGGCCCCGGCCTCCTCGAGCGCGGAGGCATCGGCGAGGATGCGCTCGGCGGCCGCGGGCTCGCGCCCCTGCACCCGGTAGCCCATCTCGTGCACCGACTGCGGGGTGAGCCCGAGATGGCCCATGAACGGCACGCCGGCCTCGACGAGGCGGCGGGCGAGGTCGACGACGCGCTCGCCACCCTCGGCCTTGACCGCGTGGGCGCCACCCTCCTTGACGAGGCGCAGCGCCGCGCGCATGCCCTCGGTGACGTCGACCTGGTAGCTGCCGAAGGGCAGGTCGGCGATGACGAGCGGGCCCGTCGCGCCGCGGACGACCGCGCCGGTGTGGTGGAGCATGTCCTCGAGCGTGACCGGGACCGTCGTGGCGTGCCCGAGGACGTTGTCGCCGACGGAGTCGCCGACGAGCAGCAGGGGGATGCCGGCCTCGGAGAGGATCTCCGCGGTCGTGGCGTCGTAGGCGGTGAGCATCGCGAAGGGGGCGGGCCCGTGCTTCCAGGACCGCACCTGCGCGACGGTCACCGCACCGCGCGGTGGGGTCGTCACCTCGATCACCTCGATGGCCTGCCGGCCCCGGCGCGCGGCGGTCGCCGCCTGGGGTCCAGCGGTGGCCGCAGCGTACCCTCGCCAGGGCCGCCGGCAGACGCGGCGCGCCACGGACCGATGGCGAGGACAGGAGGACTCGTGAGGGTCGTGCTGCAGCGCGTGGCCTCGGCGGTCGTCGAGGTCGACGGCGAGGAGGTCGGGCGGATCGACCGCGGGCTCGTGGCCCTCGTCGGCGTCGGCCGGGCCTCGACCGAGGAGGACGCCCGCTGGCTCGCGGGCAAGACCGTCGGCCTGCGGCTCTTCCCCGGGGGGCAGGAGCGCATGGCCGCCTCGGTGTCCGAGGTGGGCGGGGCGGTGCTCGCGGTGAGCCAGTTCCCCCTGCACGCCAACGCCCGCAAGGGCCGCCGGCCCTCCTTTGCCGAGCCCGCCGAGCCCGCGCGGGGGGCGTGGCTCTACGAGCGCTACTGCGAGGCGCTGACGGTGCCGGTCGCCCGCGGGGTCTTCGGCGCCGACATGCGCCTCGACCTGCGCGCCGACGGCCCGGTGACGATCATCCTGCGCTCCGACGGCGGGGTCCGCGACGTCGGCTGAGGCTGGCCTTAAGGGCGCTGCGGCCGGGTCGACACTCGAGGCCAGGGGCCGATGGCAGGGTCGGCCGTCACCAGCGCGACGGGTCGACCGGCCCGGACCCTGGTGGCGGCGCGGGCCCGGCGGCAGCAGCGGCCCAGCAGCGGCCTGGGCCCGGCACCGACGGCCCGGCACCGTCGGTGCCGGTCCGTCGGTGCCGGGCCGTCGGTGCCGGGCCGTCGGTGCCGGGCCG